>NZ_CAXBFR010000020.1:0-32827 GCF_963975005.1 uncultured Flavobacterium sp.
AGAAGAAACAGCTACAGAAGCCTTTGGTATTGATAACGAAACAAATTATAAAGAATATCTAAACAACTTTTTAGGTATTGCTTATAATGAACAAGCCGATTATGAAAACGCTTTACTTTATTATAATAAAACGCTCGATAATTCAAAAAATGAAACTAATCGACTTACTATTAAAAACAACATTGCGGTAAATTATTTAGATCAAAAAGAATATGTAAAATCAATTGATGTTTTAGAAAAGTTACTAAAAAGTGATTCTTTAAAAGTTTATCCAAGTGAATACGCTAGAGTAACAGATAATCTTGGATTTGCTTATTTTAAAATCAAAAAAGACTCCTTAGCAAAAGAATATCTTTATGCTAGTTTAAACATAAGAGACAGCATCAATGATGATTACGATAAAATTGCATCTTATATACACCTATCAAATTTTTACGAAGAAAACAATCCAGTTTTATCAAAAGAGTTTGCAAATAAAGCGCTGCAATCAGCCACAATTGTCAATAGTCCAGATGACAAGTTAGAAGCACTTGATTTGTTAATAAAAAACGCTACCAACAAAAAGGCCGTTAAACATTTTGCTACTTATTCACACATTAATGATAGCATTACAAAAATAAGACAATCAGCCAAAAACCAATATTCAAAAATAAAATACGATTCTAAAATTACTTTAGAGAAAAACGAGAAATTGAAAGTTGAGAAAGAGTTTATTACCTATTTATTTATCGGATTTGGAATTATCGCCCTTTTAATTTATTTCTTAATTCGTTTTAAAAACAAAAACAAACTTCAAAAATCTACATATGAAGCGGAAACTCGAATTTCAAAAAAGCTTCATGATGAACTAGCCAACGATGTTTACAACACCATGACTTTTGCCGAAACGCAAGATTTGTCTGATTTAAACAAAAAGGAACATTTCTTAAATCAAATTGAAAACATTTACAACCGTACAAGAAATATTTCTTTAGAAAATAGTGAAATCGATACGAGCGAAAACTTTAAAGAAAACTTATCCTTATTACTTTCAGGTTTTAATAGTGAAGATACAAACGTAATCATCAAAAATTTTGAAGCCATAAATTGGGCAAAGACTAAAAAAATAACCAAGATTACAGTTTATAGAGTTCTTCAAGAACTGTTGGTTAACATGAAAAAACACAGCCAAAGCAATTTGGTTTTAATTGGTTTTGAAGACAAAGGCAAAACGTACGAAATTAACTATTCGGATAACGGTATAGGAAGCAGTAAATCATTAAAATTTAAAAATGGTTTGCAAAATGTGGAAAACCGTATAAAAACCATAAATGGAAGCTTTACTTTTGAAACAGAATCCCAAAAAGGATTTAAAGCTAAAATTGTTTTTCCAAAATAAACCGTTTATCTATGTTTTCAAAAGTATTATTGGCCGAAGATTTAGACAGCATCAACATAGCTGTTGCAACAACCTTAGACGAATTAAATATCGTTGAAGTTGACAATGTAAAATATTGTGATGATGCCATGTTGAAAATTAAAAAAGCTTTACAAGACAACGAACCTTATCAACTATTGATAACCGATTTGTCCTTCATAGAAGACTTTAGACCCAACCAATTAAATTCGGGCGAAGAACTAATAACAGCTGTAAAAAAAATACAACCCAACATAAAAGTGATTGTTTTTTCAGTAGAAGAAAAACCAGTGCGCATCAAATCTCTTTTTGAAAACCAAAACATCAACGCCTTTGTTTTAAAGGGAAGAAACAGTTTGCCCGAACTAAAAAAAGCTCTGAAAAAAGTTTTTGAAAGCGACGACAAGTACATAGCAGCAAACCTAACCTACATTTTTCAAGATAAAATCACACACCAAATTGACGATTATGACATCCAATTAATACAACACTTAGCTCTGGGTGTAGCACAAGATAAAATGGACATTACGTTTAAAAAACTAGGCATTGAACCTAATAGTAAATCTACTATTGAAAAAAGAATAGGCAAACTAAAAGACTATTTTAAAGCAAACAACACAGTACACTTAATTGCAATTGCAAAAGACCTAGGTTTAATATAAACCTTTTACCCATTACCTATTTTACCTATTACAAAAAAAAACGCTCCTTTACGGTTTCCCGTAAAATCAAACGTTTTTGTTGTCTTAAATTTGTCAAAGAATTGAAAAGGGAACATTATGAAACGTTATTACCTAGATCTTATTCCGAAAACAAATGGAGACCATGAACTGCACAATGAATTTTGCCTTTACATGCCTGTTATTGTAAATGCTCACTATATTGGAGATTTTTCAAATGAAAAGGAAGCGCTTAAAGAAGCGTTAAAAGTTTATTTGAACGCCAATGGATGCAAACATTGTTGCTCTGCAGCTCATATTCATTATGAATCAGAGTAATAAATACTTAATTGATGGTTTGTTAATTAAGTCGGATTGCAAAAAACTCTAAAGTGACAGGAAACTTTAGAGTTTTGCAGTCCTTTTTTTGAATTACGGTTTCCCGTAAGGAATTGATTTTTAGATGTTATATGTTTGAAATAACAATTTAAATCAAAGCAGTCATGGAATCAAATTCGCAACTAAGAGCATTAATCGATAAAATTCATCAGTTAAAAGATAAGATAGAAACTGAAGAAGAACGAGAAGCTTACAGAATTGTGGTTGCCATTTTAAGAAAAAAACTTTCAATGGACCGAATAACTCATAGAGATAAACAATCTTATTTTGGAATTCTATTAGACGACGATAATAGAAAACCACTTTGCAAACTGCACTTAACCATCAACAAAAAACACTTAGGCTTAATTCATGAAAGTAAAAACAAAAACAAACAATCTATAGAAACCTTTAATGAATTTTATTTGTTTGAAGAAGGATTTTTAAAAACGATTGGGTTTTATGAAAAAGAATAATTTGGAATATAGTTGATGTAGTAGTTGGAATTGGTTTACTTTTATCATTATATAAAACTGAAAACAAATGAAAACATTAATAACATTACTATTCCTATTCACTATAAATATACAAAGTTATTATAGCGATGTTTACATTTGTGATTCAAAAGGAGCAAAAAAATACCATTACACCAAAACCTGTGGAGGTTTAAATGCCTGTAAACATCAAATTGTAAAAAAATCAAAATCTGATGCTCAAGATTTAGGACTTACACTTTGTGGTTGGGAAGACTAATACTATTTTTGACCTAATCAAAAAATTATTTTAAAGTTAGTTTTGTATATTTGAAATCCGTGCTTAATTAAAAATCATTAAGCCTCAAAACATCAAATACCAAACTCCAAAAAGAGAATGTCCAGATTAAAAACACTTAGAGAACAACAAAACCTAACCCAAGAAGAGTTATCCAAAAAATCTGGTGTTTCTACAAGGACTATACAACGAATTGAAACAGGAAAAGAACCCAAAGGCTACACGCTTCGCGTTTTAGCAAAAGCCTTAGAAATTGAAGAAAATGAATTGCTCCACAAAAAACAAGAGCAAGAACAGACTACAATTTCAACTCCTAACGAAGTAGCGTTAATTAACTATTCTTTACTAAAAATAATAAACCTTTCTTCAATTCCGTTTACTTTAATTCCACCCTTAAATATTATTGTTCCTCTTGTGCTAATGATCACAATGAAACAAAAAAACAAACTAACCAAACAACTTATTTCTTTACAAATTATTTGGACCATTTTAGCACCTATCGTTTTTATGATAGGAATCTTTTTAAAGCTTGGAAACAACTTCACATTATTCCTTATGATAGGAATTGCCTTGTCTAATGTGTTTATCATTCTTAGAAATGCCATAGCGATAGATAAGTACAAAAAACTTCGCTACAAGCTGAATTTCAACATGATATAAACCCTGTCACGAAATTGTCGGGTTATTGTCGGGCATCTTTTCTTGAAAAAAGATATGGATTGTATAATCTTTGCGTCAATCAATACGAACTGCAAAACACAATTCATCATGTCAAAAAAAATCACCTTACTCCTTATTGTTTCAATTCTTTTCAGTGCAAACAGTTTGGCACAATTGGATAAAAATGCAACACTCTACAAAACAATTTTAGCCAAAGACAGCTTACTTTTCAATATAGGTTTCAATCATTGCGACATCAAACAGTTTGAAAACTTACTAAGCGAAAACCTAAAGTTTTATCACGATAAAGACGGTGTTTCCAACAAGACTAAATTTCTTAACGACTTAAAAAACGGCTTATGCAAAAGTCCCGAAACGCGTCAAGTAATAAGAGTATTAGTAAAAGAAAGTACCGAAATTTTCCCATTGTATAGGAATGGAATTTTATATGGAGCTATTCATAACGGAGAACATCTCTTTTACGAAAGCAAAGTAGCCGAACCAGGAATCGCAAAGTTTTCAAATGTATGGGTGTTAGAAAACGATCAATGGAAATTACAAACTTCTTTAAGTTATGGGCATAAAGCTTACGAACTTGATAATACAGAAATGTCATTTTTTGAAAATAATGTGGAAATAGAAAAATGGCTTAAAGAAAACAAAGTCTCAACACTTGGATTAGGAATAATTGAAAACGGAAAACTAAAGCAAATTAAAGTTTATGGAGAACTCAAAAAGGATGTTGCAGCACCATATAATACCATTTTTAATGTAGCCTCTTTAACAAAACCAGTAACAGCAATCGTTACTTTAAAATTAGTAAGTTTAGGAAAATGGGATTTAGACGAACCCATTTATAACTATTGGACAGATCCAGACGTAGCAAAAGATCCAAACAGCAAAAAACTAACTACTAGACATATTTTAAGCCATCAAACTGGATTTCCCAATTGGAGGTTTTCTAATAAGTCAAACCAATTAGGTTTTGAATTTGAACCAGGAACTAAATATCAATATTCGGGTGAAGGGCTGGAATATTTGCGAAAAGCATTAGAAATTAAATTCCACAAACCCTTAGAAGAATTAGCCAATGAATTAATCTTTGAGCCTTTAAAAATGAATGACACACAATTTTCTTGGAGCAACAAAGTTGATGAGTCACGATTTGCCTTTGAATTCGACAACAAAGGAAACAGCTACAAAACCACTAGAAACAAGATACCAAATGCTGCTGACGATTTATTAACCACTATCGAAGACTATGGAAACTTTTTAGTTAGCGTAATGAACCGTGAAGGACTTTCTGAAAAAGTTTTTAACGACATGATAACACCTCAAGTAGCAACCAAAAATGGAAAACATTTTGGTCTCGGATTTGAGATTTACAATTTTAAAAATGGAGATTACGCAATTTCGCACGGTGGTTCTGACCAAGGAGTACAAACGATTGTTTTTATATTTCCAAAAACAAAAAAAGGATTACTAATTTTTACAAATATGGATGATGGATACAACTTATATGAGAAAATAATAAGTCATTATTTAGGAGAACAAGGAAAAGAAATAATAAAAATAGAAACCACAAAATAAGAGCTTTAAAAACTTGCAAACATCAAATTATAAAAAAACAAAATCTGATGCTCAAAATTCAGGACTTACGCTTTGAAGTTGGCAAGATTAGTAGTATTTTGGCTCTATGAAGAGTTTATTATGTTTTGTTTTGTTACTCGTATTTTCAGCTACTTTTGCTCAACTAAAAGTCATTTCTTGGAATGTAGAAAATCTAGGTAAATCAAAATCAGACTCAACAATAACGTATATTGCCAATACTCTTAAAGAGTATGATGTAATAGCTCTTCAAGAAGTTATTGCGGGTTATGGTGGCGCACAAGCGGTAGCAAAACTAGCAGACGAACTTAACCGAAAAGGCTCAAAATGGGACTATGTTATAAGTGATCCAACAACAGGTAGTGCATACAAAACTGAACGATATGCTTTTTTATGGAAAACCAGTAAGGTCAAAAAAATTGGTGAAGCTTGGTTAGAAAAAAAGTACAGCCAAGAAATAGACAGAGAACCTTATTATTGCACTTTTAAATATAACGAAAAAACAGTAACCTTAGTTAATTTTCATGCGATTACAAAAAGCAAACAACCCGAAACTGAAATCAAATACTTCAAATTTTTACCTTCAGAATATCCCTTATTAAATTTACTTTTTATAGGTGATTTCAATTGCCCACAATCGCATACAGTTTTTAATCCTTTAAAGAAAATAGGTTATGCTTCAGCATTTAAAAACCAGAAGACAACATTAAAAAGAGAATGTAAAAAAGAGATCTGCCTGTCTTCAGAATTTGATAACATTTGGTACAACACTTCCAAAATAAAAGTCACCAAATTTGATGTTATTCATTTTTACAAAGACTTTAAAACCTTAAAATCAGCTGGAGAAATTTCAGATCATATTCCTATTTGGGTTGAGATTAGTTTGAATTAATTTAGCTAAAGCCAATTTGTTTTCATAAAAAAACCTTTGACTGAAGCCAACGGCAATTGACTAATTTTAATTAATTGTGACCTCGGCAGGGTTCGAACCTGCAACCAACGGAGCCGAAATCCGTCATTCTATCCAGTTGAACTACGAAGCCTTTTTTGAGAGGAAAGAAAAAAGAGAAAAGAGGAAAGAATTAATCTATTCTCTTTGTTCTATTTTCCATTCTCTTTTATTCTAAATTATACTAATAACTTCTTAACGATTGTAGAAATTGTTTTTCCGTCTGAGTTTCCTCCTAATTGTTTTGAAGCCATTCCCATTACTTGACCCATTGATGCCATTCCTGAGAAATTTCCATCTGAAATGATTTTTGCTACAGCTGCTTCAACTTCTGCTTCAGACATTTGTGCTGGCAAGAATTTTTCGATTACAGCTATTTGAGCTAATTCTGGTTCAGCTAAATCGTTTCTATTTTGTTCTGCAAAAATAGCAGCACTGTCTTTACGTTGCTTTACTAATTTTTGTAAAATTTTTATTTCATCTTCTTCAGATAATCCTTCTGCTGAACCTGAAGTTTGTGCTAATAATATTTCTGATTTTACAGCTCTTAATGCTTCTAATGCAACAGTATCTTTTGCTCTCATAGCATCTTTCATACTGTCCATAATTTTTGTTGATAAACTCATTTTATTTGTTGTTTATGGTTAACTACTTGTTGTCCAATAGCTAAAGCTAATGATAATTTAATACCCCAGATTGCAATGAAAAGCCTTTTTGTGGCTTGTTTGATTTTTTCTTGTGAAAAAAGAGCGACTTTATGAAGCTCCTTTTTTTGCTTAGAAAAAACAAATAAGTGCAAAAAGCTTGTAATGAAAAGCTGGAAATAGGTTCTAATTAAAAACTAGAACAAAGGTAATTAAAAAACCCGTATTGTTATTGAAAACGATACGGGTTTTTAGGTTAAGTTTACGGAGCATTAGTCTACATTGTCATGCAAGAAGGAATTGTTAGAACGCAATTGGGGATCGTCGTTACTATCAGTTCCTAGAGACATTCTAGACTTATTATTGTTTAATTCTGGTGATTCTAAATCAACTCCCATTCTTTTGTAGGCTGGTTGTCTTTCGATTTCATCTATACGAGAATTTGTATTGAATTTATAATTGAATTCTTTCATTTTACGTTTGCGTTCTTCTGTGCGTAGACGTAAAGTTTCTTCAATAGTTAACTCTGTTAAATCTCTGTTTTCTAAGCTTGAAATTGATTCTTGTGTTTCTTTAGCTTCAACAGTGTTTATTGTAATATCTAATTCTGGATTTATTGGCTCTGAAACCTGTGTTGGTTTAGCAGTCAATAATTCGTTTTCTTTTTCTAAATATTCTTCTAATGAATGTTTAATGATTCCGTTTTTTTCTACTTCTGTAACAGGAATAAATTCAACGTGCTCATTTACTACAATTTCTTTTGTATCATCCGTAAGATTGAAAATAATTTGATTATCATTTACTTCTTTTTTATCTTCAAACATGTCTAAAGAAAAAAGTAAATCATCTTCTTTTGCTTTTACAAATTCTGGTTCAATCACTTCGATTTCTCTGATTGGTTTTGCCATAGATGTAATTTCGAAGACTGGTTCTGCTTTAGCTTGTGGAGCAATAATTTCGAATGCCACATTGATGTTTTTCAATGCTTCTGTTGTTACAATTAATTCGTTTTCTTGTGCTACAACTGAATTAAATTCTTCTTTTGCTTCATCTAAAGTGAAAACAATTTTCTCTTCATTTTTTTCTAAAACTACAGATTTTTCTTGTGACGTAATTGATGAAGTTGACTCAGTTTGAATTGGATTGACTTCTTCTGCTTCAACTTCTATATTAAAATTTGTCTTATCAAGTAAATTTTTAACGACTTTTTGCTCGTCGTCTAATGAATGGATAATTCTATTTGGTTCGGTGTTTACAATTCCGTGTTGTTGTTCTGCATTGAAACCTGTTGCAATAATTGTTACTGAGACAGAATCCTCTAAGGTATCATCTTCACCAACTCCCATAATAATATTAGCGTTGAAACCAGCTTCTGTTTGAATAAAGTCGTTGATTTCTCCGATTTCATCAATAGTAATTTCTTGCGAACCTGAAACAATTAACAGCAATACGTTTTTGGCACCTGTAATTTTATTATCATTTAACAATGGCGAATCTAATGCGCTTTTGATAGCGATTTTCGCTCTATCATCTCCAGAAGCCACAGCAGAACCCATAATAGCTGTACCACTATTAGAAAGAACTGTTTTAGCATCTTTAAGGTCAATATTTTGGGTGTAGTGATGTGTAATTACTTCTGCAATTCCTCTTGAAGCAGTTGCTAAAACTTCATCTGCTTTTGAGAATCCAGCTTTAAAACCTAAATTACCATATACTTCTCTTAATTTGTTGTTGTTGATTACGATAAGTGAATCCACTTGTTTACGCAATCTTTCGACTCCTTGTAAAGCTTGTTCTTGTCGTACTTTCCCTTCGAATTGAAAAGGAATTGTAACAATACCAACTGTAAGAATGTCTCTTTCTTTTGCCAATTGAGCGATAACTGGTGCAGCACCTGTTCCAGTTCCTCCACCCATACCAGCAGTAATGAAAATCATTTTTGTGTTAGTATCTAACATCTTTTCGATTTCATCAATACTTTCAATAGCAGATTGTTGTCCTACTTCTGGATTCGCTCCAGCACCAAGACCTTCTGTAAGGTTTACACCTAATTGTATTTTATTCGGCACAGGACTATTTGCAAGTGCTTGAGAATCTGTATTACAGATAATAAAGTCAACTCCTTTTATGCCTTGCTTAAACATGTGGTTGATTGCGTTGCTTCCACCGCCACCAACACCTATTACTTTAATTACGTTCGATTGATTTTTAGGTAAATCAAATGAAATGTTTCCAAATTCTGATTCGTTGCTCATATTTTTGGGTTTTAATTTTTTCTTATTTTATTCTTTTGCATCCATTTTCATTAAATATTGCAAACTTTCTACTCAGCGTTGTCTAAAAATTCTTTAATTTTTTCAATATATTTATCAAAGAATGATCTTTTAACTTTTCCCTCTGTACTCTCTGTGTCGTTGTTTGATGTCACCAATTCATTGTCAACAATCTCTTCTTCGACAATTACTTCTGCTTGTTTAACAACTTCTGCTTTTTTCATTTCTACTAATGGTGTAGCGCTTTTAGTATTATTTCTAATACTATTCATTACCAAACCAACAGCAGTTGCGTATAATGGACTAGATATTTCTTCGTCAGAATCTCCAGCTAAATGCTCATTTGGATAACCAATACGAGTGTCCATCCCTGTTATATATTCTACTAATTGTTTGATGTGCTTTAATTCGGCACCACCACCCGTTAAAACTATACCAGCGATCAATTTTTTCTTATTGTCTTCGTGACCATATTCTTTAATCTCAGCATAAACTTGCTCAATAATTTCTACTACTCTAGCGTGAATAATTTTTGATAAATTTTTAAGCGAAATCTCTTTCGGCTCACGTCCTCTTAATCCAGGAATAGAAACAATTTCGTTATCTTTATTTTCTCCAGGCCAAGCTGAACCAAATTTTACTTTTAGTAATTCTGCCTGTTTTTCGATGATTGAACAACCCTCTTTGATATCTTCCGTAATAACATTTCCTCCGAAAGGAATTACAGCTGTGTGACGAATAATTCCGTCTTTAAAAATCGCTAAATCTGTTGTTCCACCACCTATATCTATTAAAGCTACACCAGCTTCTTTTTCTTCTTGACTTAAAACCGCGTCAGCCGAAGCTAATGGTTCTAGGGTTAATCCTGACAAATCTAGTCCAGCACTTTTGATGCATCTTCCTACATTTCTGATTGAAGCTGCTTGACCAACAACCACGTGAAAACTAGATTCAACTCTTGAACCGTACATTCCAACTGGTTCTTTTATTTCGGCTTGACCGTCTATTCTGAATTCTTGAGGCAAAACATGGATAATTTCTTCTCCAGGCAACATGGCCAATTTATGTACTTGACCAATTAATTGATCTATATCTGCATCACCAATTACTTCTTCTGCATTTGGCCTACTGATGTAATCGCTGTGTTGAATACTACGAATATGTTGACCTGCAATTCCAACCACAACATCATTAATTTTATAATCTGAATTTGCTTCTGCTTCTTGAACAGCTTGTTGGATAGACTGAATAGTTTGCGTGATATTATTCACCACACCACGATGTACACCTAAACTTTTTGATTTTCCAATTCCTAGAATCTCAAGTTTACCGTATTCGTTTTGGCGACCAATCATTGCAACAATTTTTGTTGTTCCGATGTCTAATCCTACTGCTATGTTATCTTTTCCCATACCCAAATTATTTAGCACAAATTACCTGTTCTGTAAAAATCAAATTGACTGACTTATACCTTTTAATCAATGTATCTTTTGTCGCGTGTTGTAAAAACGCTTTGTAATTTTTGAATTTGGTTTCCATGTTGGCTTCTGTTCCAAAAATCACTTTATAGTCATAATTCCTTACAGAAAAAATAATATTTCCTTTCTGTGTTTTTTTTATATCAACTATATTATGTTTTAGCATTTCGTCATTTTCAATAAAATTAAAAAGACTAACTAGCTGTTTTACTTCCTTAGCACTAATTACACCATAATATACAGGTACTCTTGGTGTGAAATTTTCTGACAAAGGAACTTTATTTCCTTTATCATCTAAATAGTAAGAACCATTTTCGTTAAAAACTCTAATTATAGGTTTTTTCTGTTTTATTTTTGCGTTAAGAAACCCATCAATCGAACAAAAAACCTCAGAATTATCTACGTATTTATTGGCATTCAACAAACTTTCTAGCTTCTTCAAATCTACCCTTTCTTTTTTTACTTTGGAAGTACCTTGAAAATTTTGTATTAACAAGTTATTAACCATTGTTTCATTTAAAAACGGATAATCATCTGCATTGAAAGCAATATTTATCTTCTGTATTTTTCGCTCTTGGTTTTTGGTTCCAGAGAAAGAATACAAGAAAATCATTAGCACTACAATGAGAACTAAACGTATATTATTCCAATTCAATTTTTTCACTTAAAGTAATTTTTATTTCTGAAACCATTTCCCCTAAATCACCAGCACCAATAGTTACAAAAACTGTTGCGTTTGATTTAGTTAATTGATCCTTTATTTCTTCTTTTTGAACTAATTTCTTTTTATTATTCTCTATTTTATTTAACAACCAAGTTGAAGTTATACCTTTTATTGGTAACTCACGAGCTGGATAAATTTCCATTAACAGAACTTCATCAAATTTTGACAAACTTTTTGCAAAATCATCTGCAAAATCTTTTGTTCTGCTAAATAAATGTGGTTGAAAAACGGCACAAATTTTTTGGTTTGGAAACAATTCGCGAACTGCTTGATGCACTGCATTTATTTCTGTTGGATGATGTGCATAATCATCTATGTATGTTAATTTCTCTTTCCTAATTTGAAAAGAAAACCGTCTTCTTATTCCTTTAAAAGAAGCTAGTGCTTTTTTAATTTTATCCGTTTCAACACCATATCTTTTTGCCATTGACAAAGCCATAAGCGCGTTAGATAAATTATGGTGTCCGGGCAAGCCAAATTGGATATTTTCGATTAATTCATTTTCAAATTTAGCATCAAATACATAATATCCATTTTCAATTTTTATGTTTTTTGCTATTATTTTAGCATCATCGTCAATTCCGACTGAAACACCATCAAGAACCAAACCACTTGCATGAAACAAATTGGATTTATCTTCAACTTTAGCTGCAAATTCTCTAAAACTTTCTTCAATAGCAGAAGCATCACCATAAATATCTAAATGATCAGCATCCATCGAAGTAATACAAGCAATATTTGGATGAAGATGTAAAAACGAACGGTCAAATTCATCAGCTTCCACTACTGTTATTGTTTTTCCGTTTCCAACAAGATTTGAGTTGTAATTTTCTACGATTCCACCTAAAAATGAGGTTACATCTAAACCACTATCAAATAAAATATGCGCCAAAATACTTGATGTTGTAGTTTTTCCATGCGTTCCTGCAACTGCGAAACAAAAAGTGTCTTTTGTAATTAACCCAAGTACTTCTGCACGTTTTTTAACCGTGTAATTTCTTTCGTTGAAATAATTCCATTCAGAATGTAAAACTGGAACAGCTGGTGTAATAACGACCAACGTATTTTCTACATAATAATCTCTTGGAATTAAATCGATGTTATCTTCAAAATGAACTTCAATACCTTCTTGTTGTAATTCTTTTGTTAGTTGCGTTTGTGTTTTATCATAGCCACTTACATTTTTTCCAATATTTTTAAAATAGCGAGCCAAAGCACTCATTCCGATGCCTCCGATGCCTATGAAATAGATGTTATGTATTTGGTTTATGTTCATGTTTTATTATTCTTCCGTAGGCTAAAACCAAACGGTAATGATTTATAATATAGGCTAATTTAATAGCTTTTCAATCTCCTTAACAATATCTTTTGTAGCGTTTGGTAAGGCTAGCTTTTTTATATTTTGACTTAAAGTCTTTTGTTTTTCTTCATCTGAAATCAATTCTTTAAAAATAGTTTCAAAATCATTATCTAGATTTGATTCTTTGATTAAAATCGCACCGTTTTTATCACAAATTGCATTTGCATTTTTGGTTTGATGATCTTCAGCTACATTTGGTGAAGGAATGAAAATTGTTGGCTTTCCTATGATACATAATTCAGAAACTGATGATGCACCAGAACGTGAAATTATAAAATCTGCTGCTGCATAAACCAAATCCATTCTATCAATAAACGAAACTACTTGAACATTTGCAGCACTAAGATTATGATATTGATCGTGATATAGCTTTCCACATTGCCAAATTACTTGAACATCACACGTTAAAAAAAATTCTAATTCTTGCGCTATTAATTGGTTGATTCTTCTAGCTCCTAAACTCCCACCTAAAACCAATACTGTTTTTTTAGTTTTATCTAAATTGAAATAAGCTATGGCTTCCGTTCTATTTTTGTCAACCGAAATTAAATCTTGACGAACAGGATTGCCGGTTAATTTGGTCTTCTCTTTTGGAAAAAAACGCTCTAAATTTTCATAAGCCACGCAAATTGAACTTGCTTTTTTAGCCAACAACTTATTTGTAATTCCAGGATAAGAATTCTGTTCTTGAACTAGTGTTGGAATATTTAAAACAGTAGCCATTTTTAGTACAGCACCAGATGCAAAACCTCCAGTTCCGATTACCACATCTGGTTTAAATTTTTTTAAAATCAAGAATGACTTCCATAAACTAGAACTTAGTTTAAATGGAAACAGTGCGTTTTTTAACGTCAATTTTCGTTGTAAACCTGCAATCCAAAGACCTTTTATTTTATAGCCTGCTTGAGGCACTTTCTGCATTTCCATTTTGTCTTTTGCCCCTACAAACAGGAATTCAGCATCTGGAAATTTATTTTTTAATTCATCGGCAATAGCGATTGCAGGATAGATATGTCCACCTGTTCCACCGCCACTTATTATGAATTTTTTGACACTCATTATTATTGATTTAATATGGGTTCTAAAGGATTTTTACTTGATTCCTTTAACTCTTTTTGTTCATCTTCTCTTTCGTCTTCTAACTCAATTTCTTTATCTATTATTCTTTGTAAAGCTTCATTTCGTTTTTCAGATTCTTGCAAATCAGCTGCAACTTCCTCGTCCTTTTTACTCACACTTAAGATAACTCCAATGGCTGCACAAGTCATCCAAATAGAAGTTCCTCCACTACTTATTAAAGGCAATGTTTGTCCGGTTACAGGCAACAACTCAACTGCAACACCCATATTGATTAAAGCTTGGAATATAATTGGAAACCCCAAACCTATAATTAACAATTTACCATAAAATGATGAAGCTTTATGTGCACAAACGATAAATCTAAAGAACAACAACATATAAACGAACAAAATGCCTAGTCCGCCAATAAGTCCGTATTCTTCTACAATAATTGCATAAATAAAATCAGAAGATGATTGAGGTAAAAAGTTTTTCTGAACACTTTTCCCTGGACCAAGTCCATAAATTCTTCCTGAAGCAATTGCAATTTTTGCTTTATCAATTTGGTAATTATCTTCATCCGTTTTATTGCTTGAGAAACGTTCGATACGACTTTCCCAGGTTTTAACTCGATTTGGCATTGCATCCGGAAATGCTTTTGCCATTACTATAAACAAAGTCAACATCACTATTCCAGCACCAATAATTGCAGCTAGGTATTTTATAGGATATTGTCCAATAAAAACCAACATACAAACCATTGCGAAAATTAATGCTGTGGTTGAAAAGTTGGCTGGTAGAATTAAAATCAACACCAAAAAAACAGGCATCCACAATTCAATCAATGAAGATTTGAAAGTGAATTCTTTTTCTTTGATTTTTGCTAAATATTTGGCTACATATACCATTAAAACAATAAATGCTAATGAAGAAGTTTGAAAACTCAATCCAACAAAAGGAATACTTATCCAACGGCTTGCATTTGCACCACCAATGGTTGTTCCTTGAAACATGGTGTAAATCAACAAAACAATAACTAAAGGCATCAATAACATTGACAAGGCTTTAGTGTAATGATAGGGCATTTTATGCACAAAATAAATGATACAAAACCCTAAAAACAAATGACCCAAATGTTTTACTAAATAACCCAAAGTAGAGCCTTTACCTATTACATAGACAAGATTTGTACTTGCACTATATACAGGCATAAATGAAATAAGAGCTAGTAAAAAAACTAATGCCCAAATTCCTTTGTCTCCTTTTAAGTTTTTAATAAATTTGTTCATTACAATCCTCTTACAGCACTTTTAAATTTATTTCCCCTGTCTTCATAATTTTCAAACAAATCAAAACTTGCACAAGCAGGTGACAACAAAACGGTATCTCCTCTTTCTGCAATTTTTTGAGCTACTTTTACAGCTTGTTCCATAGAATTCGTTTCAACCATAATATCAACAATATTATTGAAAGAATCGATAATTTTTTTGTTATCAACACCTAAACAAATGATAGCTTTCACTTTTTCATTTACTAAAGCTGTTAACTCAGAATAGTCGTTTCCTTTATCAACTCCACCGACAATCCATACAGTTGGAGTTTCCATACTTTCTAGGGCAAAAAAGGTAGCATTAACGTTAGTAGCTTTTGAATCGTTGATGTACTGAACATTTTCAATCTTTAGTACTTTTTCTAAACGATGTTCTACTCCTTGGAAGTTTGACAAACTCTCTCTGATTGTTTGTTTCCTAATGTTCATTAACTGTGCAATAGTTGTAGCAGCCATTGCGTTCTTGACATTATGCATTCCGTCTAGTGATAAATTTGTTGTTGGCATATTGATTTGTTTGTTGTTTGTGATATTATAAAGGGTTTTGTTTTCTAAATAGCTTCCTTCTTCAACTTTGTGTTTTAATGAAAAAGGCAGTTTTTTGGCTTTTATTTTATTGTTATTTAGCCATATTGAAATAGCTTGATCGTCATCATCATATATTAAATAATCGTCTTCTGTTTGGTTTAAAGTCACTCTAAATTTTGACTCAATGTATAATCCATAATCATAATTATATCTGTCTAAATGATCTGGACTTATGTTTGTTATAACTGCAATATTTGGTTTGTAAGTAACAATTCCGTCTAACTGAAAACTGCTTAGTTCTAATACATATACATCTACTTTATCTTCTGCTACTTGCCAAGCAAAACTCTTTCCAATATTTCCCGCTAAACCAACATTTAAACCCCCTTGTTTTAATAAGTGATAAGTTAATAATGTTGTTGTTGTTTTTCCATTGCTTCCTGTAATACCAATTGTAATAGCATCTGTATATTGATAGGCAAATTCAATTTCTGAAATAACTGGAATACCTTTTTCTATTAGCTTTTTAACTATTGCCGCTTTTTCAGGAATACCTGGACTTTTCATAACGATGTCTGCATTCAGAATTAATTCTTCCGTGTGTTTTTCATCTTCCCAATTAATTTTATTTAGGCCAAGAACTTCTTTATAGTTGCTTTTTATTTTTCCAAAATCGGATACAAAAACATCATATCCTTTTTTCTTTCCAAGAATTGCTGTTCCTACACCACTTTCTCCACCACCAAGTATTACAAGTCTTTTCATGTTATCTTAGTTTTAAGGTTACAATAGCTAGAATTGAAAGCATAATGGCAACAATCCAAAATCGCGTTACAATTTTACTTTCGTGATATCCTTTTTTTTGATAATGATGATGTAATGGTGACATAAGAAAAACTCTTCTACCTTCACCAAATCGTTTTTTAGTGTATTTGAAATAACTAACCTGTATAATTACTGATAAATTTTCGGCAAAAAAGATGGCACATAAAATAGGAAGCAATAATTCTTTTCTAACAGAAATAGCTAAAACCGCAATGATTCCACCAATGGTTAGACTTCCTGTATCACCCATAAAAACTGAGGCTGGATAAGAGTTATACCATAAAAAACCTATTAACGCTCCAATAAATGAAGCTATATAAACAGTCATTTCACCAGAATTTGGGATATACATTATATTTAGATAATCTGACAAAATGATATTCCCCGAAACGAATGTAAAAATACCAAGTGCTATTACTGAGATGGCTGATGTTCCTGCCGCGAGGCCATCAATTCCGTCAGTAAGATTAGCTCCATTTGAAACAGCAGTGATAATAAAAATAACAACTGGAATAAAGATTATCCAAGCCCAATTCTCGTAACCATCACCCATAAAGCTTAATACTTCTGCATAATCAAACTCATTGTTTTTGAAAAATGGTATAGTTGTAGCCGTAGACTTTTCTTCTAGCATTGATTTTAAAGCTATATTTGAAGCCGTGATCCTTGTTTCAGCCGTATCTTTTCGAACTGTTACACCTTCATTGAAATACAAAACACTTCCCACAATTAAACCCAAACCAACTTGACCAATAACTTTGAAAATTCCTTTTAAACCTTGTTTGTCTTTTTTGAAAATTTTGATGTAATCATCTATGAAACCAATAGTACCCATCCAAAGAGTTGTAACAATTAGTAAAATCACATAAATATTATCCAATTTAGCTAGTAATAGAACCGGTACAAGTGTTGCTATAATTATAATAATTCCACCCATTGTTGGTGTACCTGCTTTTTCTTTTTGACCTTCTAAACCTAACTCTCTTACTGTTTCTCCAACTTGTTGATTGCGTAAAAAATTGATGATTCTTTTACCAAAAACTGTAGAGATTAACAATGACAAAATAATAGCCAATGCAGATCGAAAAGTGATAAACTGAAACAGACCTGCTCCTGGAACATCAAAATTATTTTCTAAATAATGGAAAAGATAATATAGCATCTATTATTTGTTTAGTTGAGTTAATAACTCGGTTACTATTTTTAAATCATCAAAATCATGTCTAACACCATTTATTTCTTGGTAGTTTTCGTGACCTTTTCCTGCAATTAGGATTATATCGTTTTCATTTGCCATAATACAAGCGGTTTTTATAGCTTGCTTTCTATCCACAATTGAAACTGTTTTCTTAAAATTCTGAGGTTCAACCCCTTTTTCCATGTCTTCGATAATAGCTTCAGGAACTTCTGTTCTTGGATTATCTGAAGTCAAAATAGCTTTGTCACTCATTCTAGAAGCAACTTCTGCCATTATAGGTCGTTTTGTTTTATCTCTATCTCCACCGCAACCTACAACTGTAATTAATTGTTCATTTTTAGTTCTGATTTCTGAAATGGTCTGCAAAACATTCTCAAGTGCATCAGGTGTGTGAGCATAATCAACGATAGCTGTGATTTTTGATTTTGAAATGATAAATTGAAATCTTCCCGCAACACTTACTAATTCACTTAACAAGCGTAATGCTTCAATTTTTTCTATTCCTAATTCAATAGCTACTCCATAAATAGCTAACATATTATAGGCATTGAAGTTTCCGATAAGTTTTACCCAAACTTCGTTGTCATTTATTTTTAATAATAAACCTGTTAATTGACTTTCTAATATTTGTGCTTTATAATCTGCATAAGACTTTAAAGCATAAGACAATTTTCTAGCTTTTGTATTTTGAAGCATTACACTTCCGTTTTTATCATCAACATTCGTTAAAGCAAAGGCACTTTTAGACAAACCATCAAAAAAAGCTTTTTTTACATCTCTATATTCAGCAAATGAGCTATGATAATCTAAATGATCGTGAGATAAATTGGTAAAAACTCCACCTTCAAACTGTAACCCTTCTGTACGTTTTTGGTGAATTCCATGAGAACTAACTTCCATGAAACAGAATTCGCAACCCTCATTAACCATTTCATTTAAGTAATGATTGATTGTTAGCGAATCTGGAGTTGTATGAGTTGCTTTGTATTCGTGTTGATCTACAAGGATTTTTACGGTTGAAAGTAATCCAACTTTGTAACCAGCTTTTTTGAATAATTGATATAATAATGAAGCAACTGTTGTTTTTCCATTTGTTCCTGTAATTCCAACCAATCTTAATTGTGAAGATGGATTTTCGTAAAAATTATTGGCTAAAAAAGCTAAAGCTTCGTTGGTGTTTTTTACTTGAATGTAAGTCACACCATTAATTATTCTTTCGGGAAACTCTTCACAGACAACTGCGATTGCTCCCTGATTTACTGCTTTTTCAATATAATTATGCCCATCAGAAACTGAACCTCTTATAGCTACAAATACATCATTCAATGAGATTTTTCTTGAATCAAAATCTATTGAATTTATAGCAACATCTGTTGATCCTTTTACGGCTTCAATGGCTACTTTGTATAATATGTCTTTTAAAATTTTCACGATAATTCTAATGTTATAACTTGATTTTTATTGAACCGTTGTCCTTTGTCTACTGATTGTCTTACAACTTTTCCACTTCCAATTACTTTTACTTTTAACCCAAGATTTTCCAAAAGAACAATAGCGTCCATAACGGGCATTCCTTTTACATTTGGCATTATATTCTCACTTGTTTTTACATCATATAATTTAGCATATGATTTTTCTTGGCTTGGAATTTTATTATCTAATTGCTTAACCTCATTTGTCGAAGGAGCATCAGTATATATTTTTTGCGCAATACGTTTAAAAACTGGTCCAGCAACATCAGCGCCATAATAACCTGATTCTACATTTGGCTTATGCACAACTACAATGCATGAATATTTTGGTTTGTCAGCAGGAAAATACCCCACAAAAGAAGAAGCGTAATAAAGCTTCGATTTATCTCTATAATTCATTTGAACAGTTCCTGTTTTTCCGGCCATCGAAAAATTTGGCGAATATAATTTTGAACCTGTTCCTTTTTTAACAACATTCGACAAAATTGCTCTTACCTTGTTTAGGGTTTCATCAGAACATATTTTTTCATTGATTACTTCTGTTTCAAATTTTTGAATTGATTTATTCCATTCTTTAATTTCCTTTACAAAAAAGGGTTTAATCATCTTTCCATCATTAGCTATTGCATTGTAAAGTGACAATGTTTGCAATGGAGTTACTGACACACCATAACCATAAGCCATCCATGGCAAAGCAATACCAGACCAAGCTTTTGTGCCTGGCTGTGGTATTTTTGGCACTCCTTCTCCAATAAATTGTAACCCCAAAGGCTTATTTAAACCATAACTATTAATTCTATTTACAAATTCGCTTGGATTATCTTTATAATTCTCATAAACTGCTTGCACCAAAACGGTGTTTGACGAAAGTTCAAATCCTCTAGCTAAAGATATTTTTCCATAACCCCCTTTGTGAGAATCACGAACTGATTTTCCATAATACTTCACAACTCCATCTTGTGTGTCAAATACCTTGCTAGTATCTACTTTTTTATCATCCAATAAAGCAATTAAATCTACCAACTTAAATGTTGAACCAGGTTCTGTTGATTCCGCTACAGCGTAATTTTGAGTTTCGTAATAGGTTCCGTCTTGGTCTCTACCAAGGTTTGAAATCGCTTTTACTTCACCCGTTTTTGTTTCCATTACTACTACACAGCCATGATCTGCTTGGTAATATTCTAATTGTTTTAACAAAGCATGATGGGCAATATCTTGGATATAAACATCTATTGTTGAAATAATATCATAACCATCTTGAGGCTCCAATTCATTAACATCACTAATTGGTTTCCATTGATTTTTTGCGATTTTCTGCATCATTCTATGGCCATTACTTCCGTCTAAATATTTTTTAAAGGCATATTCAATTCCTTTTCCATTTGTTGATCCGTCAGCATTTAATCTTTCATAACCAATAGTTCTTTCAGCAATTTTTCCGATTGGATGCTCGCGAACAGTTTTCTGTTCTGTAATGATTCCTCCTTTATAAGTCCCTTTGTTAAACAATGGAAATCCTTTAATCTTCATATACTCGGTATAGCTTAATTTTCTAGCTATTAATAAGTATCTATTTTGTGAAGCTCTTGCTCTTCTTAATTCTGTTAAAATTTGACCTGCCGGTTTTTGCAAAAGAATAGATAATGAATCTGCAAGCATGCTTACGTTTTCTTCAAAATCTTCCTTTTTTGGAGCTATTGCATCGAAACGAACCGTATATTCTGGAATTGATGTAGCTAATAAACTTCCATCAGAAGAGTAAATATTCCCTTTATTTGAAGGAATTTTAAAATTCTTAACCGTTAAATCTTTAGCCAATTGACGGTAATATGGCCCATCAACCCATTGAATATTGGTTAGCTTTATAACAACGAGAACAGCTATCACAAACATGATACCTGCAACCAAATACATTCTTAATGAATTATTTTTTTCCTCTATTGCCATATTTTATCAACTATACTTTTTTCTTCTGTTTTTAAAACTTTTATTTTTTGGGGCGAAACTTCAGAAGGTCTTATGCCTCTAGCTTCCATTTTCGTCGTTATTGTTGATTCCATTTTAAGTTTCATCAAATCAGAACGTGTGTCCACAAATTTTGAACGCAATTCTTTAACTTCGTTTGTCAACTCAGTAATTCTATAATTCTTGGCATCATATCTATGGTTATTTGCAATCATCAACATGGCTAAAACAATCAGAAACACAATAAACTTCCAGTTCTTTAATGAGTCATCGCTCACCAAAAATTTTGCTTTTAACAAACTGTAAATATTTGCTTTCATGTATGTAAAAGTTTATTTTTTATAGATCAGATATGATATCGCTTTTTTATTCTTGTCGGTTTTCTTTACAAAAACTTGCTATTTACTGCGAATACATATTGTTATTTTTTTTCGGCTACTCTTAATTTTGCACTTCTTGCTCTATTATTAATCGCAATCTCTTCTTTAGACGGAATTATTAACTTTTCGATTGTTTTGAAGGGCACTTCAAAATTTCCGAAGAAATCTTTTTCAGGCTCACCTTCAAACATTCCATTTTTTACAAATCGCTTTACAAGCCTATCTTCTAAAGAATGATATGAAATCACACTTAATCTTCCACCTGGTTTAAGAATTTCTAGAGATTGAGTTAAAAATTCTTTTAAAGCTTCCATTTCTTGATTTACTTCTATTCGAATTGCTTGATAGATTTGAGCTAATATTTTATTGCTTTTATGACCTGGTAAAAAGCGGCTTAAAATTGCTTTTAATTGTTCTGAATTTTTAATTGGAGTTTCTCTTCTTGCATTAACAATAACATTTGCCATTGCTCCAGCATTTTTTAATTCACCGAATTCTAACAAGACACTTTTTAGAGCAGCTTCTTCATATTCGTTAATTACATGATATGCTGAAAGCTCTCCTTTCTGATTCATTCGCATATCTAATTCCGCTTCAAAACGAGTTGAAAATCCTCTTTCTGCTACATCAAATTGATGTGATGAAACACCTAAATCAGCTAAAATTCCATCTACTTGTTTTATTCCGTGAAAACGCAAGAACCTTTTTATAAATCTAAAATTTTCATTTATTAATGTAAATCTGTCATCATCAAGAGCGTTTTTTAAAGCATCTAAATCTTGATCGAAAGCAAATAATTTCCCATTTACTCCTAGTCTTGAAATCATTTCTCTTGAATGACCACCACCTCCAAAAGTGACATCAACGTACACTCCATCTGGATGAATATTTAATCCATCAACTGTCTCTTTCAATAATACTGGATTATGATATTCCATCTTCGTTTTCATTTTGGCCACCCATTACCTCTTCTGCTAAATCAGCAAAATCGTCAGTAGCATTTTCAATTGCGTTTTCATATAAAGTTTTATCCCAAATTTCAATAATATTAACAGCAGAAGACAACACTAAATCTTTTTCAATTTGACCAAAAACGATTAAGTCTTTTGGAATCAACAACCTTCCAGTAGCATCAATTTCCACAACTTTTACACCTGCAGTAAATCTTCTAATGAAATCATTGTTCTTTTTTACAAATCGATTCAGCTTGTTGATCTTAGCCATCATTATATTCCACTCACTCATTGGAAACAATTCTAAACAAGGCTGAAAAACAGAACGCTTCAATACAAAACCATCCTCTAAAGAAGCAAATTGTTTCTTTAGTGGCGCTGGTATCATAAGCCTTCCTTTGGCATCTACCTTACATTCATATGTTCCAATTAATGTATTCACAATGGGATTTTGACTTTAATAATGACAAAAATAGAAATTTTTTACCACTATTTACCACTATCTACCACTTTGTTGATAAGTTTATCTGTGTTTTAACCAAAAAATGGGATGAAATGAAAATTTGAAAAATTTGTAAAACTTGACAACTCGAACAAATACTTAGCTTCTACGATTATTAAATAAAAGTTAAAACCTAAATATTGAAGTTATGAACCAAAGCTTCAATTTGTTAATAAGCTAACTATTAAATATTTGTCATTAAATTTTGTAGGAAAATAACAAATATTTCTAACTATTATTTTTTTGTTTAACTATTTTTAAAAGTCTTATATTTGCACATATTTCTAATACGAAATTTTTTTATGTTAAAAAAAGAAAAAAAATATACCTACTATGAAGTTGGTGAAGGAACACCAGTTATTGTGCTTCATGGCTTAATGGGCGGCTTAAGTAACTTTGATGGTGTAACCAATTTTTTACCCTCAAAAGGTTATAAAGTAATTATTCCTTTATTACCTATTTACAGTCAAAGTATCTTAAAAACCAATGTAAAAGCATTTTCAAAATTTGTTCATGATTTTATTATTCATAAAAAACTAGATAAAGTTATATTATTAGGAAATTCACTTGGTGGCCATATTGCTTTATATCACACAAAAATGTATCCTGAATTAATGAAAGGCTTAGTGATTACAGGAAGTTCTGGATTATACGAAAGTGCTATGGGAGAAAGTTATCCAAAACGTGGAGATTATGAATACATTAAGAAGAAAGCTGAAGATGTTTTTTATGATCCAAAAATTGCCACCAAAGAAATAATTGATGAAGTATTTGCAACTGTTAATGATAGAATTAAATTAATTAAAACATTAACTATTGCTAAAAGTGCCATTCGCCATAATATGGCAGCAGATTTGCCTAAAATGGAAACTCCAACTTGTATTATTTGGGGAAAAAACGATAAAGTGACACCTCCAAATGTAGCCGAAGAGTTTGATAAATTATTGCCAAATTCTGAATTATTTTGGATTGACAAATGCGGTCATGCAGCCATGATGGAAAGACCAGAAGAATTTAATGACATTTTATTAAACTGGCTACAAAAACACAACTTATAACATTATTCCCCTTTAATTGGGGAATTTTATTTTACATGCAATGAAAATCAATACAGCCGAATTTATAATAAGTAACTCAGAAGTTATTAAATGTCCGAATGAACCTTTACCAGAATATGCGTTCATTGGTCGTTCTAATGTTGGGAAATCATCTTTGATTAACATGTTGACAGAGCGAAAAAAATTGGCAAAAACTTCTGCGAGACCAGGTAAAACACAGCTAATTAATCATTTTAAAATCAACAATAATTGGTATTTAGTTGATTTACCGGGTTATGGTTACGCTAAAGTGTCAAAGAAAACAAAAGCTGTTTTTCAACAATTTATTACAGATTATTTTGAAAAAAGAGAGCAATTAGTATGTGCTTTTGTTTTAATTGACATTCGTTTAGAAGCACAAAAAATAGATTTGGAATTCATTACTTATTTAGGAGAAACGGAAGTTCCTTTTTGCATCATTTTTACTAAAGCTGATAAAATTGGAAAAACTAAAGTCGATTCGCATATTGCTGCTTACAAAAAGAAATTATTAGCTAATAATTGGGCTGAAATGCCTCAATATTTTACAACTTCATCTACAGAAGGACTTGGTAGAGAAGGAGTTTTAGAATTTATTGATGACGTAAATCAAGATATGTTTAAAAACATGAATGAATTTTAATTTATCTATTTTTTTATTGATTCTGAATGTATTTCAGAATCAATAAAAAAATATAAACTTTATTATCCAACAGCTATACTTATTTAGTCAACTCTAATTTTTCGGCAAAATAATCGCAAAAATCTTTCATAGTTGCTGTCATTTTATCATCGGCCGTAGCTCTATTATAAGTATCGGTCATGGCCACTAATGTTTGGTGAAAAAATTGCTTCATTTCGTCTACAGGCATATCTTTTGTCCATAAATCAATTCGCAAAGACTCTTTGGCTTTGTTATCCCAAATAGCTAACATGATTGCTTTAGTCTCTTCTAATTCAACACCACCATCTTGTGCTGTCCATCTTAATTTTTCTGGAATTTTATTTTCGTCTAATTCAACTAAGAATTTTATTTCTGATTTTTTATTTGCCATTACTTTTTTGGTTTGTATTTTGATTCTTCAAATATTTTTTTTGCATCCATTGCTAGTAAATCTTGTAATTTTACATCTGGATGATTTTCTGCATAACTTCTAACAATTTGCCAACCAACCCAAGCACCAACCCTTCCTGGTGATTCATTGTCGATTTCTAAATAAAATTTAGAGAATGGAGCTTCGTTCATAAAACGCTGTTCATTTTTTGGGTTTGTGTCATACAATAATTTATTCTCAATAAAATTACTCCATATTTCAGACTCATTCTCTTGACACCATCTATATTTATCTTCTGTGTAAGCAATTTTATCAAAATCAGACACATCTGGAATTAATAAATCTTTCATATACAATTCCTTTCCTTTATAAATCATCAAAGAAAGTAATGTTCTGTTTTTTGGTGGAGCAATTTTACCATAAGAAAAACTACTAACAATGTCTGGTAAAATTTGAGATTCTTCAAATTCAATTCTTTTGTATTCTGGAAATGTTTCATAAAAACGATGTTCATTTCCTAAATAGCAATCTAACGAAATAAACAAATAATCATCTACAAAAATAGATTTAGCATCTACATCAACTTCAGTAATGACAGTAATTACTCTAGGTGTTTTCTTTTCGGGAAAATAATACTTAACATGTTTTAATAAATCTTCAATTTGAGGCTCCAATTTCTCTAATGAAACATATTTTTTTTGCACCTCATTAAATAATTCTCTTGAAATAGGATCTTTCATTTTATTTATCCAAACAGTATCTGCATATATTTCTGGAAACAAAAAAGGATATTCAGCTTTAAGCTTTTGTAAATCTTGAGGTTCAGAAGTATAAAACTTTTGATCAAAACGTTCAATTTTAAAACTCACAGGAATAGCTGAAACATCAACTTCTTGTTTTGTTTCTTTTTTGCACGAAATAATAGTTAAAACCGATATTAATAAAAAGAAATACTTCTTCATAGTAAAAAAATTTATATTTTTATAGAAAATAAATCAAGTTGCAAATATACGTTTAATAGTATAAATTATTTCATAAAATTATGACAGTTTCATCTCAATTTCAAGCAGAAAAAATTAACAATCATATAGTAAAATGGTTACTTGATTATGCTACTAACGCAAAAGTTAAGGGTTTTGTTGTGGGAATATCTGGTGGAATTGATAGTGCTTTAACTTCTACCCTTTGTGCGCAGACAGGTTTACCAACATTATGTGTCGAAATGCCCATACATCAAGCAGAAAGTCATGTTAATAGAGCAAACGAACATATTGATCAATTAAAAAAGAGATTTGCAAATGTAACCAATTCAAGAGTTGACTTAACACCAACTTTTGAAACCTTTAAAAAAGATGTACCATCTTCCGAAAACGAAGCTGCTTATAATCTATCTTTAGCTAACACGAGAGCTAGATTACGAATGACAACATTATACTATTTAGCTGGAATTCATGGTTTTTTAGTTTCTGGAACAGGTAATAAGGTAGAAGATTTTGGAGTTGGATTTTACACCAAATATGGCGATGGAGGCGTCGATTTGAGTCCGATTGCTGATTTATTAAAAAGTGAAGTTCGACAATTAGCTAACTTCGTCAAGGTTCCTGATAATATTTTGGTAGCAAAACCTACTGATGGTCTTTTTGGAGACGACAGAAGTGATGAAGATCAATTAGGAGCAAATTACGACGAATTGGAGTGGGCAATGAAACAAATAGAAAATGGCAAAACTGAAAACGACTTTACAGGTAGAAAATTGAAAGTTTTTTCAATTTTTAAAAAGTTGAATTTTCTTAACCAACATAAAATGAGACCTATTCCTGTATGTAAAATCCCACAGGAGTTAAAATAAAGGCCTGATAAGTAGTTATTTATTATTATAATTTTATATCTTTACTTACACATATAATAAATAAAATGATTAAAATTTGCGTCGCTGATAAGAATCCTGTAATTTATCAAGGCATAAAATCATACCTAAAAGATTCTGTTGATTTTGATGTTATAGGAAACGTGTCTTCTTTAGAAGACTTACACGAACTATTGGACAATAAAGTTGTTCACTTAGTTATAATGGATATTGAACTAACTGGCCTATCTAGCATTAGAGATGTCAAAATTTTAGTCAAGGATTATTCTACCACAAAATTCTTTATTTTCTCAAATGTTTCTGAAACACTTTATGCAAACAATGCATTAAAAGTTGGAATTAGAGGTTATTTAGAAAAGAGCTCAAGCATGAAGGATTTTGCAGCTGCTATAAAATCAGTTGCAATGGGAAATATTTACACAAGTGAAGCTGTAAAAAAATTAAACCAAAACGAATCTAAAAATAGCGAACGTTTACACAAGAAATTATCCGCTAGAGAAATCGAGGTTTTAAAATATTTAGCTGACGGTAAAAAGAATAAGGAAATTGCTAAAACTTTAGGGTTAGACGAAAAAACCATTAGCACTTACAAACTTCGTTTATTACATAAATTAAATGTTACTAATTTAATTGACTTAATAAATAAAGCAAAGATATTTCAATTGGTTTAATGTTAATGATGTCTACTTATTACTCTGCCTAGTTTTTTAGAAAACACGTTAGTTAATCCTAAATAATCTCTTACCATAGATAAAATTTCGGT
Organism: uncultured Flavobacterium sp.; assembly: GCF_963975005.1. GTDB lineage: Bacteria > Bacteroidota > Bacteroidia > Flavobacteriales > Flavobacteriaceae > Flavobacterium. The sequence continues at coordinate 27,874 of NZ_CAXBFR010000020.1, forward strand.
ATTATCATCTTGTTTCTTTTCAATTATGTCAGATTTGAGTTCGTCAATAATTTTATTTACTAAATACCATCTTAAGGTTAAAATTGTTTCTGTTACGAATTGAGGAACGGTCTGCTCTTTGAGTTTCACAACTATTTGCTGACCTTCCCAATTATGGATAACTTCTCTTTCTTCATTCATTAAGATTGATGTGACTTCTTGCGCAATTTCTTCTGGAATTTGTTGCAAGTAATGCTCTATGTCAAATTTTTCAATCCTGTTGTAATAAGCTATTATATCATTATAAATCGCACTAAATATTGGATTTGCTAATTGAACCTCATCTTCTTGTAAGCTCAAGTAAATACGTTGATATACTTTATATTTATTAATTTCTTTATGCTCATACAACTCACCTTCTTCGTTAGCCTTGTGAGTAATATCTTCAAAATCTTCTTCAAGATCACCATACAATAACAAAATTTGAATAATTTGATGTTCTAACACATATTGAATATCAACTTTTGCACTTTGAGCAAGCGTATCGTTTTTAACAACATCAAAGGCTTTTTGATCTGATTTATAGTGTTTATTAGTTTCTGAAATATCTTTTTTGACCAATTGAGCCAATGTATTAAATAAGACATCTTCAGAAATATCCATTATTCGGGCACATTCTTGAATGTAGATTTCGCGTTTAATTCTATCTGGAATTTTTGAAATACTCACAACCATATCACGAATCAAATCGGCTTTCTTGATAGGATCATTTTTCGCATCAAGCATCAATAATGACGCTTTAAATTGGATAAAATCTTTAGCGTTTTCATCTAAATAAACAATCAAATCATCATAAGAAGTTTTTTTGGCAAAACTATCTGGATCTTCACCATCAGGAAACGTACAAACCTTTACGTTCATTCCAGCTTCCAAAATTAAATCAATTCCACGAACAGAAGCACGCAAACCCGCAGCATCACCATCAAAAAGAACAGTAATGTTTGGCGTTAGACGATTAACTAATCGAATTTGATCTGGAGTTAAAGCTGTTCCAGAAGAAGAAACTACATTCTCAATTCCGGCTTGATTGAATTGAATAACATCGGTATAACCTTCTACTAAATAACAGTTATTTTGTTTTGCAATAGCTTGTTTAGCGTGATAAATTCCGTAAAGCACTTTACTTTTATGGTAAATATCACTTTCAGGTGAATTTAAGTATTTGGCTGCTTTTTTATCATTCGTTAAAATTCGACCTCCAAAACCCAAAACCCTTCCACTCATGCTTTGAATGGGAAACATAACACGCCCTTTAAAACGGTCAAATTGCTTGTCTTCCTTTACAATGGAAAGTCCAGTTTTGTCTAAATAATCTAATTTATAACCTTTTCCTAAAGCTTCTTTTGTAAAAGCGTCCCAACTTTCTGGAGAATATCCTAAATTGAACTTTTTTATAGTGTCAGAAGTAAAACCTCTTTCTTTGAAATAACTTAAACCAATGGCTTTTCCTTCATCGTTATTCCATAAAATATCTTGAAAATATTTACTGGCAAATTCAGAAACCAAATACATACTTTCTTTTTCATTAGCAATAGCCAAATCGTCATCTGTTTGAACGGTTTCTTCTAATTCAATATTATATTTTTTGGCTAAATAACGTATAGCTTCTGGATAAGTAAAATGTTCATGTTCCATTAAGAATGAAACAACATTTCCTCCTTTTCCACTAGAGAAATCTTTCCATATTTGCTTTACTGGAGAAACCATAAACGAAGGAGATTTTTCATCTACAAAAGGACTTAATCCTTTTAGATTACTTCCTGCCCGTTTTAGATTAACAAAATCACCGATTACCTCCTCTACTCGAGCAGTTTCAAAAACAGTTTCTATGGAAGCTTGTGCTATCAATTTTTTTTTAGTTTGAAAGTCTCAAAGATACAAAGTAGAAAAGTTATAAAACAAAAAAACCTGCAAGATTATGAAAACCTTGCAGGAAAGTATAAAACTAAACTCAAATTTAATTAAAATCGAAACGAAGTCCTAGTGAAATATTGTTTTGATCAACTGCATTATCTTTGAATAATGGATTCATATCGTATTTTACATATAAACTTGTTTGACCATAACCTATGTAGCCACTTAATCCATAAACAAAATTTGAAGTATTAAAATCTCCTTTTTGTTTGTCTTTTACTTTGTCACCATCTAATTCATACCTAGTGATTTGTTTTGATTTAAGGTTAAATCCACCATAACCACCTAGACCTAATCTAAATAACTCATGTGTTCTGTAGTAAGTTTTTGTACCATCATTTGATAGTTTTTTTGGTGTAAAATCAAACTCTAAATGAGCTGGAAAAACTAATTGTACATTACGAAATCTTGATTCTTTTAAATCAACTGCTGCAGTTTGCAATTCTGTTTGATTACCGTTTTTAACAAACAATCGATTATCTGTTGGTCGAAGATTATTATACATTACAGAAAAACCATATTTTGCATGTAATAAGTTATTACTTTTTAATATTCTTGAATTGTATGTTATTCCCCATTCATAAAAATGTGAACCTGCAACACGAAAATCAGATTTCTCTATATTTTCTCCTTTGGTGATTAGATTATTCAATCCCAATGCAAACACGAATTGAGAAGTTGTTCTTCGCTCTTTGTATTCTTTTGGTTTATTATTAATTGTATCTTTTTTATATTTTTCAAATGAAATCATCAATCTATTTCCAAACTTATAAGTTAATGTATCAGAAGCAAAATCAACTTTACCATCTACCTTATCTTGAACCAATTGATTTAGTTTTTCTTCTTCAATTGCTACTTTTGTTTCAATATTTGAAGCACGTTCTTGTGCTATTTTTAGTTTAAGTTCCTCTGCTTTTTCTTTGGTAATTTCACCTTTAATAATTTGTTTATCTAATGCTTCAATTTCAACTTTTAGTGCTTTTTTTTCTTCTTTAGTAATCATTTCAATTTGATTACCAATTTCTCGAGCTTGTTCTTCAAAGGTTTTTTCTTGTGCGAATGTCTGTCCCACAAATGAAACTAACATAATAACAGTGTAAAAAATAATTTTTTGCATGATTTTCGTTTTTTGATTAATGATTGATGATTATTATAATTCGTCTTCGTAATTTCTATTCGCTAAAACAGTTTTTATTGAATTGAAGTTTTTATTTAATTTTTCTAAAGCGGATTCTCTAAAAGATTGATATATTTCTGTTTCAGCATTTGACAACAATACATTTGGATTTACAGAAATTCCTTTTCTAGTTTTTTTTATTTCTTTATCTGATTTTTTAGCTTCAAATTTTGTGTTACTAACTTCTGCTAATAGTTTTTCGGCTGAAATGTATTTGTTTTCAATTGTTAGTCGTTGATTATTTGTTCCAGCAAAAGAAACCTTATTGTTATTGTTTTCTTTTGATTGATTAATGATTGAAACCTCTTTTTGGTTATTGGTTATTGGTTGTTGGTTGTTGGTTGTAGAAACAACAGCTACTTGCTGTTTACTAATTGAACTGTTTTTATTCTCATTTATAAGAATATTATTTTCTACTAGAACTTCTTTAATACTTTCTCTATTTTTTGTATTATCCTCTGTATTTTCTGAATTCTGAATTCTGAACTCTGAATTCTCCTCAACAATTATTGACTCTTGCTTAATTGGCTCAACAGTTCTGTTTAGATTATAAAAATAATATCCAACAGAAGCAAACACTATAAATGAAGCTGCAATATTTATCCAAAAAAATCTCTTTTTCTTTGGTTTATCTTCAACACTTAACATAGCATCGAGTCTATCCCAAGAATTTAAACTGGGTTTTATCTCGCGATTGCTTAATTTTTGTTGAACTTGTTTTTCAAAATTATTTAGTCCCATTTTGATTATTCTTTAGTTTGTTAATTTGCTCTTGCAATAATTTGCGTGCGTGAGCTAATTGTGATTTTGATGTTCCTTCATTAATCTTTAACATCTTTGCTATTTCGTTGTGTTTATATCCTTCAATTATATAAAGATTGAAAACCATTTTACAACCTTCTGGCAAATTATCAATCAACAATTGAATATCGTCTGTTGAAAAATCTTGCTCTTCTGAAAAATCGTTCGGCAAAACTGTTTCTTCTATATTCTGATGATTAAAATTATTCTTCTTGACTCGCAAATAATCAATACATTCATTCACCATGATTCTTCTTATCCAACCTTCAAAACTTCCATTATGCTCAAACTTTTTTATGTTGGTAAATACTTTCATAAAAGCAGTTATCATAACATCTTCAGCATGATGTACATCTTTAATATATTGTCGGCAAACACTTAACATCTTAGGTGAAAAATTAGCATACAACTGGTGTTGTGCTTGTCGGTTATTTTCGACAGCCAATTGAATTAGGTTTTTTTCTTGTTGATGTAATTGTATTACCTTCATAAAAAGTGTTCAGTAAATCGGTCTTCTATTAACATAGACGAGAATGAATTTGAAATGGTTGTACTGATGTAATAAATTCCAAATTCCAATTGTAAATTCCAATTGTAAACTTCTTAAAATTATTTGAGATTCCTACGGAATGACAAGACTGGGAATAACTAAACACTATTTACTGAATACTGAATATTACTTTTTTCTTTCAATAACGTAGTTCACCATTAAAACTAAAGAGGCTTTATATTCTGATTCTGGAAAATCTTGTAGGAGTTGAAGTGCTTCTTGTTGGAATTGCACCATTTTTTGTTCTGCATACACTAATCCGTTTTTGTCTTTTACAAATTGGATTACTTCTTTTACTCTTGATTTGTCTTTATTGTGGTTCTTAACCGAATTAATTACCCACTTTTTTTCTTTGGTCGAACAATTATTCAAAGCATAAATTAAGGGCAAAGTCATTTTTTGTTCTTTGATATCTATTCCTGTTGGTTTTCCAATGGCATCATCTGTGTAATCGAATAAATCATCTTTAATTT
>NZ_CAXBFR010000021.1:0-31381 GCF_963975005.1 uncultured Flavobacterium sp.
GTAGTAGTAATTAAGTTTTCATTGACAATTTTTCCTTTTTTTAGATCGTTGTCTTTAATTAGTTCTTCTTTCTTTCCTTTTTTAACTCCTGTTATTTTTACATCAGCAAGTTTTGGTAATTCGTTGATGTTTAATTCTAAATAAATACTGTCATTTTGAATTTTATTAACATAAACATTAATATCATTGAAATATCCTAGTTTCCATAACTTTTTAATAGCAGTACTAATTTCTTCACCTGGTACAATTATACTTTGCCCTTTTTCTAAACCAGCAAATGTGATTATAGTTTGAGGGTTATAATTTACTTTTCCTGTAACTTCTATATCTGCTAAAATATAAGATTTACCATTTTCAAAATCACTTTCTTGTGCAGAAATTTTGAATAGGCCTAAAAATAAAAACAATATCGCGCTTAACTTGATATTTTTGTTTAAAAGAGAATTTCTTTTATAATTGTTCACTTGTTTTTCCAAATCTACGTTCTCTTTTTTGGTAACTAATAATTGCTTCATACAAATTGTTTTCTGTAAAATCAGGCCATAATACATCAGTAAAATAAAATTCCGCGTAGGCTATTTGCCATAACAAAAAATTACTGATCCTATGTTCGCCACTTGTTCTGATTACTAAATCTACATCTGGTAAATTATGCGTGTAAAGATGCTGATTAATAATTGATTCGTCAATAGCCGATTCAGAAATTATATTATTTTTAACTTTATTGCTAATATTTTTAACAACCTGAATGATTTCTTCTCTTGATCCATAGCTTAAAGCTAAAGTCAAAGTCATTCTGTTGTTGTTCTTTGTTTTTTCTATTACTTCTTGTAATTCTTTTAAAACTTTTGTAGGTAAGGTCGTTAAGTTACCAATTGCGTTAAGTTTTATATTGTTTTTCATTAATGTTGCTTCTTCTTTTTTTAAGGAAGAAATTAATAATTTCATTAATGTGTCTACTTCTAATTTGGGCCTATTCCAGTTTTCTGTTGAAAAGGCATATAATGTTAGGTTTGCAATTCCTAGCTTAGCACAAGATTCAACAGTTGCTTTAACAGATTTTGATCCATTTTCATGACCGATTGCTCTTAAAAAACCTTTTTGTTTAGCCCAACGACCATTTCCATCCATTATAATTGCTAAATGGTTGGGAAGTTTTTTGTCGTTTATTTGTTCTAAATAATTCATTTATATTATTGAGGGCAAAAACATGGGTTTTCACCAAAAGTATAAGTTAATGTTGCTCCTGTAAACACATACCAATCATTACTATTTAAATTTCCAAAACGAATATTTTTATAATTATCGTTTGGAGAATTGCTTCCGTCCAAATTATCCGAAAAAGTATATCTTGCTCCAGCTTCTATCCCAATAATAAAAGAATGTGCAACTCTTGCTTTAAATCCTAAAACCATTGGTATAGAAAATGATTTTCCAGAATCAAATCCCTTTCCGACATTAATATTATCACTTTCAAAATCATTATGCCAAAAATAATTCACACCTGTAAAAACATAAGGTGTATACTGCATGTCAAATTGATGTAGATCAAACGGGAAAAAATTAAATTCAATTCCGGCCGAAACCTCTTTAATGGTATTTGTAAAACTATATTCTCTTAAATTCCTACTTGGAACTTTAGAGTCTAAATCATTTCCTTTAATTCCTCCTTGCATGTAACTAAATCTATAAGAATGTCTAATACTCTTATTCCATTTGTAAATAAAACCAAAAGCAAGCTCATTTGGGTCGAGGTATGTAGTTTTGCCTACATCCCCAACATAGTTTGTGCCCCCAAGAAACACACCAACCTCATGTATTTGTGCTTTGGTAGTAGTAATAAATGCTGTAAATAATATAATTAAAGCTAGTTTTTTCATTTTTTCAGATTGCAAATATAACAATATTGATGTTTTAACTTCATAAAGAAGCAACTTTTTACTCAATATTAGTAACGCAAAAAATCGGAAAGTAATATATTATAGGTCTAAAAGAGTTTTAATTTCTTTTATCTTCACCCCAAAGTAGTTTTTTTCGTATAGTTTTTAAGAAGCCTTCTTCAAAAAAATCAACCATGTTGATTTCGAAAGGAGCTTTGTTTATTGTTAAAGAAGTTTCTTTTGTTACTGTAGTGATTCTTGAATCTAATGAAACTAAAAATTGATCTTCTCTTCCAGAAATATTTAATCTAATCTCAATGTTATCGGGAATAACCAAAGGTCTCGCTGTTAAATTATGAGGAGCGATTGGAGTAATTACAAAACTAGAATTTTCTGGCATTAATACTGGTCCACCACAACTTAATGAATAACCTGTCGAGCCTGTTGGAGTTGCTATAATTAAGCCATCTGCCCAATAAGAATTTAAATACTCTTCATTTAAAAAAGTTTCAATGGTAATCATCGAAGTTGTATCTTTTCTAGAAACTGTGACTTCATTTAATGCAAAATTAATATCTCTTAAATCTTCATTTGGAGGAGAGCATTTTAAACTAATCAATGTCCTTTTTGAAATTTTAAAATCGTTAGTAAACAATTTTGGTAAAAAAGTATTAATGTTCTCTACTTGAACGGTTGCTAAAAAACCTAGTCTACCAGCATTTACCCCAACAATTGGTATATTTTTGTCTCTAACTAAAGTAGCTGCTCTTAAAATTGTACCATCACCCCCAATACTGATTAGAAAATCTATTGATTCATTTAAATCATCATGTTTTTTAAAAGTTTCATATTCTTTTATTAATTCAAATTCTTCTTTTATAGAATCAAAATACTTTTTTTCAATACAAATTTCTGCTCCATTTTTCTCTAGAACATCAATAACCTGACAAATTATTTCAATGGTGTCGCTTTGGTAGTGTTTTCCAAATAAAGCTATTTTCATTATTAAATATTTAGGTATTTGTCTAAATAATCAGAACGTTCCTTTAAATTCTCTAAATAGGAATCTTCTTGATGTTCAGATATAATTACATATTCATATCTTCTAAAACCTTGAAGGATTTCGTTCATGTAGCTTTGAGAAATTTTTAATGTTACTTCAACCAATTGTTCATTAATGTTTGAAATAAATAGACCTAAAAGTTTTCCGCCATTTCCTTCGACAATTTGACTTATTTGACTAATTGAATAATCAGTTTTAGGTTTTTGAACTACAATTATCCCTCCTTCTTCTTTTAAAAACGGACTCTCCTGAAAGAATTTAATGACATCTTCTAGTTCATAATAGCCAATATACACGTTTTTTTCATTTAAAACAGGCATAATATTACATTCGTTTTTGGCAAATTCTTCTAAAACATCAAGCCAAATCATTGAATCTCTTACAAAAAAACGTTCAAAGTCAAATTTGTTTTCACTAATCAATGAGTTTTCATTTAGAACTTCGGCATCTTCTTTTCTAAGACAACCAACATACACATTGTTCTCAGTCACTGGAAAATGTGAATAAGGTATTTCTAAAAACAAATCTTGCGCATCTGCAATAGTTTGAGTTGTTTTTAGAGGTTTAATGTCAAAGTTTATGTAATCTATTAAATTGTGCATATAGTTTAATTTCTTTTGCAAAATAATCAAAAAATACAAGACTAAACCTATTAGACTTTGTATTTTTGTACAAGTTAAAAAACAAAGTTATGACAAAGTTATCAGTTAATATTAATAAAATTGCAACTTTAAGAAATTCTCGAGGTGGAAATGTGCCAAATTTACTTCAAGTTGCTAAAGATTTACAACAATTTGGTGCACAAGGAATCACTATTCATCCTAGACCAGATGCACGACATATCAAATATCAAGATGCTTACGATTTAAAAGATGTAGTTTGCACCGAATACAACATTGAAGGGAATCCTGTAAAGAAATTTATGGATATGGTTTTAGAAATCAAACCAACTCAAGTTACTTTGGTTCCAGATGCGGATGATGCTTTAACTTCAAACGCTGGCTGGAACACAATTAAACACAAAGATTTTCTAAAAGAAATTATTCAGGAATTTAAAAACAATGGAATTCGTACTTCAATTTTCGTCGATCCAACTATTGAAATGATAGAAGGAGCAAAAGAAACTGGTGCCGATAGAATTGAATTATACACCGAAGCATTTGCGCATCAATATGGTTTAGGAAACAAAAAAGGAATTGAACCTTATATTCAATCTGCTTTAAGAGCGAATGAATTAGGTTTAGGAATTAATGCAGGTCACGATTTAAGTTTAGATAATATTCAGTTTTTTAAACAAAATATTCCAGATTTATTGGAAGTTTCAATTGGTCACGCTTTAGTTGCAGAATCTTTGTATTTAGGTTTTGACAATGTAGTTAACATGTATCTTAATAAAATGAAATAATTTTTGGGCGTTACCTCGTTAGAAAAAAACGAGGTCAGGCTTTTCGCTATATCTTTTTTTTCAAAAAAGGATGCCGCTACAATCCTTAACGCACAATCAATAAAAAATAAAATAATGATATTAAATTCACGAATAGAAGGTAATGGAAAACCATTTGTAATTCTTCATGGGTTTTTGGGTATGTCAGACAATTGGAAAACTTTAGGTTCTCAATTTGCAGAAGATGGATTTCAAGTTCACATGTTAGACCTAAGGAATCACGGAAAAAGTTTTCATTCAGAAGATTTTAGCTACGAACTGATGGCAATTGATGTTAAAGCGTATTGTGAGTTTCATAAATTGGAAAACATTATTTTACTTGGACATTCCATGGGTGGAAAAACGGCCATGCTTTTAGCGACTTTATTTCCAGATTTAGTTGAAAAACTAATAATTGCGGATATTGGACCCAAGTTTTATCCACAACATCATCAGCCTATTTTAGAAGGATTAAATGCAGTAGATTTTTCTAAACAACCAAGCAGAAGTGAGGTAGAAGAAATTGTTTCCAATTATATTACAGATTTTGGCACAAGGCAATTCTTGTTAAAAAGTCTATATTGGAAAGAAAAGGAACAATTAGCCTTTAGATTTAACTTAGCTGTTTTTAATAAAAAAATAGAAGAAATAGGTAAAGCTTTGCCAATCGATAATACATTTGAAAAACCTACTTTGTTTTTAAGAGGTTCAAATTCAAATTATATTTTAGATTCTGATTTTGAAACTATTCGTTATCATTTTCCAGATGTAAAAATTGCAACAATTTCAAATGCGGGACATTGGCTACATGCTGAAAACCCTAAGGATTTTTATACTGAAACCATAAATTTTCTTAAATAAAAAGGCAAATTTATTATGCATGCATAATTTTTTTGTTAAAAAAATTGTAAAATTCATAATTTGTATTAATTTTGAGGTATTGATTTTAACAAATTCAAAAAACTAACTTAAATTTAATTATGAGAAAATTACTTTCTTTAACAATTTTTGCTTTGGCTAGCTCTACTGTTTTTGCAGGAGGATATAGAGTAAGTATCCAAGGACAAAAACAATTAGCTATGGGGCATACTGGTGTTGCTATAGTAAATAGTGCTGAAACAGCTTTTTTTAATCCTGCAGGGATGGCTTATCTAAAAGATAAATTTAATTTGTCAGTTGGTGGAAGTGCATTGTTTTCTAAAACAAGATTTCAAAATTCAGAGTATAATTGGAAAGCTTCTTCAGACAATGTAGGAACTCCGTTTAATGTTTATGCTACTTACAAAGTAACAGATTGGTTAACGGCAGGTTTAGCTATTTATTCTCCTTATGGAAGTTCCGTGGCATGGGATCAAGATTGGCAAGGTGCACATTTAGTAAATAATATTGATTTAAAAGCTATTTTTATTCAGCCAACTTTTTCTATAAGAGTAGGAGATGAATTTAGTTTTGGTGGAGGACCAATTTTAGCTACTGGTTCAGTAAATTTTAATAGAAACCTATCAATAAACCCATTGTTATCTGCTAACGGAAGTGGATCGGATGTGACATTAGATTCAACAGGAATCACAGCATGGGGTTATAATGTTGGTTTTATGTTTAACCCAACTAGTAAATTAAGATTAGGGTTTAATTATCGTTCAGAAATAATCATGGAAGCAAGAGATGGTGATGCAACTTATGCAGATTTACCAGATTTTAACCAAGTTCCAAATACAACTTTTAACGCTGATTTACCTTTGCCAGCTGAAGTTACATCTGGGTTGTCTTATCAAGTTACGGATAAATGGTTAGTTGCTTTTGATTATAACTATACTATGTGGAGTGTTTATAAGGCATTAGATGTTAAATTTGGTAATGGTACGGAGTCATTAAATCCAAGAAACTATAAAAACACAAGTACATATAGAGTAGGTACTCAATATGTAGCAAATGATAAATTTACGTTCAGAGCAGGTTGGTATTTTGACGAAAGTCCAGTACAAAACGGCTATTTTGCTCCTGAAACACCAAGAAATGAATCAATGGGTTATACTGGAGGTTTGACTTATCAGTTAAATCCAAAATTCGGAATTGACTTATCGTTATTGTATTTACATTTTGACGAAATAGACAATTCATATGATTATTCTACTGATCCTGTTTCTGGTACGGCAAACCCTGATTTCGGAGGTACTTATAAATCGTCAGTTTTCTCACCAGGTGTAGGTGTAACTTACAGCTTCTAATCAAAAATTTTAATAAAAATGAAAAATAAATTTATATACTTATCAGTTTTGGCAATGGCAGGATTAGTTTCTTGTGAACCAGAATTTGAAAATGCAGTAGATGCAAATTATACAGCTGGAGAAGCAGATTTCTCTTCCTATGTTGCTGTTGGAAATTCATTAACAGCTGGTTACATGGATGGAACTGTTTCTATAGGTGGACAAGCTAATTCGTTCCCTAATTTATTGTCGCAACAATTTGCTACAGTAGGTGGTGGAGTATTTACTCAGCCTTCTTATGAAGAAGATGTAAATAATCTTGGAGGTATTTCAGGTTTGCCTGGTTTTAATACGAGGTTAGTTATTAATGCTTCTGTTGGAGCTCCTCAGCCTCTAGCAGGAACTTCTACCATTACATTAACTCCACAAGCTACAGCATATAATAATATGGGTGTTCCTGGAGCTAAATCATTTCATTTATTAGTTCCTGGCTATGGTAATCCTGCAAATTTTCCTGCAGCAAATCCTTACTATGTGAGACATGCAACATCAAATACAGCAACTGTATTAGGAGACGCAATGACTAAAAATCCAACATTTTTTACAAACTGGATAGGAGCAAATGATGTATTGTCATATGCAACTACTGGTGGAGTTGGAGTAGATCAAACAGGAAACTTTAATCCTCAAACATATGGACCAAACGATATCACTGATCCAACGGTTTTTGCTGGAGTTTATAGTTTAATCGTTAACGGAGGAACAAGTCCTGCTTTTGGTGCTGTGACGGGTTTATCTCAAAATGGTGCAAAAGGTGTTGTTGCTACTATTCCAAGTGTAACTTCTATTCCTTTCTTTACAACTGTTCCTTATAATCCTGTAACTGCAGCAGCAGTTGGTGGGGCGTCAAATATTACTGCTTTAAATGCTCAATTATATGGGCCATTAAAACAAGCTTTAACAGCATTCGGTGCAGGTTCAAGAATTAACTTGTTGAGTGCAACAGCTGGTAATCCTTTGTTAATCAAAGATGAGTCTTTAACAAATTTATCAGCTCAATTAACTGCTGCTTTTACACCTACACTAGGAGCTGCAACTGCTGCTTTTTATGGAAGTGTTTTTGGTCAAGCACGTCAAGCTACTGCTGATGACTTAGTATTGTTAACAACAAGTGGAGTTATAGGAACTGCTCCTGCAGGTGTACCTGCTCCTTTAGATAAATATGGAGTTACTTATCCTCTTCAAGATCAACATATCTTAATTCCTTCAGAGCAATTAGCAATTGCAAATGCAACTAATGCATATAATGCAGCTATTAAATCTATTGCTGCTTCTAAAAACCTTGCAGTTGCAGATATGAATGCTATTTTAGGTGTTTTGGTAAATGGTTTACGTTCGGTTAACGGTCAAATCTATACTGCAAATTATTTTAGTGGAGCTGCCACAGAAAATAAAGTATTGTTTTCTCTAGATGGTGTTCACCCAAATTCAAGAGGTTATGCTGTTATTGCTAATGAAATTATTAAGGTAATTAACGCTCATTACAAATCTAACATGCCGTTTTTAAACCCTTCTTATTTCCCTGGAATTAATATAGTTGCAACAAATTAAAAGATTAAAAAAATAAATAATTTTAAAAAAAGGCACCATTTTTGGTGTCTTTTTTTTATCTTTAAAATAAAATTTATACTATGAATTTACTTATTAGGCTTTTGATCTCTACGATTGTAGTTTTTGTATTAGCACATTTTTTACCCGGCATTGCTGTTGATAGTTTTACTACAGCTTTAATTGTTGCTGTTGTTTTATCGTTATTAAATATATTTTTAAAGCCAATATTGATATTTCTTACAATTCCTGTTACAATTATTACTCTAGGACTTTTCTTATTGGTAATTAATGCTGTAATTATTTTAATTTGTGATAAACTTATTGACGGATTTGGAGTTTCAGGTTTTTGGTACGCCTTATTGTTTAGTCTGCTATTGTCATTAGGTCAGTCTATTTTGAATAATATTTTCGTAGAGAAAAGCTAAAGTTTTTATGTCTATGAATTTCAATTAATTAAAAACTTGTTTGGGTTGCAAAATTTTTATAATTTTGCAACCCAATTTTATTAGGAAAAAAAAGTAAAAATGAACATTACAAGAGAGAACGTTGACGCATTAAATGCAATAGTAACTGTAGCAGTTGCAAAAGGAGATTATTCAGATAAAGTAGCTAAAATTTTAGAAGATTATAGAAAAAACTCTAATATTCCAGGATTCAGAAAAGGTGCTGTGCCAATGAGTGTTATTCAAAAGCAATACGGTAAAGCAGTTTTGTTAGATGAAGTAAATAAATTTTTACAAAAGTCTTTAAACGACTACCTTGTTAAAGAAAAATTAGATATTTTAGGAAATCCTCTTCCAAAAGTAACAGAAGATTTTGACTGGGATAAAGAAGATTTCAAATTTGAATTTGAATTAGGATTAGCTCCTGATTTTAAAGTCGATTTAACTTCAAAAACGAATGTAACTCAATACACAATTATAGCAGATGAAGCTATGTTGAAAGAACAAATAGAAAGAATTCAGAAACAATATGGTAAATTAATGCCTAAAGATAAACTTGAAGAAGGTTTTGACGTTTCAGGAACTTTCTCTAATGAGGAAAAAGGAATTGAAAACAGAGCAACTTTTGGTTTAGATATCTTTAAAGATAAAAAAACTGCAAAAGCATTTATTGGAAAAAAAGTTGGAGATGTAGTTGTCTTAAATACAAAAGGACTTTTTGATGATGACCATAAATTAATGGATTACTTAAAAGTTTCTCATGAAGATGTTCATGGTTTAGATGTTGATGTAAACTTTACAATTGAAGAAATCAATGCAACTGAATTAGCAGAATTAAACCAAGAATTATTTGATAAATTATTTGGAGAAGGAAATGTAAAATCAGTTGAAGAATTAAAAGCAAAAATTAAAGAAGACGCTGAAGGTCAATTTACACAACAAGCCGATCAAAAATACTTAAATGATGTTACGGAGTCTTTAATTGAAAATACTAAATTTGATTTACCAGCAGCTTTCCTAAAAAAATGGATTCAAAATGCTGGTGAAAATCCTTTAACGGCAGAACAAGCTGAAGAAGAATACGAAAAATCAGAAAAAGGATTACGTTACCAATTGATTGAAGGAAAAGTTATCGTTGAAAACAAACTTCAAACAACTTTTGAAGACTTAAAAACATTTACTGCTAGTTTAATTAAAAAACAAATGGCTCAATTTGGTCAAGTTAACCCAACTGACGAAGAGGTTGACGGAGTTGTTGCTAGAGTTTTATCAAACCAAGATGAAATCAAACGTTTGTCTGAACAAATTATGAGCGAAAAAATGATTAATCTTTACAAAGAGAAAGTTCCTGCTAAAACAAAAGAAGTTTCTTACCAAGACTTTATTAAAGAAATGTACGGAGAATAATTTCTCATAAAAAATAATTATCTTTGAACGTCAAACTTTTTTGTTTGGCGTTTTTTATTCTGAATTAATCTCAGAATCTGTTTTAACTTTAATTTAATTATTCAATAATAATATGAACTACGGAAAAGAATTTAGAAAGTTTGCGACAAAGCATCAAGGAATAAATAATTTGTATTATGATAAAATCGTAAAACAAATCACACCAACAGGAATGACACCTTACATTATGGAAGAGCGTCAATTAAATGTTTCTCAATTAGACGTTTTTTCACGTTTAATGATGGATAGAATTATCTTTTTAGGAACAGGTGTTGATGATCAAATTGCTAACATCGTTCAAGCACAATTGTTGTTTTTAGAAAGTACTGATGCTTCTAAAGATATTCAAATATATATCAACTCACCTGGTGGAAGCGTTTATGCTGGATTAGGAATTTATGATACTATGCAATTTATTAAACCAGACGTAGCTACAATTTGTACAGGAATGGCTGCTTCAATGGGAGCTGTTTTATTGTGTGCAGGGGCAGATGGAAAAAGAAGTGCATTGCCTCATTCACGTGTAATGATTCACCAACCAAGTGGCGGTTCTCAAGGAGTTGCTTCTGATATGGAAATTAATTTGCGTGAAATGTTGAAATTAAAAGACGAATTATATCATATTATTGCACAACATTCAAAACAAGATTTTGATAAAGTGTATAAAGACTCAGAACGTGATTATTGGATGGTTGCTGCTGAAGCTAAAGAATATGGTATGATTGATGAAGTATTAGAAAGAAAATAAAAAAATCAGATTTTAGAAGTTTTAAATTCTAAAATCTAAATTAAAAAAAATGGCAAAAGAAGTATTAGAATGTTCATTTTGTGGAAGAAAAAAGCCAGAAACTAATTTATTAATTGCTGGTATCGATGCACATATTTGTGATAGATGTATTGAACAAGCTCACGGAATTGTAATTGAAGAAATCAAACAAACTGGTAAATCAGAATTGTTATCAGATTTAGTATTGCATAAACCAAGAGAAATAAAAGCATTTTTGGATGATTATGTTATTGGACAAGATCAAACTAAAAGAGTAATGAGTGTTGCTGTATATAATCACTATAAAAGATTAATGCAAAAGCCATCAGAAGATGATGTTGAAATTGAAAAAAGTAACATCTTAATGGTTGGAAGAACCGGAACAGGAAAAACACTAGTGGCTAAAACTATTGCTAGAATGTTAAATGTTCCTTTAGCTATTGTTGATGCTACAGTTTTAACGGAAGCGGGTTATGTAGGAGAAGATGTTGAAAGTATTTTAACGCGTTTGCTTCAAGCAGCGGATTATGATGTTGAAAAAGCAGAAAGAGGAATCGTTTTTATTGATGAGATTGATAAAATTGCTCGTAAGAGTGACAACCCATCTATTACAAGAGATGTTTCTGGAGAAGGAGTACAACAAGCTTTGTTGAAGTTGTTAGAAGGAACGGTTGTTAATGTGCCACCAAAAGGAGGCAGAAAACATCCAGATCAAAAATTTGTTGAAGTAAATACACAAAATATTTTATTTATTGCTGGTGGTGCTTTTGACGGAATTGAACGTGTAATTTCAAAACGATTAAATCATCAAGCCGTTGGGTATAGTTCTTCTATCAACACAGATAATGTTGATAAAGAAAACTTATTGCAATATATTATTCCTAAAGATGTAAAAGATTTTGGCTTGATTCCAGAAATTATTGGTCGTTTGCCAGTTCTTACTCATATGGATCCATTAGACGCAGCAACTTTGAGAAGCATTTTGACTGAACCTAAAAACGCATTAGTAAAACAATATAAAAAATTGTTTGAAATGGATGATGTTGCATTAGAAGTTGAAGAAGGTGCTTTAGAATTTATTGTTTCAAAAGCTTTGGAATATAAGCTAGGAGCAAGAGGTTTGCGTTCTTTATGTGAAGCTATTTTAACAGATGCTATGTTTGATTTGCCAGGTTCTGAAGATAAAACACTACTAGTGACTAAAGAATATGCAGAGCAAAGTTTAAATAAAAATTTATTGCAGCGATTGAAAGCTGTTTCTTAAAAACTAAAAATCCCGATTTAAATTTTAAATCGGGATTTTTTTTGATTTCTTATTTCACAAATCCGCCACCACTTTTAACTTTCTCAGTTTCAATGTTTGTGTTTTCTTTATCTAATTTAAGATTTCCGAAATTGTAGCTTAACGAAATTCTAAAAACTCTACTATCATTCTTTTCATAGAAATTAGTGTTTAAGTTTGGTGCAGCAATTTGAGCAGTTATACTATTTTGATTGAACAAATCAATAGCATGAATTCCGACTTTTAATTTTTTATCTAAAAATTCTTTTTGGAACGAAATATCAAACTGCTGAATAGGTTTTGTGACATCATAGATTTCCCAATTTCCTGGAGGTAAAATATAGTAAGTAATGCTGTTTCTAATATCCCAAGGCAATAAGATTTGAGCTTCAGCCGCATAATTCCAAATAGGTTTTTGTTTAAATGGAAATTCATAACCATCAATGGTTGTTTTGATATAATTTACACTTAAATATATGTAATTCATTCGGTCAATATTGTTCAAACGTTCCATAAAAACGTCTTTTCCTTTAAAGAAATAATCTAATGGAATTGGGAAGTTAGCATAGGCACTGAAAGTCTTAACACGGTCAAATTGTCTAAAAGTGTTTGAACTCACTAATTCATTTGGTTCTGCACTAAAAACAAAGAAATTTTGATCTTTGGCAACACTATAATTTGTTCCAACTTGCACATAATCTAAAGCCGTGATTTTAAAATCATAATTGTCAAAAAATACTGGATTTAAAAGTAAATTACCACCAGAAGTGTTATATTGATCAAAACTACTTCCGTTTGGATCTAAAGTATTGTAATTAGGCTGTCTAATTTTTCTCGAATAAGAAGAGGAAATGTTTATTTCTTCACTCAATTGATACAATGCACTTACATTTGGAAATAAATTAGTGTTCGAAAATTCAACTTTACTAGCAGTGTTTTCAACTATTCCAGTTCTATTAATATTGAAATCTTCTAAACGCAGTCCTAAAGTGAAATTAAATTTATTAATTTTCTTTCTAGCTTCAGCATAAAAGGCTAAATTAGATTCTTCATAATCAAAATCAATATTACTTGTTATAGGGTTGTTTAAATTGTATTTTCCAATATTATTTACATCCAAGTGATTGAATTTTCCACCAGTTGTTAAGGTGAAATTATACTTTTGAAATGGAATTGTAAAGTCATATTTTAAATAATAATTTAATAAATCAAAGTTATTCTTTGTGATGAAAGTACTATTTGTATTATTCTCTGTAGCTTTTGAAAACGAATTTGGATTGTTTGAAAATACATTAGAAAACCCAATAATGTCTAACTTTCTTCCAAGTGTATCAAGTTTAGTTTTGTATTGCAAACTAACTTCGTGATTGCTTGATTTGTTTTTAGAAATTCCTTCGTTAAAATAATCTGGAATGCTTGATCCATAAGTTTGTGCATCAAATTCATTTCTATTATTGCTTAAAGTAGCATTGTAATTCAATAATAAATTTGATTTTTTGGAAAGCTTATAATTTGTCCCAATTCTTGAATAAAAATTACGATTGGTAGAAACAGTCAGTCGTTCTTGTATAATAGTTTCACTTGGATTAAAGGAAGTAAAAGTTTGACCATTTTCCGATTTTTGTTCGCTATCTATATAATTATAACCAATCATAGTTTGCCAACTCAAGTTTTTTTCTTTTCCGTTTAAAAGAATTTGTGGACTTGGTTTTTGGTATTTGTTGAAATTATAATTGATGTTAAAATTAGCATTTATTCCTTTTAAACGAACAGAACTTGTAACTAAATTTATTACTGAACCACTAGCATTAGCATCAAACGCAGCTCCAGGATTGTAAATTAATTCAATATTGTCAATGGCTTTTGCAGGAAGTGAAGAAAGATAATTTTTTAAATCATTTCCACTTAAAGAATTTGGAGCATCGTCGATATAAATGACAATTGGTTTTCCATTTAAAGAAAATCCACCAGTTGGCGAAGCAACAACTCCAGGCATTTTTTTAATCGCATCTAAAGCTGTTCCAGAACTAACCAAAGGGTTATCTTTTACATTAATTGTGGTTTTGTCGGATTCAACTTTGATATACTTTTTTCTATCAGTAAGAACAACTTCTTTTAATGTGTTTATTTTTTCTACAAGAACGACATCGTTTAGCGTAATTGATTTGCTGTTTGCAGTAATTTCAAATGCAATAACTTCTTGGTCGTATTCGTAAGTAAAAATGGTTAGCGTATAATTTCCTGGTTCTAAATTTTCAGTAATAGTAAACTCACAACCAATTTTATTGAAGTATTTGTTGTAAAGAACTTCGTTGTTAAGTTTTCTTTCTAATGTGTAAAAACGATCTGTATTGTCATTACTACATTGAATTTTTTCGTTGGAAGATTTAACAGTAATTGTTTTTGAAGTTTCTTGCGCAAATATGAAATTGCTGAATAAAAACAATGCAGTTAAAGTAAGTTTCTGAATAGAACTTGAAAATGCAGCAGTGCTAAAACATTTTCGATTAAATGTCTTTTTAATTAGTTTCATTTGATTTTTGATTTGATTGATGATTGTTTATAAGACTAATCAATATCAAAAATGTTACAAAACTTTTTTATTTTATTGTTGAACCTGGCTTACATCACATCTTCTAGGATTACAACCATATCTTGGTGTGCTAGAGCATGAAACTAAAAATAAAGTAAGTAAGAATAAAGCAATTATTTTTTTCATAATAGATTTTTTAAACATTCACTAATTGCATTCGCAATAATTGTTCCATATAATTTCGGTCGTTAGAAAGTCTTGGAATTTTATGTTGACCACCTAATTTATCATTTTCTTTTAGCCAATCATAAAATAAACCAGTTTTGGCTACATTTAATACTAACGGATTTAATGTCATGTTATTGTGGCGTTTAGCTTCATAATCTGAATTTAAACTTTGAAGGTTTCTATCCAAAACTTCGCCAAAAGTCACCATGTTTTCGGGTAGCTTTTTAAATTCAACCATCCATTCATGAGCCCCTTGTTTTTTATCTTTCATGAAAATTGGTGCAACAGTGTAATCTATAATTTCACAATTTAATTCTTTACAAGTAGCTGTTAAAGCCATTTCGGTATTCTCAACCATCAACTCTTCACCAAAAACATTTAAATGATGTTTTGTTCTTCCTGTTACTCTAATTCGATAAGGATTTAAACTTGTGAATCTAATTGTATCACCAATCATATAACGCCATAAACCTGAATTTGTAGTAATTACAACTGCATAATTTTTATTTAATTCAACTTCATTTAACCGAATAATTCTTTGAGTTGGTTGTCCAAAAGTATCCATTGGAATAAATTCATAAAATATTCCGTAATCTAACATTAATAACAAATCGTTAGAATTATTTAAATCTTGTAGTGCAAAAAAGCCTTCCGAAGCATTGTAAATTTCGTAGTACTGAAAATTGTCTTTTGGAAACAACTTTTTATATTGTTCTCTGTAAGGATCAAAATTTACACCGCCATGAAAATAAACTTCAGCGTTTGGCCAAATGTCCAACATATTTTGTTTTCCAGTTTGTTCCAGTGTTTTGTTTAGTAAAACCATCATCCAACTAGGAACTCCAGCTAAACTAGTTACATTTTCATTTATCGTTTCATTAATTATGGCTGGCATTTTGTTTTCCCAATCACCCATTAATGAAATTGTACTGCTTGGTGTTGAACTAAATTCAGCCCAAATAGGCATATTGTCAATTAAAATAGCCGATAAATCTCCAAAAAAAGTATTGTTATCTTCATACAATTGCTTGCTTCCTCCTAGACGAAGACTTTTCCCCGTAAACATTTGAGAATCTTCATTGTTGTTTAAGTACAAACACAATAAATCTTTACTAGCTTTGTAATGACAACCTTCTAAAGATTCACTACTTACAGGAATAAATTTACTTTTTGCATTTGTTGTGCCACTAGATTTGGCAAACCATTTTATAGGTGTATTCCAAAAAATATTTTGTTCTCCTTTTCGGGTTCGTTCAATTAAGGGTTCTAATTCTTCGTAAGTTGAAACCGGAACTCTTTCAGAAAACGTTTTGTAATTTGTGATAGAATTGAATTCGTATTGTTTTCCAATAAAAGTGTTTTCAGCTTGTTTTAATAAACTGAAAAGCAACTCTTCTTGTACTTCGTTCGGATATTTTAAAAACAATTCCATTTGATGAATCCGTTTTTTTAAAATAAAAGAAGCAATAGAATTTATGATCGGAAACGCCATATTTTTAAACTGTGAATTATGAATTACGAAATACGAATTATAACTTTACCAAAAATAACAAATTTTGCTGAATATAATACTTTAATCCAAAATCTTTACGAGAATGACATACGAAGGTGTACTTACCAAAATGCAAACAGAAATAGGAAAGCCAATTCAGTACTATTTGGTCTTTGAAAATAGTTTTTTGAATGTAAATCAGTTAATTGGAAAAGAAACTGAAATCGTTTTTCAAGGGTTTAAATGTTTGAATTGTGGGAAACAAAAGAAAATATTTCGTCAAGGATTTTGTTATGATTGCTTTATGAGTAGTGCATCAGTAGGTGATTGGATTATGCGACCTGAATTAAGTACAGCGCATTTAGAAATAGAAGACAGAGATTTAGCTTACGAGAAAAAAGTGCAATTGCAACCTCACATTGTCTATTTAGCCTTGTCAAGTGAAGTAAAAGTTGGTGTGACCAGAAATACACAAGTTCCTACACGATGGATTGATCAAGGAGCAGTGCAAGCTGTTCCAATTGTTGAGGTTCCAAATCGTTATTTGGCTGGAATTACCGAAGTTGCTTTAAAAAATCATTTTGCAGATAAAACCGCTTGGCAAAAAATGTTAAAAAATGATGTGCCTCAAGTTGATTTATTAGCAGAACGATTAAAAGCAGAACAATGGTTGCCAACAGAAGCAAAACCTTTTTTTATGCCTAAAGTTGAATTGTTAGATTTACATTATCCTGTTTTGGAATATCCAAAAAAAGTAAAAAGTTTAAATTTAGATAAAACACCATCATTTATAGGAAAAGTATCCGGAATTAAAGGCCAATATCTCTTATTTGAGGATGGAACTGTTTTTAATATTAGAAGTAATGAAGGTTATGTGGTTAGGATTAGTTTGTAAAAAATCAAAAACCCTTTTCATTTGATTGAAAAGGGTTTTTAATTTACTTACTATTTTAAAAAATCTACTCGTCTTTTTTCTTTTTATTGAATAGGTTATTTAAACCATCTTTTACTTTGTCTTTTACAACTTCAGTGGCTTTTGTTTTTACTTCTTCCTTAACTTCTTCTTTGGTTTTTGGTATTGCTGTGCCTGTAGAATCTGTTTTTGTTGGAAGACCAGCAGCAGCGCCCAATTGACTTAATCCTTGGTTGATGTATTTGTCCTTTTGTTGTTTAACCAATTGTGTTACTAAATTAGTTGTAGCCATTTTTAAGTCGGTTGTGAATTTTGGTGCAGCAAAACTTCCATTCATCATTCCATTAACAGGAATGCTTTCTAATTTCTTAGCATCTGCTGGAGTTAATTTAGCTATCAAATTATTAACTTCTGTCCCTAAATATTTTACTGGAACATCGAATTTTAAATCATAATTTATGTTTTGATCAAACCCATGAGTTCCGCCAACAGTTACTTTTATATCTTGATATTTTATATCGAATGGCTTAACCGTTACTTTTCCATCATTAAACGTTAATGCAGCTTTTACGTCATTTAAGTTTAATTTATCTAAATTGATAAAGTTCAAATTAGAGGTTAAAGTAGAAAGCAATTTTGAGTTTTTATCATTAACCGTAGTTGATAATAATTGTCCAATTAAATCACCTGAAAGGGTTTTTAAATCTGGAGTCATATCATTTGTCAAATTACCAGATAATTTTATAGTTGAATTTAATTTTCCGTTTATCACACCAGCAATTGGAGCAATTTTAGCCAACATATCTAATTGTGTAAATGATTCAGCTATATTAACTTGATTTAAACCTAAATCCATATTAAATGTTGGAACTTTTCCTTTAGTAGAAACAGTTCCATTCATGCCAATATTTCCTCCAAAAACTCCCATTTTTAGATTGTTTAGGGTAATTGCTTCGTCTTTAATGACTAAGTTTCCTGAAACATCTTTTAAATTTAAATTATCATAAACTACAGTGTTTGCTTTTGCAGTTATACTACAATCTAAAAAGGAAGGAATTTTTACGGCTTCAGTAGTTTTTTTTCCTTCATTTGAAGTACTTGTAGTTGGTTCCATAAAATCCGAAACTAACAATTTATTTGAATTCATGTTAAAATTTCCTTTCAAAACTTGATTCTTAAACATAAATCCGTAGAAATTGTCTAAGGCACCAGTTACATTCAAATCAGAACTTCCAGTTTTTGCATCAAACTCATTTAATTGAATTTTACTTGTATTGAAAACAATAGCGGCTTTATTAATTCTAAAAGCTTTAGCTAATTCGGGTCCTTCATAATTAAAGCCAGTAATTGACATGTTTCCTGAATTTTGAATGTTTTGATATTGAGAAGTTTCAACAGATTTCATATCAAATTTAGTCACAACATCAGCTTTTAAAATTCCAGATAAAGGTTGGTCTAATTGAACCGGATAAGCATTTGTAACATTAGCTAAATTGATTGTTCCTTTTAGTTCTGCATTTACTAAAGCGTTTTCAAAATTTCTGATATTTGCTTTTATATTAAAAACGTCTTGATCAATAGAAAAAGACAATTTATCTAAATTCACGTAAGTGTCATTCATTAAGCCAGTTTCATTAACAATATCTGTATCAATTACAATATTTTTTACTGCTTTTGGTAAATCAGGATATTTGAACATTGCATTGTTTGAAGCAATTTTAATGTTGAATTTAGGAATTGTAGTTTCTGTTAATTTTCCGTTTACTTTACCGTTTACCGTAAAATCACCAGATGTTTGTACTTTATTAATATCACCTGAATATGCTTCTGGAACTAATCCTAAAAAGTTTTTAAATGATGAGGTTGGCGTCTTAAAAGTTAAATCATATAATTGACCATCATCAACCATTTGAAGAAACCCATTAAATTCTAATGGCAATTGATTGATTAAAGCTTTATTGTCTTTAAAATCAAATTTCATTTTATCCATATCAATTCCTAAAACAGCATCTAATGAAACAGCTACATTTTTCATGTATTTGTTTTTCTCCATTTCAAAAGAAAGTTTAGCTGTTGTTTTTGTGTCTAAGTCTAATTTTTGTGCAGCAAAGTTTCCTGTTCCAGAGTGATTAATACTGTCTAAAACCATTTTTATATCCGAACCTTGATCTAAATAAGTAAAACGAAGATTCTCAACTTTATAATCTTGTATGTTTAAAGCAAAAGGCTTGCTATCGCTTTCATCAGCTGGTTTGTCATCTTTTAGGGCAATATCATAGTTTCCAACTCCATCTTTGTTAAAAATGATGTTTACTATTCCGTTTTCAGAAGAAATACTTTCTAAATTTATGGTTTCAGAAGCATCTTTGAATAATTCTTTGATGCTCATTTTTAAATTCGTTTCACCACTATAAAACAAAGTATCACCTTCAAAAGGAGCTTTATTGATAATACTTAATTTACTAATTGTAACATTAGCTTTAGGAAAATTTTTAAGTAAACTTAAATCTACATCTTCAAAAGCAACTTTTGCATCAATACTTTCGTTTAATGTTTTAGCAATCATTTCTTTAATTTTGTCTTTAAAGATAAAAGGTGCTGCAACTAATCCAATAATTACAACTAATAAAGTAATTCCTGTGATTTTTAAAATTTTCTTAAGCATAAGGTTCAATTTATAAAGTGACTTTTATTAGACATCAATCTAAAGCAAAAGTAATACCAAATTGAAAAAAAATGTATTAAGATTTTAATAAAGTTTTACAGAATTTAAATTAATCGATAAGAAGTTCGTCATTAGGGTTTAACTTAAATTTCTTTCTAAAAAGATATACAGCCAGATACATAAAAGGAGTGTCAAATAGTGCAATAATAACTTTGAAAGCAAAACCACTAATAAATAGCTTACCAAAGATTTCCCAAGGGAGTATATTAAAAGAGCAAAGTAAAAATAACACCGAAAAAGTGTCAATAGCTTGTGATGTTATTGTGGAAAAATTATTACGCAACCAGAGCATTTTTCCTTTAGTCAGTTTTTTCCAAAAATGATATACTCGAATGTCTATATATTGAGCAAATAGATACGCAGTCATGGAAGCCAAAACGGCTAAAGCAGTTTGTCCAAAAACCTTACTGAATAATTCATTATTTACAGGAGAACTATCAATAGCTGGGACTTCATTGGCGATAAAAATAATTAGCAAAGAAAAGATAGATGCAAAAATACCAGTAGTAACAACTTGATTTGCTTTTTTCTTTCCATAAATTTCTGAAATAATGTCTGTGACTAAAAATGTAATTGGGTATGGAATAATTCCGACAGAAATTTCAAAAAGTTTGGCACCCAAAATTGTGACTTCTCCAAATGGATGCCAATAAAAAAACTTTTGGAAGATTAAATTAGATACAACTAAAGAGGCGATGAAAAGTCCACCAAGAATAAAATAAATTTTTTGGGCTAAAAGTTTGTCTTTGGCATTCATTTTTTTGTTTAATTTAAAACAAATATAATTAAACAAAATAAATTAAATAAAAAAACCACTAAATTTTTAGTTTAGTGGTTTTTTAAATGATTTTTTCTGAAAATCTAATATCCGAATAGCTAAAAAAAAATTATTTTATATCTAATTCAAAAGGCATCATCGCTTGAACACCTTTTATGTTTTGTGCTCTTTTTATTTTTTCTAAAAGCATGTAGCCTTCAGTTCCTAATTGCTCTTTTAATAAGCTTTCTTTAGTTTTAAATATTGAAATTCCAGACATGCTTGCTAAAATGTCTTCAAAACTACTTTCATATTCTGGATAGTTTTGTGTTCTAAATTCTTTGATTTTAGCTAAAGTTGCAGCATATTTAATGGCATCGTTTAAGCTTCCTAATTTGTCTACTAAACCGTTTTTTACAGCATCAGTTCCTGTCCAAATTCTTCCTTGGGCAATAGCATCTACTTGTTCAGTTGTCATTTTTCTTCCATCTGCTACGCGTTGCAGGAAAGTTTCATAAACATCTTCAACACCTTCAAGCACTACTGCTTTATACTCTTCATTTAAAGGCTCAAAGATACTGTAGCCACTTGCGTTTTTGTGTGTTTTAACTTGTTCAGCATTAATTCCGATGTTTTTTCCAAGTTCAGTCATGTTTGGTAACATCCCAAAAACTCCAATTGAACCAGTTATTGTATTAGGTTCAGCAAAAATATAATCAGAATTACAAGCAATATAATAACCACCAGAAGCGGCAACATTACCCATTGAAACTATAACTGGTTTTATTTTTTTGGTCAATTCAATTTCTCTCCAAATTAATTCAGAAGTTAATGCACTTCCACCTGGACTGTCAACTCTTAAAACAATTGCTTTTACGTTATCATCTTCTCGTGCTTCTTTTAAAGAACGATTTATTGAACCTTCACCAATAATATTTACACTTCCTTCACCACCTTGGATTTCTCCTTGTGCATAAATAACAGCAATGGTATTGTCAGCTTTAAAATTTGTTGAAGGAGAATCGGCAATTCCAGCATAATCAGAAATAGAAATTTTATTGTATTCTTCACCTTTCTTGACAGCTAATTTTTTACTGATTAAATCGTGATATTCATCTTCATATCCGATTTTGTCAATTAATTTAGTTTCAAGGGCTAGTTTTGGTGTTCTCGCTCCTAAGTTATCTGC
This sequence comes from uncultured Flavobacterium sp., assembly GCF_963975005.1. GTDB lineage: Bacteria > Bacteroidota > Bacteroidia > Flavobacteriales > Flavobacteriaceae > Flavobacterium. The sequence continues at coordinate 21,959 of NZ_CAXBFR010000021.1, forward strand.
AATAGTATTTAAAGTTACAATATCAATATTTCTACTTTTCGAAATGTCAGTTACAATAGTTTCCCAGATTGACTGTAATAAAACGGTTATTTGTTCTCTGTTTTCTGGACTCATTTCTTGTGCTAAGAATGGTTCAACGGCACTTTTATACTTTCCGTGACGAATAACTTCAAATTTCACACCTGATTTTTCTTGTAAATCTTTCATGTAAATTACTTCTGAAGCTAATCCTTTAAAATCTAATTCACCGACTGGATTTAAATACACTTGATCGGCAACCGAATTTAAATAATAATCTTTCTGACTTAAGACATCAGAATAAGCATAAACAAATTTTCCTGCTTTTTTAAATTCTTCTAATTTGTTTCTAATGGCTTTACTTTGTGCTAAACCTAGAGCAGAGTTGTTTTTTAATATAGAAATTCCTTTAATGTCTTTGTCTGTTTTTGCTGCTTCAATAGCGTCAATTACTTCAATTACACTTGCTTTTTGTTTGCTTTCTAATAAAGCTTCAAACGGACTTGGTTCAAAAGTTCCATTGTAATCTAGGCTGATTTCTGATAAATCTAATTCAATAACTGAGTTTTTCTTTAATTCGGGTTTTCCATCACCACTTCCGGCAATAGCCCCAATAATTAAAATGAAAAAGAAAAAAAGAAATGAAAATAAAAATATGCCCACTATAGTTGATAAAACGTTGCTTAAAAATCTCATTTTTAAAATATTAATTAATGTATATATAAGTGTCAGTTTTGGCAATATTGTTACAACTTTAAAAAAAAATAAAAATCATCAGACATAAGCCAAAAAATGTTTGTTATTTTGCCAAGTATGAATTCACAAAACCAAATAGTTTTATCGCTTGGAAGTAATATAGGAAATAGATTAGAAGCTATTGAATTATGTATTTCTTCCATTCATAATGAGATTGCAACCGTTGTAAAAGTTTCAAATGTTTATGAAACACCAGCTTGGGGTTTTGAAAGTGAACCTTTTTTCAATTGTGCTATTGTAATTCATACCACAAAATCACCACAAAAAATCCTTACTCAAATCTTAAAACTTGAAAAACAATTAGGAAGAGTAAGAGGAAAACAAGAAGGTTATCAGGCAAGAACCATTGATATTGATATTATTTCTTTGAATGAAGACCTCGTTGAAACCGAAAACTTGCAAATTCCTCATAAACTAATGCAGAATAGGATGTTTGTGTTATTACCGATGCAAGATTTAAGTCTGGATTGGATTCATCCAAACTTCAAAAAATCTATTTCTGAATTAATTCAAGCTTGTGAAGATGAAAGTGAATGTAAATTAGTTAAAAAATTAGTTTCACCAATCGAAAAATTGAAGTTACAAAATTTCAATTATATTGCTATTGAAGGGAATATTGGTGCAGGAAAAACAACTTTGGCTACTAAGATAGCTGAAGATTGTAATGCAAAATTAGTTTTAGAACGTTTTGCCGATAATCCTTTTTTGCCTAAATTTTATAAAGATCAGAATCGATATGCTTTCCCTTTGGAAATGTCATTTTTAGCAGATAGATACCAACAATTGACAGATGATTTGGCTCAATTTGATTTGTTTAAAGACTTTATCGTTGCAGATTATCATATTTTTAAGTCACTAATTTTTGCAAAAGTGACTTTGCATGAAGATGAATTTCGCTTGTACAAAACCATGTTTGACATCATTCACAAAGAAATGCCAAAACCTGATTTATATGTGTATTTATACCAAAACACAGAAAGACTTTTAGCGAATATAAAAAAAAGAGGTCGAAATTACGAACAAGAAATTCCAGCAGAATACTTAGAAAAAATCAATCGAGGTTATTTGGACTATATTAAAACCCAAACGGATTTGAATGTTTTAGTTGTTGATATTTCTGATTTAGATTTTATCAAAAAACAAAATGATTACGTTTATTTGTTGGGTGAGATTAATAACAGATTAAATTAAGCATTCACAGATTTAAGAAATTTACACATAATATTTTTTCTGATTTCTCAAATTTCTCAAATCTGTGTTCCAAAAAATCAATTCATTTTCTGAAACAAATCCCAAATCACAATTCCAGCACTAACTGAAATATTCAAAGAATGCTTACTCCCTAATTGTGGAATTTCAATTACACCATCGCTCAAATTAATAGCTTCTTGTTGCACACCTTTTACTTCATTTCCAAAAATTAAAGCATATTTTTTATCAGTTTTAGGCTTAAAATCATTCAACATTATCGAATTTTCTACCTGTTCAATCGAATAAATAGCTACGTTTTCAACTTTTAATTTTTTAATTACTTCTAAAACATCTTTAGCATATTCCCAAGTAACCGTTTCTGTTGCTCCTAAAGCCGTTTTGTGAATTTCTTTGTTTGGTGGAACAGCTGTTATGCCACACAAATATATTTTTTCAAGCAAAAAAGCATCTGAAGTTCTAAAAACAGAGCCAATATTGTGCAAACTTCTAATATCATCTAAAATAATAATAATGGGAGTTTTATCTGCTTCTTTAAATTCTTCTTTACTGATTCTATTTAATTCTTCGTTGGCTAATTTTTTCATGTTACAAAGTTAGTTTTTTGTTTAAAAGTTTGGAAATATTTTTAGGTTAAAAGATTATGATTTTAAAGGGTTTAAAGTGATTGTTCTAAATGTTTTCGACAGGCTCAGACTGACATCTCGGATTTTAATTGCGTTTTGTTTAATTTAGAAAACTAATTTTTATTTTTTATAATATAGTCAATTAATTACTCAAATGTCATACTGAGCCTGTCGAAGTGCTTTTTTATATTGTGATTGCAATTGATTTTTTAAATTGATATTGCCATTGCACTTGATTTTTGTAACTTCGCAAGCATTACCTAAAATAATTTATTGTGGCCAAAAAATCAACAAAAGAATCCAAACCCAAAGAAGTTAAAGAAACTCCTTTAATGAAGCAATACAATGGCATCAAAGCTAAATATCCTGATGCTTGTTTGTTGTTTCGTGTTGGTGATTTTTACGAAACTTTTGGAGAAGATGCTGTTCGAGCAGCCAGAATTTTAGGAATTACTTTAACAAAACGTGGAGCTGGTTCAGAAACCGAAACGGCTTTGGCTGGATTTCCGCATCATTCTATAAATACTTATTTGCCTAAATTAGTCAAAGCTGGACTTCGTGTAGCGATTTGCGATCAACTAGAAGATCCAAAAATGACTAAAACCATTGTAAAACGAGGTGTAACCGAATTAATTACACCGGGAGTTTCGATGAATGATGAGGTTTTGCAATCCAAATCCAACAACTTTTTAGCAGCTTTGCATTTTGGAAAAATCTCTATTGGAATTTCTTTTTTGGATGTTTCAACAGGTGAGTTTTTAACTGCTCAAGGAAATGAAGAATACATTGATAAATTATTGCAAAATTTTCAACCTAGTGAGGTTTTAATTCCCAAACAATTTAAATTAAAATTTAAAGAAGTTTTTGGAGAGGATTATCATACTTTTTTCTTAGAAGATTGGATTTTTAAGCAAGATTATGCTTTTGAAAGTTTAACCAATCATTTTCAAACCAATTCTTTAAAAGGATTTGGAATTGAAGAGTTGCAGGAAGGAATCATTTCTTCTGGAGCCATTTTGTATTATTTATCAGAAACGCAACATAATAAAATTCAACATATAACAGCTATTCAGCGAATTGCCGAAGATGCTTACGTTTGGATGGATCGATTTACCATTCGTAATTTAGAGTTGTATCATTCTACGAATCAAAATGCTGTAACGCTTTTAGATGTGATTGACAAAACCTTATCGCCAATGGGTTCTCGTTTATTAAAACGTTGGTTGGCTTTGCCTTTAAAAGATGGTGTTAAGATCAGAAGTCGACATGAAGTTGTGGCTTATTTGAAAGAAAATCAAGATATATTAAAACAAATTCAAAACCAAATCAAGCAGATTTCTGATTTAGAGCGTTTGATATCTAAAGTAGCAACTGGAAAAATTTCCCCAAGAGAAGTAATTTATTTGAAAGATTCCTTAAATGCAATTATTCCGATTAAGGAATTGGCTTTAAAGTCAAATAATGATTCTTTGAAAGTGATTGGTGATAATTTACACGCTTGTGAATTGCTTCGAGAGAAAATAAAAACTACTTTAAACCAAGAAGCACCAGTTGCTATCAATAAAGGAAATGCCATTGCAAAAGGCGTGAATGAAGAATTAGACGAATTAAGAGCCATTTCTTCCAAAGGAAAAGGGTTTTTAGAAGATTTAGAACTTCGCGAAAGTGAAAAAACAGGAATTACATCGCTTAAGGTTTCCTTCAATAATGTTTTTGGTTATTATATTGAAGTTAGAAATACACACAAAGATAAAGTGCCTGAAGAATGGATTAGAAAACAAACTTTAGTCAGTGCAGAAAGGTATATTACAGAAGAATTAAAAGAATACGAAGCTAAAATTTTAGGGGCTGAAGAAAAAATTCAAGTTATAGAAAATCAATTGTTTGAACAGTTAATTCAATGGATGGCTACATATATTAAACCGGTTCAATTGAATGCAAATTTGATTGCCCAATTGGATTGTTTGAATTCATTTACCCAATTAGCCATAGAACAGAAATATGTTCAACCTGTTTTAGACGAAAGTTTTGATTTAGAAATTATAGAAGGTCGTCACCCTGTTATTGAAAAACAACTGCCTGTTGGTATTCCTTATATTTCTAACAATGTCTTTTTGGATAGAGAAACCCAGCAAATTATAATGATTACGGGTCCAAATATGTCTGGAAAGTCTGCTATTTTACGTCAAACCGCTTTAATTGTGCTATTGGCCCAAATGGGGAGTTTTGTTCCGGCAGAAGCTGTTAGAATGGGAGTAGTAGATAAAATTTTTACTAGAGTAGGAGCAAGTGATAATATTTCAATGGGTGAATCGACTTTTATGGTCGAAATGAATGAAACGGCCTCAATTTTGAATAATCTTTCAGAAAGAAGTTTGATTTTGTTAGACGAAATTGGAAGAGGAACTTCAACTTATGACGGAATTTCGATTGCTTGGGCAATTGCTGAATTTTTGCACGAACATCCAAATAAGCCAAAAACACTATTTGCAACACACTATCATGAATTGAACGAAATGGAAGTCACGTTCAATAGAATTCAGAATTTTAATGTTTCTGTGAAAGAGTTGAAAGATACTGTTTTGTTTATTCGTAAATTGGTTAAAGGAGGAAGTGCTCATAGTTTTGGTATTCACGTAGCAAAAATGGCTGGAATGCCTCAAATTGTGATTCAGAAAGCCCAAAATTTATTGAAGAAGTTAGAAAAAAATCATTCTTCGAGTGAATTATTAAATATAAAAGATGCAAATGACGAGTTGCAATTAAGTTTTTTCAATTTAGATGACCCATTATTAGAGGAAATTAAAGATCAAATTCTGAATTTAGACATAAATACATTGACTCCCGTTGAAGCTTTAATGAAATTGAATGAAATAAAACGAATGATTGTAAAATAATTTAATTTGTAAATAAATCACTGTCAATAGGTTATTTGTTTTTTAAAATTTTTTATTAAAAAAGGTTTGCAAAATTAAATTTATAGTGTACATTTGCAACCGCAATACGGAACAAGTATGGCGAAGTTCTTAAAATTACAAAGTGAAAATAGGCTCATTTAGAGTGTGATTCTGTTCTACTTAATCTAGTCTTTTTTGAGTTTTCATTACAAACGCGAAAATAGCTCAGCTGGTAGAGCGCGACCTTGCCAAGGTCGAGGTCGCGGGTTCGAGCCCCGTTTTTCGCTCAAAAAAATACCAATGGTTTTTTATTAAACCAAATGCTTGAGTGGTGGAATTGGTAGACACGCTGGACTTAAAATCCAGTGGGTAGTAATGCCCGTGCGGGTTCAAGTCCCGCCTTGAGTACTAAAAGCTTCAAACTATGTTTGGAGCTTTTTTTGTTTATAACATCTTCAATACTTTTTTTTAAACCTCTTTATTCTTGATATTAAAAATAGTAGCTTGCTATTTCATTGCTAAAAACAATTATGGGAACTTTTGTAATTACTAAAAGAATAAGTGATATGTACAAATATGAATTTGTATCAAGAAAAGGGAAGCCTATTTTTATTAGTAAGGACTTTGAATTAAGGTTTGAGTGTGAAAATGAAATCGAAAACCTAAAAGTGAGATTAGAAGATTGTTTTTTTATGCAATTTAAATCAACAAAAGGAAAGTTTTATTTTAAAATTGTTTTGCAAAATGAAGAGATAGCTGTAAGTAGAAAATTTTCAACTCAATTGATGATGCAAAAGAGTATTAATGAAATAGTTAAGTATGGGAATCAATCTGAAATTTTAGATTTTTCTTTAGAGTTGGATATTTTTAAAGATTAATTGTAGTAAAATAACTACGCTAAAAAAAATAAAGCAAAAAAAAAGCCCCACTAGGTGGAGCTTATTTTTTGCTTTAGATGCTAATTATTTAGCAACTTCTTCAGTAGTAGCAGCAGCTTCAACAGCTTCAACAGCTACAGTAGCAGTAGAATCTACAGTTTCAACTGCAGTTTCAGTAGCAGCTTCAACAGCTTCAGTAGCTTCAGTAGTAGCTTCTTCAACGTTAGCTTCAGTTTCTTTACAAGATACGAACATCATAGCAACTAATGCTAAGCTTAATACAACTTTTTTCATCTTTTTTATTATAAAAGGTTAATTATTAATTCGGAGCAAAGATATAAATTTTTTGATATGACAAATTATTTTTTGTTATTTTTTTCAAAATATTTTTTATCCTTGAATTCCGTAGCATATATTTACAATTTCCGTGCCAAAAATATTATTTTAAAATTATTTTTTTACTAACTTTAATTCAGAGATAATGTTCTGAGCGTTAGCGTACTTATCAATGATAAATAATACATATCTAATGTCTACCATTATGTTTCTACAGATATCTGGAGAATAATAAATATCACTCATTGTTCCTTCCCAAACTCTATCAAAGTTTAATCCAATTAAGTTTCCTTTTGCATCAATTGCTGGACTTCCAGAGTTTCCTCCAGTGGTATGATTCGTTGCAATAAAACAAACCGGTAATTTGCCGTTTTGAGCATAACTACCATAATCTTTCTTATTGTATAAGTCGATCAATTTTTGTGGCACATCAAATTCATAATCACCAGGAATATATTTTTCCATTACACCATCTAAATAGGTAATAGGCTCGTAATAAACTGCATCTTGTGGAGCATAACCTTTTACTTCTCCATAAGTCACACGCAAAGTACCATTGGCATCAGGAAAAATTCTATCGTTTGGAAATAATTCAACAATAGCTTTCATGTAAGTTCTTTGTAAAGCTGAGTTTTTCAAATCAAGTTCGCTATAAGTTGGTGCGATTTTAGTATAATATGTATCAGCTAAAGATTTTACTAACTGAAAACCTTTATCATTATTAAGTTTTTCAAGTACTGATTTTGCATCACCATTTAATAATTCTTTAAGTTTTGCATAACTAGTTAAACTTGAAGTTGAATAAATTTCTTTAGATAATGTACTCGCATTTATATTTTCTAATGAACTAGGTAAAAACTGTTTTGGAGATTTTGTGGCATATAATTGAATTAATTGCTCAAAAACCTTTTCGTCTACTTGTGCGTTAAAATCTTTATAAGAATCTTCAAAACTTGTAATTAAATTGTTTTTTCTGTCATTAAAGGATTGTTCCCCTCTAGAAGTATAAACTTGTTCTAGTTGATATAATTTGAAACCAAAACTTAATAGTTCGGTGTTTCGTAGTACTACTTCGCTAAAGTAATCTCTAGCAACTGCATAATCTTTAATAGCTGCGTAGTTTGTTTCAAATTCTGAAAGTAAGTTTCCATATTCAGCTTGTTTTCCAGCTTTTGCAACTCTGTTGTTAAAGTCAGCTTCAAACTTTTGTTTGATTCCAACTGCATTCGATTTTTTTAAACCTTTGCTTTCTCCAATCCATTTCTTCCAATAATTAGCCACACTTGCAAACTTTGAAGCATATTGAATTTTAATAGCTTGATCTTTTCGCATAAAACCATCTTGGACTTTTAATGCAGCATCACGAATTTCAATTTTTGCTGGATTTAAATCATTAATAATTTGTTCTACAGCATAAGACGGTAAGTATTCTTGTGTTCTTCCAGGATAACCTAATACCATCGTGAAATCATTTTCTTTGATTCCTTTTGTAGAAATTGGTAAAAAATGTTTTGGTTTGTATGGAACGTTATCTGTTGAATATTCTGCCGGGCGGTTATTTTTATCAGCATAAATTCTGAATAAAGAAAAATCTCCTGTGTGTCTTGGCCAAACCCAATTGTCTGTGTCTGAACCAAATTTTCCAATAGAACTTGGTGGAGCTCCAACTAAACGAACATCTTTATAAGTTTCTGTTACAAATAAAAGGTATTGATTTCCATCAAAAAATGTTTTGATTTTGTTTTCTTGCCAAGCTTCTTTGGGTAAAGTCTCACTATAACGCTGAGTGTTTTCTTGGATTTTTTTTTGTTTTTGAGCTTCATCATTTAAAGCATCAACTCCTTCCATAATTTTTGAGGTAACATCTTCAATTCGAACAACAAAAGTCACGATCATTCCTTTGTTAGGTAATTCATCTTCCATTTTATAAGCCCAAAAGCCATCTTGAAGGTAATCGTGCTCAACTGTTGAATGATTTTGAATAGCTCCATAACCGCAATGATGATTGGTTAAGATTAATCCTTTTGGAGAAATTACTTCAGATGTACATCCGCCATTAAAATGAGGAACAGCATCTTTTAAACTAGAATTGTTAACATCATAAATGTCTTTTGCCGAAATTTTCATTCCAAGCGATTTCATTTCAGTTTCATTCATTCCGTTTAATAAAGAAGGAATCCACATTCCACCTTGTTGGGCTTGAAGATGTACAACAAAAAGAAGTACAAATAATTTAATAAATTTCATAAGTATAGTTTTGATAAGGATTGCAAGTTACGGTTTTTGATTTTTTGTTGAAATTAATTTAGGTTTTCATTAAGAATATGTTTCATGATAATGTCTGACGCTCCTTTATTCATTTGAATAAAAGTGCTGCAAATATGACCTTTCTCATAGCGTTCATCTTCATTTTGAAGTAATATATTCAAAGCTTCATTTAATTGTGTTTGATTTTGAATTGAGAAGCAACCATCCATATTTACTAAAGCGGTTGCTTCTGCAAAATGTGAATAATTTGGACCAATCAAAATTGGAACTCCAAAAGTTGCTGGTTCTAAAATATTATGTACACCAGGATTCCCAAATCCCCCACCAACATAGGCAATGTCTGCGTAAGCATAGATTTTGGTTAGAATTCCGATTGTGTCAATAATAAAAACATTGAATTCAGATAAATTTTGATTTTCTTTTTCAGAAAATAGA
>NZ_CAXBFR010000022.1:0-30566 GCF_963975005.1 uncultured Flavobacterium sp.
CCCATTCAATAAGTACGAATTGCATAGACCAAGCAAAAACCATAGCAAATCTCATGAAAAGGAAAAAATTAAATTCTTTATATCGTAAAGCTGCGTAAGGATCTTTTTTTGCCATAATATCTTCAGTGAAAGCTGAAATCTTTTGAGTTAACTATAAATTCTTAAATCTCGTAATCTTAATTGTAAACTTACATTTCCGTTCCATTCATTTTCTTCAATGGAATAGACAGCATCAAAAGGGTTAAAATTTTTAGTCAATTCTAATTTATCTCCTAAACCAAAACCAATCGCTGCAATTCCTTCTGAATTTTGTTGTTTTAAAAACAAGCGCAAATGTTCATCTTCTTTTCCCATTGGTTTTCCATGACCAGAATCCATAACCTTTTTAGTTAGAAAAATAGGATGCATATTTTTTGGTCCAAAAGGTTCAAATTGTTCTAAAATGCGTACAAATTTCGGATTAATTTCTGAGAAATCAAGTTCAGCATCAATAGAAATTTCAGGAATTAACAAATCAGGATGAATGGTTTCTTGCACTATTTTTTCAAAAGCGTTTTTAAAATTATCGTAGTTTTCTTCTTTTAACGTCATTCCAGCAGCATACATGTGTCCTCCAAATTGTTCTAAATGTTCCGAACAAGCTTCTAAGGCATTATACACATCAAAATCTTTAACAGAACGAGCTGAAGCGGCTAATTTATCACCACTTTTTGTAAAAACTACTGTTGGACGATAATATTTTTCAATTAATCTTGAAGCTACAATTCCGATTACACCTTTGTGCCAATCTTCTTGATAAACTACAGTTGAAACTCGATTTTCTTCTTGATTATTTTCAATTTGAAGTAAAGCTTCTTTGGTGATTTGTTGGTCTAAACCTCTTCTATCTGTATTAAATTCTTCTATTTCTGACGCAAATTCTGTCGCTTGTTCTAAATTAAATTCCGTTAATAATTGAACTGCATAATTTCCATGTTTGATTCTTCCTGCAGCATTAATTCTTGGTGCAACTACAAAAACAACATCCGTAATTGTAAGCGTTTGTTTTTTTATATTTTGAATTAAAGCTTTGATTCCAGGTCTTGGATTTGAATTGATAATTTCCATTCCAAATTTAGCCAAAACACGATTTTCACCAGTCATTGGAACAATATCAGCAGCAATGGCAGTGGCTACTAAATCTAAATAAGGTAAAAAGTCTTGAATAGTTTGATTTCTATTTTGCCCTAAAGCTTGAATTAATTTAAATCCAACACCACAACCACATAATTCGTCATAAGGATAGGAACAATTTTCTCGTTTTGGATCTAGAACAGCAATGGCTTTTGGTAAAGTTTCTCCAGGTCTATGATGGTCGCAAATGATAAAATCAATTTCTTTTTTATTGGCATAATCAACATGATCAATGGATTTTATTCCACAATCTAAGGCAATAATTAATGAAATTCCGTTGTCTTCTGCATAATCAATTCCTTTGTATGATATGCCGTAACCTTCATCATATCTATCTGGAATATACGTATCAATATTTGGGTAAATGGTTTTCAAATAACTTGAAACTAAAGAAACCGCTGTAGTTCCATCGACATCATAATCCCCAAAAACTAAAATGTTCTCTTCGTTTTTAATGGCTTTTTCGATACGATTTACGGCCAAATCCATATCTTTCATTAAATAAGGATCGTGTAAATCTTCTAAAGAAGGTCGGAAAAAAGTTTTGGCTTGTTCAAAGGTTTCGATACCTCTTTGTACTAATAAAGTCGCAATAATTTCATCGACTTGAAGTTCACTTTGTAGTTGTTGAACTTTTTGTTTTTCTGGCTTAGATTTTAAGTTCCATCTCATTTTAGATAATTTAGAAGTTAGAATTCTGAATTTAGAATTCAGTTGTTATGGCGTATATAATTGAAAGGCAAATGTATAAATAATTTCGACTCAAAAACTAATTATTTTTTTTCTTGAAGTGCATTCTTTTCAAAATGAATACCTTCCCAGCCAAATTTGATGAAATTTCTAATATTTTGATGGTCTTCTTCTTTAGGAGTATCAACTACCTTTTGATAATGTTCTCCGAATAAAAATAAAGTTTCAGCAACTTTTAATTCATTTAATTTCGCAAATGAAAACACTTTGCAAGAACCATTATTTGTATTTTCTTCATTTGTAACGCTTCCGTTTGTGAATTTTGTGGGTGTAAAATTATAAGAAGCATCAATGGTTTCTAAAACGTCTGAAAAAATTAGAATTTCAGGTTGTTTTACTTTATCTATTAACTCTAAAACTGTCATTATTTATATTTTATGAAACATTGTTTTTACCTCAACTTTTGCAAACTGTCTGAACATTTCTAGAACACCACAGTATTTTTCAACAGATAAATCCACGGCTCTATTTAAGCGTTCTTCATTCAAGTTTGAACCATAAAAATGATACTCAATGATTACTTCATCATATACTTTAGGATCTTCTTCGGTTAAATTTGCTATAGTTTCAATTTTGAAATCGCCTACTTCTAATTTCATTTTTCCAATTAATGAAGCGACATCTAAACCTGAACAACCTGCTAAAGAGGATAGCATTAAGGCTTTAGGTCTAAAACCTGGTCCTTCGCCTCCATTTTCTTCCCCAGCGTTAATTAATAAGGTTTCTCCACTAGGATTTGTGGATTCGAATTGCATTTTTCCTTTCCAGGTTGTAGTTGTATTGTGTGTTGACATATTGTTGTTTAAAATTTATTATCAAGCTATTGAACATCCTTTACATTGAATACTAAATATTTTTGGAAGCCAAAGAATTATGTTTATCCCAAATAAAAATAAGAAATAAACTACTTCATTCCGTTTGTTTTTTAAAAATAAAACTATTGAAACTAAACAAAAAAATAAAGCAAGAAAAAGCAATGCAATAGCACAATAATCAGCGTTAGCTGTATGTTTATTTATTGATTTTTGAATATAATCAACAATAACAAAATAAATAAAACTATTAATGATTATTAAACTAAAAACTAGAATACTTATTTTCTTAAAACTCACTATCCTTTAGTTTTCACTAACCCACCAACAACCACAACAATCTCTCCCTTTGCAGGTTTGATTTCAAAATGTTTTAACACTTCTTCGGCTGTTCCTCTAACGGTTTCTTCATGTAATTTTGATAATTCACGCGAAACAGAAACAGGTCTTTCTGCTCCAAAATACTGCACAAAATCAGCTAAAGTTTTATTCAATTTATGAGGCGAAACGTAGAAAATCATAGTTCTGACTTCGTTTTCTAAAGCTAAAAAACGCGTTTGTCTTCCTTTTTTATCGGGTAAAAAACCTTCAAAAACAAATTTATCATTCGGTAAACCACTATTTACCAAAGCCGGTACAAAAGCAGTTGCTCCAGGTAAACATTCCACTTCAATTTTATGTTCTACACAAGCTCTCGTTAATAAAAATCCAGGATCAGAAATAGCTGGTGTTCCTGCATCACTAATTAAAGCAATGTTTTCTCCAGCTTCTAATCGTTTTATGATATTTTCAACGGTTTTGTGTTCGTTGTGCATGTGATGGCTATGCATATGAGTTGCAATTTCATAATGCTTCAACAATTTACCACTAGTACGCGTGTCTTCTGCTAAAATTAAATCAACTTCTTTTAAAACTTTAATAGCTCTAAAAGTCATGTCTTCTAAATTACCAATTGGTGTTGGAACAAGGAATAATTTTCCCATTTTTATTCTTTATTCGATTTAAAATTCGTTTTTTTCCAAAAGAAGTATGACAAAGCAAGTAAAATCAAAGCTACTAAAGCCGTTCCTTCTCCACCATCTTTTATCATGTAATGCGCAAAAAAAGCTAAAACAACTTCAAAGAAAAAAGCTGAATAAGCCCATTCTTTAAGCGTTTTATTAAAATTTGCAAGCAACGTTATTACCCCAAGTATTTTTAAAATGGCTAATGGGTAAATTAAATAGCTTGGATACCCTAAAGTTTCGAAAAATCCTTTGACCATTTCATATTTTGTTAAATAAATAAATGCAGAATACAACATTATAAAACAAAAAAGAGACGTAAAAACCCAATTTGCAATTTTTATATATTTATTCATTAATTGAATTTTTTCTCTACAATTTCTAAGAAACGTGTTTCAAATTCTTCTTGCCCTTCCCAGTTTTTATAATCTGGTTTTACAAAATCAATAATAAATGAGCTTGCTTCATCAAAAGAATCAAAAGTGTTTAATTGAGAAACAACACGGTTAAAATCATCAGCACTTCCACCAAATAATTTTTTCTCGAAAGCTATTCTATCATTTAATCCAAAACTTATTCCACTGGTTAATCTATCGTTTAACGATTTCGATTTCACCTCTGGTTTATCTGTATCTGTACTTTGAGTAGTAAAACTAAATTCTTCTTTCTTCTCAGGAATTGGTAATTCGTTAGCTCTTTCAAGAATAACATCAGCTGCTTTCTCTACAACTTCATTTTTTTCTTCTAGAATTTCTTCTTTTCTTTCAAAAACTAAATCTGCTGCTTGTTCCACTTCTTTCGGAGTATCTTCAACTCTGACAAATTCAGGATCTTTGTAGGATTCCCCTAATAAATCTTCAAAAGCAATTTGTTGAGAGGTATTTGGTTTTTTGGCTTCAAAGATTTCTGTAGCTGCTGGAATACTATCTGAAACATTCTTTTTATTAGACATTTCAGAAACTATTCGATTGATGTCTTCTGCGGTTGCGTAAACATCTTCTTTAACTGGTATAACATTTTCAGAAATAACTGCTTCTTCAATAACTTTTTCTGAAATAACCTCTTCTACCACAATTTCTTCCTCTGCAGGTTCTTCCGGCACGATTTCTTCAGCTTGAACTTCTATGGGTTGTTCAACTTCCTCCATAATTGGGACTTCATTTACATCCGATTGAACAACTTCAGCTACTTTTTCTTCTAAATCTGTGGTCTCAACAGCAGCAATAATTGTCATTTGCTCTAGTTTTTCTTCTAATTGCTCTTTAGAAATATCATTTTTTAAGGTTTCAAAATTTTCTTCATAAAAGCGCAAAACCGTTAATTGTTCATACAATTTTTTGGCTTCTCGCTGTAAAAGCACAGTTTCTGAACGATTTTTTAGTTTTAAAACTCGGTGTGCGATGCTTATTAATTCGCCTTCTAGCTTTTTCTTCATAACTTTATAGAATAGAATAGAGTTTATAGATGATTTTTTTGATAAATTTGTTTCTGATTACAAAAATAAAAGAATTTAGTATTAATCGTCCGAAATATACAAAATGTTTCTCGAAAACACCGTAAATCAACAAGAACAATTTGGTTGGATTGAAGTAATTTGTGGCTCTATGTTCTCTGGTAAAACAGAAGAATTAATTAGACGTCTTAAAAGAGCCCAATTTGCCAAACAAAAAGTTGAAATTTTTAAGCCCGCAATAGATACTCGTTATCATGAAGAAATGGTTGTTTCCCATGATTCAAATGAGATTCGTTCTACACCAGTTCCTGCCGCCGAAAACATTAGAATTTTGGCTCAAGGTTGTGATGTAGTTGGTATTGATGAAGCTCAATTTTTTGACGATGAAATTATAGCGATCTGCAATGATCTTGCTAACAGTGGCATTCGTGTTATTGTAGCTGGACTTGATATGGATTTTAAAGGTAATCCGTTTGGACCTATGCCTGCTTTGATGGCAACCGCAGAATATGTAACAAAAGTTCACGCCGTTTGTACCCGTACAGGAAATTTAGCTAACTACAGTTTTAGAAAATCTGAAAGTGATAAATTAGTTATGTTAGGAGAAACTGAAGAATATGAACCTTTGAGCAGAGCTGCTTTCTACAAAGCTATGAAGGAAAACAAAGAAAATCATTAATTTGACTTTTACACTACAAAATATTATTCCGGTTATCGATGTAAAATCAGCTAAAAATTTACCTGAATTTACCATCGAAAACATTTCTATTGATAGTCGTTCCTTGCAAAATAATCAAGGAACACTTTTTTTTGCCTTAAAAGGGCATAATCACGATGCGCATCAATACATTGAAAAATTAATTGAAAAAGGAGTTGGCTTTTTTGTTGTTGAATCAATTCCGGAAAACGTAAAAAATAAAGCTACTTTTATTGTTGTAAAAAACACTCTAAAAGCCTTACAAGCAGCAGCCATTTGCTATCGGAATTTATTTGATTTTCCAACAATTGGAATTACTGGAAGCAACGGAAAAACGATTGTAAAAGAATGGCTTAACTTTTTGTTAAGTCCAGATTTTATTATTGCAAGAAGTCCAAAAAGTTATAATTCACAAGTTGGTGTTCCTTTATCTATTTTTGGAAGCAATGAAAACCATAATTTAGGAATTTTTGAAGCTGGAATTTCGACTTGTAACGAAATGGAAAATCTTCGAAAAATTATTCAACCTAAAATTGGGGTTTTTACGCATTTAGGCACAACTCATGATGAGGGTTTTTCTTCAGTTACTGAAAAGATTCAGGAGAAAGTTAAATTATTTAAAGATTCAGAAATTGTAATTCTTCAGAAAAACGAATCTATTGAGAAATTTATAGTTTCAAAAACAATAACTTGGAGTTTTACAAATAAAAATGCCACAGTTTTTGTAGAAAAAAGTCTTTTAAAACATGGATTTAGTTTGCTTTCTGTGTTATATAAAAATACATCTTTCGAAGTAGAAATTCCTTTTCAAGATGAAGCTTCTTTGTCAAACGCTATGACTTGTATTTGTACTTTATTATATTTTAAATATGATACAAATGTAATTGCAGAACGCATAAAAAACCTTTATCCTGTAGAATTACGTTTACAAGTTAAAAAAGGAACAAATAATTGTTCTTTGATAGATGATTCCTATTCTTCTGATTATCAATCGTTAAAAATGGCTTTAGACTTTCTAGAGCAACAAAAATTACATCAAAAGAAAACATTAATTCTTTCCGATATTTTTCAAAGCGGCTTGCCTTTAAACGAGTTGTATGAAAAAGTAACGACCTTAATTCAACACAACAAAATTGACCGATTGATTACTATTGGTGATACTATAGGTAATTACTTAAAAGACATTCCAAACATTATTTCTTTTTCTTCAACACCAGATTTTTTACAGCAATTCAATTTAAACTCATTTGAAAACGAAACTATTTTAATTAAAGGTGCTCGTAGTTTTGATTTTGAAGAAATTGTTGTGATTTTAGAAGAGAAAAATCATGAAACTGTTTTAGAAGTCAATTTGGATGCCATAAGTTATAACCTAAATTTTTATAAATCAAAATTAAAACCCGAGACCAAAGTTATGGTTATGGTTAAGGCTTTTGGCTATGGAAATGGTGGTTATGAAATTGCAAAACTTTTACAACATCATACTGTTGATTATTTAGGAGTAGCCTTTGCGGATGAAGGAATCGAATTAAGAAAAGCTGGAATTACACTTCCAATTATGGTTTTAAATCCGGAAAATAGTAGTTTTAATGCTATGATTGCATACGATTTAGAACCTGAAATATATTCTATAACTGGATTAAATGCTTTTTTAAAAACAGCCCAACAACGTAATATTTCTTCTTATCCAATTCATTTAAAAATGGATACCGGAATGCATCGTTTAGGTTTTCAGGCAAATGATTTAGATGAACTGGGAAATTTACTTAAAAACAATAACTTTGTTTTTATAAAATCTATATTTTCTCACTTGGCAGCGAGTGATGATAGCAGCTTAAAAGATTTTACGTTAAATCAAATTAATTTATTTAGTCAGTTTTATGATAAAATAACTTCAAATTTAACACACAAACCTTTTCGACATATATTGAACACATCAGGAATTTTTAATTATACCGATTATCAAATGGAAATGGTAAGATTAGGAATTGGTCTTTATGGCGTAGGAAATTCTGAAGAAGAAACCAAAAAACTTCTAAATGTTAGTACTTTAAAAAGTATTATTTCTCAAATAAGAACTGTTGAACCAAATGACAGTATTGGTTATAGCCGAAAATTCATGGTGAAAAGCAAAATGCAAGTGGCAACAATTCCAATTGGTTATGCAGATGGAATAAGCAGATTATGGGGAAATGAGAAAGGATATGTTCTAATAAATAACCAAAAAGCTACAATTTTAGGTAACATTTGCATGGATATGTTAATGGTCGATGTAACCCAAATTAATTGCAATGCTGGTGACGAAGTTATCATTCTTGGTGAAAAACCACACGTAAATGAGATAGCCAAAATGTCGTTCACCATACCATATGAGGTTTTCGTCGGTATTTCACAAAGAGTAAAGCGGGTTTTTTATAAAAACTAAAAAAAACGTTAAAATTTTTTAATACATTCGTAATTAGATTTTTAACCAAAACTAATTTAAAATTTAATCATTATGTTAAAAGAATTTAAGAATTTTATCATGACAGGAAACGTAATTGAGTTTGCTGTTGCTGTAATTATGGCTGGAGCTGTTGGTCTCGTTGTAAATGGATTTGTAAACGATATCGTTATGCCTTTAGTAGGTCATTTTGCTGGTGGTGTTGACTTTGCTGACTTAAAAACTGTTTTATCTCCTGCTGTTATTGGAGCTGACAGAGTAGAAACATCTCCTGAGAACGCAGTTCGTTATGGTGCTTGGATTAACACAATTGTTAATTTAATTATTGTAGGATTTGTTATGTTCATGCTTGTAAAAGCTTATACCAAAATGAAAAAACCTGCTCCCGCTCCCGCTCCAACAGGTCCAACACAAGAAGATTTATTAGCTGAAATTAGAGATTTATTGAAAAAATAAATACCCTACATTATATATTATAATAAAACCCTGAACTTGTTTTCGGGGTTTTATTTTTACAAATAATCTTATTTTATAAAGTTTTGTGAAATTTTTTAAATCAATTATAACACATTGTTTTATTAACTACTTTTGCACTACTTAAATTTATAGTATAATGAAAATAGCTGTAGTAGGTGCAACCGGAATGGTTGGCGAAGTAATGTTACAAGTTTTAGCAGAAAGAAATTTTCCTATATCGGAATTGATTCCTGTTGCTTCAGAAAAATCTGTTGGAAAAGAAATAGAGTATAAAGGCGAAAAATACACAGTAGTAAATTTACAAACTGCCGTTGAAATGAAACCAGATATTGCACTGTTTTCTGCTGGTGGAGAGACTTCATTAGCTTGGGCACCAAAATTTGCTGCAGTTGGTACAACTGTAATTGACAATTCTTCTGCCTGGAGAATGGATCAGACTAAAAAACTAATTGTTCCAGAAATTAATGCTTCTACTTTAACTAAAGAAGATAAAATTATTGCAAACCCTAATTGCTCAACTATTCAAATGGTATTGGCTTTAGCTCCTTTGCATGATAAATATAAAATCAAACGTGTTATTGTTTCTACTTACCAATCTATTACTGGAACTGGTGTAAAAGCTGTGGAACAATTAGAAAACGAATATGCTGGTACAAAAGGTGAAATGGCTTATAAGTACCAAATTCACAGTAATGCTATACCTCAATGTGATGTTTTTGAAGAAAACGGCTACACTAAAGAGGAAATGAAATTAGTTCGTGAAACTCAAAAAATATTAAACGATAAAACTATTGCGGTTACTGCAACTGCAGTTCGTGTACCTATCGTTGGTGGACATAGTGAAGCTGTAAATGTTGAGTTTGAAAATGATTTTGAAGTTAGCGATATTCGTCAAATACTACACAATACTGCAGGAATTACAGTTCAAGATAATTTAGACACTTTTACCTATCCAATGCCTTTGTATGCACAAGGAAAAGACGATGTTTTTGTAGGTAGAATTCGTAGAGATGAAAGCCAGCCAAACACCTTAAACATGTGGATTGTAGCTGATAATTTAAGAAAAGGAGCTGCGACAAACACGATTCAAATTGCTGAATATTTAGTGGCCAATAAATTAGTATAAATACTAAGACAAACAGTAACTTATACATACTAAAAACCATAAATTGACTGTTAGGAAAACCTAAAAATTAGTTAATTTGTGGTTTTTCTATTTTTGATATTTAAAAATAAGTACATTTGTATTAATGAAGAAAAAATTGCACTTTATTAATTTAAGTTTGATGCTCGCAGTACTATTTGCTGTATGCTATCAATCTTTGCATGCTTTTTCTCATTCTGTTAATGATAAATTTGATCATAACCATTCGCATTCAAAATCTGAGAAAAATTTAGTTTATAAAGTTTCTGAGAAAGAAAATTGTCCAGTTTGTGATTTTAAATTTGCTGCTTTTCTTTCACCTGAAATTTTTACGTTTCAATTTATTCCTTTTTATCAAAATGTAAGGTACTTATTTTCAATTCCAGAAAATATAATTGCATTTAGCGGAAGTCTTTATTCTTTAAGAGGACCACCGAGTTTTATTTAATATTTTTTTTTTAGCCACTGATTCACTGATTATTTTTTGAATTAGTTTACAATTTATATTGACTTACACTTTTTATGAATTTACTCATTAATGATAAATTTAAAATCTGTGAATCTGTGGCTAGAACTCCTTTTATTTATTATTTTATAATCAATCAAATTACTTTTGTATTATGATTTAAATATCAGAATACAAAACACTTATTTATCATTTAAAAACTCATAATGAAACATTTATATATACTATTATTTACATTTTTATCAACTATAGCTTTCAGTCAAAACAATATTAAAGGAAACATTAAAGCTGAAGACAAATCCAATCTTGAGAACGTTACGATTCAAATCATTGGAACCAACTTATACACTCAATCAGACGAAAATGGAAATTTCGAATTAAAAGATATTCCAAAAGGAAAGATTGACATAGCTTTTTACTTACTAGGTTATGAACAAAAAACCATCACACAAATTATTACTGATGATAAAACCAATTTATCAGTTATTCTAATTGAAAAAGAACAACATTTAGATGAAGTTGTAGTTTCTGCTATTTTCAACAAAGCCCAATCGCAAACTGTGATGAAAGTGGAACATAAAACAACGGAAGAAATGCAAAAAAACGGTGCTTCTTCATTAATTGATGGTTTAACTACAATTCCAGGAATTTCGAATATTTCAACAGGAAATTCCATAGGAAAACCTGTAATTCGTGGTTTGAGTAGCAGTCGTGTTTTAGTTTACACACAAGGAGTTCGATTAGAGAACCAACAATTTGGAGAAGAACATGGTTTAGGTCTAAATGCCAACGGAATTGAAAGTGTAGAAGTCATCAAAGGCCCAGCTTCCTTGTTATATGGTTCAGATGCTATTGGTGGAGTTATCTATTTCAATCCAGAAAAATTTGCTCCAATTGGTGAAACAAAAGCGAACATTGTTCAACAATTTTATTCGAACACTAACGGAACATCAACTTCTTTTGGAGTTAAAACTTCACCAAGTAATTGGAAATTTTTAGCAAGAGGAAATTACACTTCACATGAAGATTATAAAATTCCTTCTGGTGATAAAGTTGTAAATACACGTTCGATTGAAAAAGATTTTAAAACTGGAATTGGTTATTCAAATTCTGATTTTTCAACTGATTTTCGATACAATTACAACAATTTAGATTTAGGTTTACCTGAAGAAGATTTGACTAATGAAGGAAATCGAAATCCATTATTTCCAAAACAAGAAATTGACAATCATATCTTGAGTTTAAACCAAAAAGTCTATTTCAAAGATTCGAAATTAGAAGCTGATTTAGGGTATAGTTACAACAACAGAAAGGAATTAGAAGCTGCAGACGAAATTGCGCTTTACATGAAGTTAAAAACCGCTAATTACAATGTAAAATATTATTTACCTAAAATAAAAAACATTGAAACTATTGTTGGAGTTCAAGGAATGCATCAAACCAATGAAAATTTTGGAGAAAAATTATTAATTCCGAATGCAATAACCAATGATATTGGAGCTTTTGCAACATTTAATTACGAAAAAAATCAACATGCTTTAATTGCTGGAATTCGTTTTGACAATAGAAAAATAGAAACAGAAACTCATGGAGAAGCTGGAGAAGAAGGTTATTTTGAAGCAATCAATAAAAAATTTCAAAGTTTTAATGCTGCTTTAGGATACAAAACCAATTGGACATCAAAATTCACATCAAGAATTAATATTGCTTCTGGATTTAGAGCTCCAAATTTATCGGAATTAACTTCAAATGGAGTTCATGAAGGAAGTAATCGTTATGAAATTGGAAATTCTAATTTAAAAAACGAACAAAATTTTCAAGTGGATTTGAATTTAGAATACAAAATCGAACATTTTGAAGTGTTTGCAAATGGTTTTTATAATCATATCAATAATTATATTTTCATTTCTCCAACTGGTGAAGTTTTAGAAGACAATTTTGTGTTTGATTATGTGCAAAGCAACGCCTATTTATTTGGTGGCGAAACCGGAATTCACTTTCATCCACATCCATTTGATTGGTTGCATTTTACTAGTAGTTTTGAGTCAGTTACTGGTAAACAGAGTAATGATGCTTATTTACCTTTAATTCCAGCAAACCAATGGAAAAACAATATTCGTGGTGAATTTAATATTCAAAATTGGTTAAGAAAAGGCTTTGCTTCATTGCAAGTGAATCATACATTAGCTCAAAACAACATCAGTTCATTTGAAACTAATACAAATGATTACACATTGATAAATCTTGGATTTGGTGGTACAATTAAGTTAGGAAAATCATCCGTTGACATTAATTTGAACGCCAACAACCTCTTAAACAAAACTTACATCAATCATTTATCAAGATTAAAAGCGGATGGCATTCCAAATATGGGTAGAAATATACTATTTGGAATGAATTTCAAGATTTAACAAAGCTTTAATAATCAATTTGTTAAATTTGTAAAACAACTAAACATTTTCACATGAAAAAAATCATACCAATAGCTCTTATTGCACTTACCATTTTTTCGTGCAAAGACGAACCAAAACAAGAAGCAGACATGACCGTAAATTATCCAGAAACCAAAAAAGTAGACTCATTAGATGTTTATTTTGGTGATTCAATTCAAGATCAATATCGTTGGTTAGAAGATGATAATAGTGAAGAAACAAAAGCTTGGGTAAAAGCACAAAATGAAGTCACCTTTGGTTATCTAGATAAAATTCCATTTAGAAAACAAATTAAAGAACGTTTAGAAAAACTATGGAATTATGAAAAAATTTCTGCTCCATTTAAAGAAGGTGATTATACCTATTTCTATAAAAATGATGGTTTACAAAATCAATTTGTATTATATAGAAAAGATGCAACCGGTAAACAAGAAATATTTTTAGACCCTAATACTTTTTCAAAAGATGGAACGACTTCTTTGGGAGGAATTGATTTCTCAAAAGATGGTTCGTTAGTAGCTTACGCAATTTCAGAAGGAGGAAGTGATTGGAGAAAAGTAATTATACTAAATGCTATAACCAAAGAAGTCATTGGTGATACAATTGTTGATGTAAAATTCAGTGGTATTTCTTGGTACAAAAATGAAGGTTTTTATTATTCAAGTTATGACAAACCAAAAGGGAGTGAACTTTCTGCAAAAACAGACCAACACAAACTATATTTTCACAAATTGAATACTTCTCAAAAAGAAGACAAAGTAGTTTTTGGTTTAAACGAAAAAAGAAGATATGTTGGAGGTGGCGTAACAGATGATGAAAATTATTTAGTTATTTCGGCAGCAGTTGCAACAAATGGAAATGAATTATACATTAAAGATTTAAGCAAAAACGGACCCATTGTAAAAATTGTAAACACTTTTGATTATAATAATGATGTTGTGGATAATGTGGGCACAAAATTCTATTTATCAACCGATTTTAATGCTCCGAATAAAAGAGTAGTTACGTTTGATTTAGCCAATGCGAAAATGGAAAACTGGGTAGACTTTATTCCAGAAACAGAAAATGTCCTTTCAGTTTCAACTGGTGGTGGTTATATTTTTGCAGATTATATAAAAGATGCTGTTTCGTTTATCAAGCAATATGATTATTCTGGTAAATTAGTTCGAGACATTAAACTACCAGGATTAGGTTCTGCTAGTGGTTTTGGCGGAAAAAAAGAAGATACTACACTTTACTATTCGTTTACCAATTATATAACACCAGGAACTATTTATTCGTTTGATCCAAAAACTGGAAGTTCTAAAGTGTACGAAAAACCAAAAGTAGATTTCAAATCAGAAGATTATGAATCGAAACAAGTTTTCTATGCTTCGAAAGATGGTACAAAAATCCCAATGATTATTACCTATAAAAAAGGAACTGAATTGAATGGAAAAAACCCAACTATCCTTTATGCTTATGGTGGATTTAACATCAGTTTGACCCCAAGCTTTAGTATTGCTAATGCAGTTTGGATGGAAAACGGTGGTGTTTACGCTGTTGCGAATTTACGTGGTGGTGGTGAGTATGGTAAAAAATGGCACGATGCAGGAACACAAATGAAAAAGCAAAATGTATTTGATGATTTCATTGCTGCTGCTGAATATTTAATAAAAGAAAAATATACTTCATCTGATTATTTAGCGATAAAAGGTGGGTCAAACGGTGGTTTGTTAGTTGGAGCTACTATGACACAAAGACCTGATTTAATGAAAGTAGCTTTACCTGCTGTTGGAGTAATGGATATGTTACGTTATCACACCTTTACAGCTGGAGCTGGATGGGCTTATGATTATGGAACTGCTGAAGATTCTAAAGAAATGCTTAATTACTTGAAAAGCTATTCTCCAGTTCACAATGTTAAAGCAGGTACTAAATATCCAGCAACAATGGTAACAACTGGTGATCATGATGATAGAGTTGTACCGGCACATAGTTTCAAGTTTGCAGCTGAATTACAAGCTAAACAAACTGGACCAAATCCAACCTTAATTCGTATTGATGTAAATGCTGGTCACGGTGCAGGAAAATCGACTGAAGCTATTATAAATGAGCAAGTAGACATTCAAGCATTTACTTTATATAATATGGGTGTAAGAGAATTGAAATAATTTTCTAGATAATTATAATCAAAAATCCCGTTTAGACAGTTTCTAAACGGGATTTTTATATTTTTAATTGAAGGTTTAAAACCTATTATCACCATCCAAAAGGTTTCCAATTCCACCTAATAGGCTTCCTTCTCCTCTATCCTTTCCGCCCATTTGTGGTGCTGATTGAATGATTCTATCTGCTAATCTACTAAACGGTAACGATTGAATATAAGCCACTCCTGGACCACGAAGGGTTGCAAAAAAAACTCCTTCTCCACCGAAAATAGTATTTTTAATTCCACCTACAAATTCAATATCGTATTGTACGTCTTTGGTAAAACCAACTATACAACCTGTATCCACTTTTAAAACTTCACCAGCTTGTAATTCTCTTCTTGCTAAAGTTCCACCTGCATGCACAAATGCCATTCCATCTCCTTCTAGTTTTTGCATGATGAAACCTTCTCCGCCAAATAAACCCCTTCCTAGCTTTCTAGAAAAATCAATTCCTACAGCAACTCCTTTTGCTGCACAAAGAAATGCATCTTTTTGGCAAACGAATTTTCCACCATATTTATTTAAATCAATTGGTACAATTTTTCCTGGATAAGGTGAAGCAAAAGAAACTTTCTTCTTGCCGTATTCTATGTTTTGATAAGCTGTCATGAATAGGCTTTCACCCGTTAAAACTCTTTTTCCAGCTGATAATAGTTTGCCAAAAATTCCACCTTCTTGTTTACTTCCGTCTCCAAAAATGGTTTCCATTTTGATTCCGTTATCCATCATCATAAAACTTCCAGCTTCAGCAATTACTACTTCAGACGGATCTAGTTCTATTTCAACGTATTGCATTTCTTCTCCATAAATATGGTAATCTATCTCATGTGCTTGCATATCTAATAAGTTTTTGTTTATTAGTCGAATTAGATTAAAAAATGTTACGCCTAAACTTTCTATAACAAAAAAGGAGCTAAAAACTTAGCTCCTTTTTTAATATGTATTTATAATACTTATGGTTGTTTAATAATTTTTTTGATAGTAAAATTATTATCAGCATTTTGAATTTTTATTAAATAAACGCCATCAGTATATGCAGAAAAATCTAATTTCAATTCTGATTCGTTCGTGTTAAATGATTTTAATAATTTACCATTATAAGCATAAATCTCTATGGTGTTTGATGCTGTTGTTAATCCTGAAATTGTTAATTGTGAAATTACTGGATTAGGATAAGTGACAATATTTAATTCAGACAAATCAACAGTTGCATTTGACAAAGTACATGAAGTACCATTATTGTTATAATTTGCATTATAAATATCCGTTAAAGCTCCATTATCTATTGAATTACGAAAATCTCCACCAGCCATTCCTGGTTGAGAGGAATTTGGATCAGTACTATTTATAAATAATCGCAATCCATCAACACATGTTCCGGAAGGAGGAAGAAAAGAAAAAACTAATAGTTCTTGATTAGCTATTAGATTTGTTTGTTGCCCATTTGACGAAACTCCATGATAATCAACATTTGGCGAAACTGTTGGTGCATATACTTTAGAATTATCACCCCAAGATCCTCCAGCAAAAGCGGTAATCAATAAAGACTGATCAGGAAAACTTGCAGGCACAACTATTGATATTTGAGAAGGTCCCCACGTAAAATTATTTTGAGTAAAATTAGGTTTTGCAAAAACTTCGTAACGAGAATTTGAAACACTATATTTTATAGTTAAATCTATTTGTTGTTGAGCAAAAAGAAATTGCATAACAAATAGTGCAGAAAAAAGGAGCGTTTTTTTCATTAATATTTTTATTTTGTCAGTTAAAAAACAAAAGTATTAAAAAAATTGAATGTAATACTTTTTAATGGCACAAACCAGACCATTAACACATTAAGTCGATTAAATGCTTAATAATCTAAAGAGACGTAACCAATATATTTACTGATTCTAGCTTTTCTTTTATTAATATAAGAAGATGAATTTACAGGTTTGAATTTAAGAGGATTAGGCAAAATAGCTGCAATTCCAGCTGCTTCTACTCTTGATAAATTTTTAGCCTCTTTGTGATACCAATGTTGCGAAGCGGCTTGAGCACCATAAACCCCATCACCCATTTCAATACTATTTAGATAGACTTCCATAATACGTTCTTTGCTCCAAATTAATTCAATAAGAACAGTATAATAAGCTTCTAATCCTTTTCGCAAATAACTTCTACCTTGCCAAAGAAAAACATTTTTGGCAGTTTGTTGCGAAATGGTACTTCCTCCTTTGACTTTTTTGCCTTTTTGATTGCCTTCATATGCTTTTTGAATCGCTTTAAAATCAAAACCACTGTGGGTTAAGAAATTTCCGTCTTCACTAGCTATAACTGCTTTTTGAAGATTGGGAGAAATCTCTTCAATAGAAACCCAATCATGACTGGAACGCATTTCCTTTCCGTCCATCTTTTGCTCAATAGCTCTCATTGCCATCAAAGGAGTAAAAGGAACTGGTACAAATTTATAAAGTAATACCAAAAGAATACTTATAACATTAAACCATAGAAAGGTTTTCCAAATAATTCGTTTTATTTTTTTGACCATATTTTTAAATTAAATCTGCTAATTCTTTACCAATTAAGCTACCAATGGCAACACCCATTCCTCCTAAACGAACACCACAATAAACATTATGTGAGATTTGTTCAACTATTGGTTTTTTATGATTTCCAACACCCATAACTCCACTCCAACGGTGTTCAATTTCAAAAGATTGATTGGGTAAAATTACATCTTTTAATAATTGTTCCAACTTATTTTGAATAATTTCCGTTTGATTAAATTCGGTAGTAGTTTCTGTTTCGAAATCTAAATTTCTTCCACCACCAAAAAGAATTCTATTTCCGATGTTTCTAAAGTAATAATATCCTTGATCTAAATGAAAAGTACCTTTAATATCTAAATTCTCAATTGGTTTTGTAATTAATACTTGAGCTCTAGCTGGTTTTACTTGGTTGTTTGTGAGTTGGGAAGCAAATCCGTTTGTAGCGAAAAGTAGTTTATTAGTTTTAAAAGAAATTTCATTGGTCACAACTTCTACATAAGAATTATTATCGTCAAATGAAGTCACTTCTTGTTGATTCAGAATTAGAATATCATTTGAAATAGCTTGTTTCAACAAAGCTTGCATCATATTTCCAGTATCAATTTGACCTTCAAAAGGGTTGAAAATTAGATAGTCAAAAATCCCTTTAAAGTTAAATCGATCCATTTCTTTTGCAAAAACATCCGATTTAAAAATTGGTTTTAAAATATCATTTATAAAAGGTAATCGTTGTAAACATTGTTTGTAAAACGCTTCATCATCCTTAAAAAATAATTCATAACCGCCATAAGGTTTGTAGTCTATTACCTCATCACTTAATCGTTTACGCAGTAATTGCAATCCTTGCACTCGTTTTTGAACCAATTGAATGACTTCTTCTTCGGAATGGGTTTTTAAATCGTCTATAATTTCTGAGATACTTCCAAAACAAGCAAAACCAGCATTTTTTGTACTGGCTCCTTGCGGTAAAATTCCTTTTTCGAGCACTAAAATCTTTGCTTTTGGAAATTTTACTCTTAATTCTAACGCACAATGTAAACCTACGATTCCACTTCCTACGATAGTGAAATCTATATTAGAGAACCAGTTTTTTAATTCCCAGTAACTTAGTTGCATTATTCTGGAGGATTAGTGTTAGATTTTCTTGATTTTATAGCTTTCATTACTAAAGGAAAAGTAGTAACAGCAATAAGAATAAGAATTATTTTTTCAATATGTTGTTTTAAATCAATATTAAATTCGGATAAAAATAAATCATATAAATAATGTCCTGCAAATACTAAAACGAAAGACCACAGTAATGAACTTAATACATTATAAAACATAAATCTACCTTTTTCCATATGAACAATCCCAGCAATAATAGGCACAAAAGTCCTTATTATAGGTAGGAATCGAGCAAAAATTATGGCTTTTCCTCCGTGTTTTTCGAAAAATTCTTGCGATTGATATAAATATTTCTTTTTAAAAAAGAAACTATCCTCTTTAGCGTATAAAAACTGACCGCTTCTTGCACCGAACCAATACCCAAAAACATTTCCCAAAGTTGCTGCAGCAGCAATTAACAAAGCCAAAATAGTGACATTAGAAAAATCACTTGGAATGTAGAAGAACGTTTCTACCAATTCTCTACTATAAATTCCCGAAAGAAACAACAAACTATCCCCTGGTAAAAAGAAACCTGCGAACAAACCTGTTTCTGCAAAAACTATGAATAAAACCATATAAATTCCAATAGGCACGCCACCGACTTCCATTGTAATATAGAATTCAGGGTTGAAAAGTTTTGTCCAGTGGAAATCGTTCATTTTATTCGAGTTTGTTAATAGATTTTGCTATAACCATTGAAACTGCCGCATCTCCAGTAACATTAACAGTAGTCCTACACATATCCAAAGGCCTGTCAATAGCAAATATTAGTGCTAAACCAGCTTCTGGAATTCCAGCTTGTGCTAAAACGATAACTAACATAACCATTCCTGCACCAGGAACTGCTGCACTTCCAATTGAAGCTAAAGTTGCGGTTACAATAATTCCTAATTGAGCTCCAAGTGACAAATCCATTCCAAATGCTTGTGCAATAAAAACGGCTGCAACTGCTTGATATAAACTTGTACCGTCCATATTTATTGTAGCTCCTATTGGTAATACAAAACTAGCTACTTCATCGTCAACTCCTAGATTATCTACTACTCTTTCCATAGTTACTGGCAATGTTGCTGCAGATGAACTTGTTGAAAAGGCTAATAATTGTGCTGGTGCAATTCCGTTAAGGAAAAAGGAAGCATCTTTTCTTGCTAATACTTTTACGATTAAAATATAAACTCCAATCATTAAAACTAACCCAATTAACACAGATAGTCCATACATTCCTAAAGCTTTAAACAAATCTAAACTTGGAGATTCTGCAACTAATGATGCTAATAATGCGAAAACTCCAAAAGGAGCTGCTAACATAATTAAATCAATCATTTTGAGAATTATTTCATTAAAACCATCAAAAAAATCTTTAACTGGTTTGGAAGTTTTTTCTGGAATCAATATCATACAAACTCCGAAAAAGATTGCAAAAAAGATAACTTGCAACATGTTTCCATTATCTGTAGTAGCTTTCATTATATTATCCGGCACTATATCTTCTAATGCTTGTAAAGGCCCAGCCTCATTTTGTTTGTTTGCAGCTTCAATTTTAGAATTTGCATCACCTGCAAAATTGGTTAAAAGTTCAGTTCGTGTTTCTTCTGAAATATATTCTCCAGGCTTAATAATATTTACAATTGCCAAACCGATGGAAACAGCTAAAATAGTTGTGATTACATAAAGTCCAATAGTTCTTCCTCCCATTTTAGAAAGTTTAGAAATATCTTTTAAATCTGAAACTCCTTTAATTAAAGATCCTAAGATTAAAGGAACAGCAATTAGTTTTAATAAATTGATAAAAATGTTACCAAAAGGTTTTATCCAATCGACAATAAATTGCTTTCCCCAGTCAAATTGTACTAATAAAAAGGCAAATAAGACCCCTAAACCCATTCCAATCAAAATCTGCCAATGCAAAGCTAATTTCCTCATTTTTATTCTTTTTAATTTTAAAACGTGAAAATACTTATATTTTTTTAAAATGTTCGCTAAATGGATATAATTATTGTCTTTGTGTTAAATAAAAACGATTTGGTTATTCGTAATATTGCAACTATAATGTGAATAATTTACGGATATTTTACGGTTATGCCGTATATATTGCTATATTGTTAACATCTTTTGATTTTTGATGTGAAACAAACACTGCTTTCAAATAAATTTGACATCTAATTAACCCAAATTCATAATTTATATGAAACACAAATTACTTTCGGTAGCCTTGTTGGCTGTTGTGAGTTTTTCTTTCGCTCAAGAAAAAAACTCCTTATGGAATTCTTCTACAAAAAGCAATATAGTTTTGTTAGAAAGCAAAATGCAATTGCCTCAAAAAAATCTTTTCGATTTAAACGTAAATGAATTAAAAAATCTAGTAGATCACTCGCCTCAGAGGAATAATTTGGATATAAAATCAAATATTATCATCTCTTTGCCAAATGCCGATGGTGAATTCGAGCGTTTTGGTATTTATGAAAACTCAATTATGGAGCCTGCTCTTGCAACTCAATATCCAGAAATAAAATCATATATTGGAATTGGCATTGACAATCCTTCAACTTCAGTTTATTTTAGCATTTCGCCTCTTGGATTTAAATCTATGACTTTATATGCAGATAAATCTCCGGTTTTTATTGAACCTTATTCACAAGATTTAAATACATATTCTGTTTATAAAAAATCAGATAAAAAGCAAGCATTCACAGCTTTTGAGTGTTCAATGATAGATGAAATAGCACCAGAAATTGATTCAAGTTTACTAAGACCAAATGCTGATGATGCAAAACTAAGAACTTTCAGATTAGCTATGTCAGTTACAGGTGAATATA
The DNA here is from genome assembly GCF_963975005.1 of uncultured Flavobacterium sp. Taxonomy (GTDB): domain Bacteria; phylum Bacteroidota; class Bacteroidia; order Flavobacteriales; family Flavobacteriaceae; genus Flavobacterium. Next base: position 21,540 of record NZ_CAXBFR010000022.1, read on the forward strand.
CTACCTATTTTGGAGGCACAAAAGCTTTAGCATTAGCAGCAATTAATAACACAATGACAAGAGTAAATGCTATTTTTGAAAAAGATTTTTCTACAAGAATGGTTTTAATTGCTAATAATGATGCGGTCATATATACAAATGCCTCAACAGATCCTTATTCAGTATCAAGTAGCATGGCAAATTGGAATACTCAATTACAATCAACTTTAACTTCTGTTATAGGAGAAGCAAATTATGATGTAGGTCATTTATTTGGCGCAAGTGGTGGTGGTGGAAATGCAGGCTGTATTGGTTGTGTTTGTGTAAACGGAAGTAAAGGAAGTGGCTACACTTCTCCAGCGGATGGTGTTCCAAGTGGTGATAATTTTGATGTAGACTATGTAGCTCATGAATTGGGACATCAATTTGGAGCAAATCATACTTTTACACATAGTAACGAAGGATCAGGAGTTCAAATGGAACCGGGTTCAGGTTCAACAATTATGGGTTACGCTGGTATAACTTCTTTAGATGTTCAACCTCATTCTGATGCTTATTTTCATGCTGTAAGTATTCAACAAGTTACAAACAATATTAAAGCTAAAACTTGTCCGGTTTCTACCAATACTGGAAATGCAATTCCAACGGCAAGTGCAGGATTAGATTATACCATTCCAAAAAGCACACCTTTTATGTTAACAGGAGTTGGAACAGATGCAAACGGAGATTCTTTAACATACAATTGGGAGCAAATGGATTCTCAAACTACAGCAGCTGTGCCAAGTGCAACAAAAACTACTGGAGTAAACTTTAGATCTTATACCGCTACAACTTCATCAACAAGATATTTTCCAAAGATGTCTTCTGTATTAACAGGAGCTACTACAACTGCTGGATCAGAACTAACAGTTGAAGCATTATCTTCTGTAGCAAGAATATTAAATTTTAGATTAACAGTAAGAGATAATAGAGCTGGTGGTTCAGGAAACAATAGTGATGACATGAAAGTTACAGTTAATGCAACTGCTGGTCCTTTTACTGTAAGTTCTCCGAACACTGCTGTTTCTTATGTAGGTGGAAGCACACAAACAGTTACTTGGGCTGTTGCAGGAACGACTGCAAATGGTGTTAATTGTGCTAATGTTGATATTCTAATCTCAACAAATGCAGGAAACACTTGGTCAACTTTATTAGCTTCAACTCCAAATGATGGTTCACAAGCTGTAACAATTCCAAATACTGCTGGAACTCAAAACAGAATTATGGTTAAAGGAACTAATCATATTTTCTTTGATGTTTCTAATGCTAACTTTACAATTACTGCTGGATCAACTAACGACACAACAGCACCAACAGCACCAACAGCATCAGCTTCTGGAACTACACAAACTACCACAAACTTAAGCTGGTCTGGAGCAACTGATAATGTAGGTGTAACTGGATACGATGTTTACAAAGGAGCTGTTTTATTAGGCTCGACAAATTCAACTACTTATGCTCTAACGGGCTTAACAGCTTCAACTGCTTACACTTTTTCTGTAAAAGCAAAAGACGCAGCTGGTAATATTTCTGTTTCAAGTAATACTGTATCAATTACAACTTTAGCAAACACTGGAGACACAACAGCTCCATCAACTCCAACAAGTTTAACTGCTTCTGGAACTACTCAAACAACAACAACTTTAAATTGGACTGCTTCTACTGACAATGTTGGTGTAACTGGATATGATATTTATAGTGGTGCAAGTTTATTAGGAAACGTAGCAGGAACTTCGGCTAGCATAACAGGTTTAGTAGCTTCAACATCTTATACTTTTTCTGTAAAAGCTAAAGATGCAGCCGGAAACACTTCTGCTACTAGCAATGTGGCTTCAGTAACAACTCTTTCAAATGCTTTAACTTATTGTGCTTCACAAGGAAATAGTACAGCAGATGAAAAAATCGGAAAAGTAGTTTTTGGTACAATTAACAATACATCAACTGGAACTGCTGGTTATGAGAGTTTTACTTCACTTTCTGCAAGTGTTAACAAAAGCTCTGCATATACAATAACAATTACACCTTCTTGGACAAGCACTAAATATAGTGAAGGCTATGCTGTATTTGTTGATTACAATCAAGATGGTGACTTTGGTGATGCCGGAGAAACTGTTTGGACAAAAACAGCTTCAACTACAACTCCTGTGAGTGGTTCATTTACAATTCCAACTACTGCTTTAAGTGGTTCAACTAGGATGAGAGTTGCTATGAAATATAATGGTGTTCCAACTTCATGTGAATCCTTTTCTTATGGACAAGTTGAAGATTATACAATCATAATTAGTGGAACAGGAAAAGAAATAGTTTCAAGTACAACTGAAAATAACATAGTTGACATTAAATTATATCCAAATCCAACAAGTTCAGTTTTAAACATTTCAAATGTTACTGATAATACATCGGTTAAAATATACAACATGCAAGGACAAACAGTTTATAATGGAGAAGTTAGAAACAACAGCTTAGATGTTTCTAATTTACCTGTCGGAACTTATATGTTAGAAATTAACTTTAACAATTCTAAAATTGTAAAACGATTTATCAGACAATAATAATATTTTATTAATTATTAAAAGGTCTTCTCAAAAAGAAGACCTTTTTTTATTCTCTTTATTTATGTAATTTTATCAATTCAAATTTTAGAATTTTTTATATGAAAAATTTAGTTTTAATTGCATTATTTATGATATCAACTACAGGAATAGCTCAAGAAATTATGACTCCAGAAACATTATGGAAATTAGGTAGAGTTTCTGCATTAGGTATTTCAAAAGACGGAAAAGCAATAATATATAAAGTTTCAAAACCTGATATGGTTGAAAATAAATTGAATTCAACTTGTTATTCTATTCCCATTTCTGGTGGAAAAGCTAAAGAAATTAAGGAATATAAATCTCTTTTAAATGATAAAAATATTCTTAACGGAAAAACTATTTCACATAAAGAAATTAAAATAGATAAGGTTTTAGGAAAGGATTTTTATCCTGAATTAGACAAATCAAATGTTCAAATTTATGAAGGTTTAGATTATCGCCATTGGGACACTTGGAACGAAGGAAATCACAATCATGTTTTTGTAGATGATTTAGATATCATGGCAAACGAACCTTTTGATTGTCCCCAAAAACCATTTGGTGGTGATGAAGATTATATTTTCTCACCTGATGGGAAAAAAGTTATTTATGTTTCAAAGAAAAAAGCAGGGACAGCTTATGCAACTTCTACAAATACAAATTTGTACGAATACTACATAGAATCTAAAACCACTAAAAATCTTACTGAAAAGAATTTAGGATATGATATTGCCCCACAATTTTCACCAACCGGAGATCTATCTTGGTTGCAAATGAAACAAGATGGTTATGAAGCAGATAAAAACGACATCATTGTTCGTCATAAAGGATTAGATATCAATTTGACAAGCAATTGGGACGGAACTGTTGATAGTTTCATTTGGAGTAAAGATGGCAAAAACGTCTATTTTATTGCTGCGGTTGACGGAACAAAACAATTGTTTGAAGTCAATTTTCCAGGTTTAACCAAAATTATGATTAGGATTAATCAAATCACAAAAGGAGATTTTGACATAAATGGATTTGTAGGATTTGATGATTCAAAAATCATTGTAACTCGTGGTGATATGAATCATGCCAATGAGATTTATTCTTATGATTTGAAAAGTTCAGAGTGGAATCGAATTACGAAAGTGAATGATGACGTTTATTCTAAAATTACAAAATGCAAAACAGAAAGAAGATATGTTACGACAACTGATGGTAAAAAAATGTTGGTTTGGGTAATTTTACCTCCAAATTTTGATGCTTCAAAAAAATATCCAACACTTTTATATTGTCAAGGTGGACCACAAAGTGCGTTGACACAATTTTATTCATTTAGATGGAATTTTCAAGTTATGGCTTCACAAGGCTATGTAGTTGTTGCACCTAATAGAAGAGGAATGCCAGGTCATGGAATAGAATGGAACGAAAAAATTAGTGGTGATTGGGGCGGACAAGTAATGGATGATTATTTATCTGCTATTGATGATGTTTCGAAAGAAAGCTACGTTGATAAAGAACGACTAGGAGCTATTGGAGCAAGTTATGGTGGTTATTCTGTGTTTTATTTAGCTGGAATTCATAATAACAGATTCCAAACATTCATTTCACATGCTGGAATTTTTAACACACAAAGTATGTATGGAACAACCGAAGAAGTCTTCTTTACCCATTATGATTCTGGTGGAGCTTATTGGGAAAATGAAAATAAAATTGCTCAAAAAACCTTTAATGAATTCAATCCAATTACTTTAGTCAACAAATGGAATACTCCGATTTTTATCATTCAAGGTGGCATTGATTATCGTGTGCCAATTGGACAAAGCCAAGAAGCATTTCAAGCTGCACAATTGAAAGGAATTAAAAGTAAGTTTATGGTTTTTCCAGAAGAAAATCATTGGGTTTTAAAACCGCAAAATGGTTTAGTTTGGCAACGTGAATTTTTTAAATGGTTGAAAGAAACGTTGTGATTGTTGAATGAAGATTAACGATTTTAGTTTGCAGAAGGTTTTGGAATTTAATTTTTGAAATTTTTATTTTATGATGCCAATTGGAGATATTGAATTTACTATAAAGATCTTTCACAAGAATGGTTTAACAATTGATGCAGCTCACTTTCTAATTAAAGAATATGAAATGTCACATCCTAATTTGGGCAGCATTGAATTGCGTGAAACTGCAAAACCAGACTTTATTTTACTAACTACAGAAGGTGTTTTTGGAAAACCTCATTGTCTAGTAATTCCTGATAATTTATTTGAATTTTCGTTGGTTTTAGTTTTGAATTTATTAGCACACGAAATGCTTCACATAAAACAAAAAACTATAGAAACAAGAGTAGATGACAAAAACGAACGCGAGTGGCAAGCTTATTATGAAATGTTATTTCACACTAACTTTCCTTTAATTCCTGAAGCTTCGGATTTTCATAAAAAGCATTTTGCTACAAAAGGCTTAGAGTATTTTAATCGAATGGGCGAAGAATCAGATTTACAATTAAAATATGCTGTGCAAAAAAGAGAAGTTGAAAAATTATTAAACTCTTTAACATAAAAAAGCTCAATTTTCATTGAGCTTTTTTGTTATTTATTCTTCTACTTTATCTTTCATTACGAATGATTCCATGAATTTTGTAGTGTAATTTCCAGCTACATAATCAGGTTCATCCATTAATTGTCTATGAAAAGGAATTGTTGTTTTTATCCCTTCAATTACAAATTCATCTAAAGCGCGTTTCATTTTATTGATAGCTTCTTCTCTTGTTTGAGCTGTTGTAATCAACTTTGCAATCATTGAATCGTAATTTGGTGGAATTGTATATCCAGCATAAACATGGGTATCTAAACGAACTCCATGACCTCCTGGTGTATGAAGTGTAGTGATTTTTCCTGGTGAAGGTCTAAAATCATTATAAGGATCTTCAGCATTAATACGACACTCAATAGAATGCAACATTGGAAAATAGTTTTTACCTGAAATTGGAATTCCAGCAGCAACCATAATTTGTTCGCGTATTAAGTCAAAATCAATTACTTGTTCTGTTATAGGATGTTCAACTTGAATACGAGTATTCATTTCCATAAAGAAAAAGTTTCTATGCTTATCTACAAGGAACTCAACCGTACCAGCACCTTCATACTTAATGTATTCTGCAGCTTTTACAGCAGCAGCACCCATTGCATTTCGCAATTCATCAGTCATAAAAGGAGAAGGAGTTTCTTCTGTTAATTTTTGATGACGACGTTGTACAGAGCAATCTCTTTCAGATAAATGACAGGCTTTTCCATAAGCGTCACCTACTACTTGAATTTCGATATGTCTTGGCTCTTCAATAAGTTTCTCCATGTACATGTCATCATTTCCAAAAGCAGCTTTACTTTCTTGTCTTGCAGACTCCCAAGCATTTTTTAAATCTTCTTTTTTCCAAATAGCACGCATACCTTTTCCACCACCACCTGCAGAAGCTTTAAGCATTACTGGATAACCTGTTGTTTTTGCAACTTTTTCACATTCTTCGTAAGTAGCAATAATTCCTTCACTTCCTGGCACACATGGCACACCTGCTTCAATCATTGTTGATTTAGCATTGGCTTTGTCTCCCATTCGATCAATCATTTCTGGAGAAGCTCCAATAAATTTGATGCCGTGTTCTTGACAAATTTTAGAAAATTTAGCGTTTTCAGAAAGAAAACCATATCCTGGATGAATAGCGTCTGCATTAGTTATTTCTGCTGCAGCTATAATATTTGACATTTTTAAATAAGAAAGGTTACTTGGTGGGGGACCAATACACACTGCTTCATCTGCGAAACGTACGTGCAAACTTTCAGCATCAGCAGTTGAATAAACAGCTACTGTTTTTATACCCATTTCTTTACAAGTTCTAATTACACGTAATGCAATTTCACCTCTATTGGCTATTAATATTTTTTTAAACATCTAATTTGAGTTATGAGTTATGAGTTATGAGCTTTTTCTTAAATCATGATTTTGGCAGAAACCAATTCACAATTTATAATTCATAATTAATAATTTATTAAGATGGATCTACTAAAAACAAGGGTTGATCAAACTCAACTGGAGAAGAATCATCCACTAAAATTTTAACGATTTTTCCTGAAATTTCAGATTCAATTTCATTAAATAATTTCATAGCTTCGATTACACATACTACATCTCCTTTAGAGATTGTACTTCCAACTTCAACAAAAACTGGTTTATCTGGAGATGGCTTTCTGTATAATGTTCCAATAATTGGAGATTTAATAGTGATGTATTTTGCATCATCATTTGCTTCTACCGCTGGAGCTGTTGGAGCTGTTGGTTGTGCTGCTGGTGCTTGAGGCAATGCTTGAGAAACAGGCATTTGTTGCACATAAGTAGTTGTAGGCTCTGAACCTTCTAAAGTGGTTTTGATAGTAATTTTGAAATCATCCATTTCCAATTTCACTTCTGTTGCACCTGATTTTGATACAAATTTGATTAAATTTTGAATTTCTCTAATATCCATGTTATAAAATTTGATTTAGTTAGTTTGTTCTTGTTTGTTATATGCCCATTTTAAATAGATAGCTCCCCATGTGAAACCACCTCCAAAAGCAGCAAATATTAAATTATCTCCCTTTTTTAATTGATTTTCAAAATCGCTTAATAACAAAGGTAAAGTCGCCGAAGTAGTATTTCCATATCTGTGGATATTTACTAAAACTTTTTCTTCCTCTAATCCTATTCTATTGGCAGTTGCATCAATAATTCTTCTATTAGCTTGATGAGCTACTAACCAATTAACGTCTTCTTTTGTAAGATTGTTACGTTGCATTATTTTTTCGCTAACATCTGCCATTCCTGAAACAGCATATTTGAAAACTGTTTTTCCATCTTGTTGTACAAAATGTCTTTTGTTTTTTACAGTTTCTTCAGAAGGAGGCATCATAGATCCACCAGCTTCAATTTTTAAGAAATCTCTTCCAATACCATCACTTCTTAGATACTCATCTTGCAAACCTAAACCTTCTTCATTCGGTTCAAACAAAACTGCACCGGCACCATCACCAAAGATGATACAAGTAGATCTGTCGGTATAATCAATAATTGATGACATTTTATCCGCTCCAATTAATAATATTTTTTTATATCTACCAGATTGTATATGAGCAGAAGCCGTTGACATACCGAATAAGAAACTAGAACATGCTGCTTGTAAATCATAAGCGAACGCATTAACAGCTCCAATTTGAGATGCAACATAAACACCAGTAGCCGCAACGGGCATATCTGGACTTGTTGTAGCCATAATAACCATATCTATTTCAGATGGGTCAATATTTGCTTTTTCTATTAAATTTTGTGCTGCTTTTATAGCCAAGTAAGATGTTCCTTGACCTTCTTCTTTAAGAATTCTTCTTTCTTTAATACCTGTTCTTGAAGTGATCCATTCATCATTAGTATCTACTAAAGTCTCTAAAACCTTATTAGACATAACAAAATCCGGAACATATGATCCAACGGCTGTTATTGCGGCTGTTATTTTATTCATAAATATAATTTTTCTTTTCAAATGTTACCATTTGATTAGTTGTGAAAATTACAAAAAAAAAATCAAACCTTATTAAATCATAGATTATAATTATCAACGATTCAATAAATCAAAAAAAAACTCTCACAATGTGAGAGTTTTTCTCTATTATTTTAAAACAATTAAGCTACTGCTTCAGATTTGTCTATTACAACTTGTCCTCTGTAGTACATTTTACCTTCATGCCAGTAAGCTCTGTGGTATAAATGCGCTTCACCAGTTATAGGGCAAGTAGCAATTTGTGCAGGAGTTGCTTTATAATGTGTTCTTCTCTTATCTCTTCTTGTTTTGGAGATTTTTCTCTTTGGATGTGCCATTTTACTATATTATTTATCCGTTAATAGTTTCTTTAAATCGTCCCATCTTGGGTCGGTATCTTTATTTTCTTCTTCTTTAATTTCTGTTGGAGCTAGATTATTTAAAACTTCTAATGCTTTAGAATCTAGTGTTCCATCTTTAACTCCAGGATGAACTCTTTTTGTTGGAACTGAAAGTATTATTGACTCATATATATATTGAGCAACATTAAATTCATATTCACCATGAGGTAAAGTCAATATTTCTTCATTTTCATCATTAAAAGCACCTCCAAACTTAACAATTAAGTTTATTTTACCTTTTATGATCAAATCAAAGTCTTCATTAGTTAAATCACACGGAACATTTATTGTACCATTATGCTTAATTTCTAATTCAAGCATCATGTTTTTCTTATCTAACGAGATCTCAACTTTTATATCTGAAGCACTATATTCATCAAAACCAAAGTGCTCAAAGAACGAATCATCTATGTGATAATCAAACTGGTGTTTCCCTGTTTTTAACCCAACAAATTGAATTAAATATTCTTTTAAATTATTCATTACAACAGTTTTT
>NZ_CAXBFR010000023.1:0-29426 GCF_963975005.1 uncultured Flavobacterium sp.
ATGAAAATTCATTAACAATGTTCGTTGTAAGCGTCTTGTAAGTTTTCTGCAATTAATTCAGCTGGACGACCTTCAATGTGATGACGTTCTAACATATGAACTAACTCACCGTTTTTAAATAATGCTATACTTGGTGATGAAGGAGGAAAAGGGAACATTTGCTCTCTTGCCGCATCAACAGCATCTTTATCAACACCTGCAAATACAGTGACTAATTTTGAAGGTTTTTTAGCCCCTTCTAAACTCATTTTAGCACCTGGACGAGCATTTCTTGCAGCACAACCACAAACTGAATTCACAACTACTAAAGTAGTTCCTTCTGATTGTATTGCATTTTTTACTTCGTCAGCACTATATAAATCTTGAAAACCAGCGTCATTTAATTCAGCACGCATTGGTTTAACCATTTCTTCTGGATACATAATTTTTGATTTAGATGTTCGGATATTCTGAGTTAAAGATTTTCCGATTATTTATTCAAGTGCAAAGATACAATGATTTTTAAAGAATTATTTTAAAGAAACTATAAAATTTAATTATTATGTTATAGATGATCTTCTATTAAAAAACTCTTCTAAACAAAGCTTTCATAAAAGGAACTTTTGGACATTTTAAAATCACTTTCAAATCTTCAAATAAAGAAGTCTCTTCATCTAAAAATCTCAAAATCAAACCTGAATTTTGATCTTTAAATAATCCTGAAAATAATTTCGCCCCGATTGAATTGTCTTTGAATAAAACATCAATAAAAAGTAAATCATAAAACCAAAATTTGTCTTTTTTATGAAATTTAGTAAAATCTGAATCAGCATTGAGAAAAGAAACCAATTGCTTTGATTTTTTGGTGACATTTTTAAACGTAAAACCTGTACTTGCTTTTGTCCAACCACCAGCAGACCCTATGTTTATTATGTTTTTTGAATTATTTTCCCAAAAGGGATAACTTGTCATAGGAATATTTCCTTGTTCTTTTTCAATAATTTCATATTCTGTTATGCCTAATTTTTTGATGTACAATTCAATTTCATCTTCATATTCTTTTTTGGAAAGTAAGTCTTTTGAAAACAAAGTGTATTCAATTAAAGCTTGATTTTTAGAAGTTGGTAAAACATACATAAAACGAGTATTCCCTTTCTGATTGACTGAAAAATCCATAAAAGTTGCTGCATTTTTATCAAAAACAGGTTCTTTACTTTTTATAAACCAACCTATAAAATGCTGTTGTAATAAGGGATGTTTTTTTTGGGAAGTTACTAAAGTTGGATTAAAAATAGAGTTAAAAACTTTTTTGCAAGTAAAGGCATTTTGTTTCGTTTTAACCAAACAGTGATCGCCTAAATCTGAAAAATCAACTACTTTCTCTTGTAAAAAATGAATGTTTTTATTTTTTGAAATTTCACCAAAAACAAAATTATACAAATCTAAACCTAGAATCATTTTATAGTGATAAGGCTCAATATTTAGTTTCTTTTGAAAATTTTCATTAGCAAAAAGAGTGTTTTTCCATTCTTTAGAAATTATTTCTTCAAAACTGTTTGAATCATCCCAAAAACACCAAGTTCTATCATTGGTTTTTTTAGCATCACTGTCAATTAAAAGAATCGATTTGTCTTCTAGTTTTTTCGACAAAATCATTTCGTAAACTGTCATTAAAGCAGCTAATCCAGTTCCTGTAAAAATGTAATTGTAGTGTTTCATTAAATTCTAAAAGAAAAACCAAGCGCGAAATAATATTTGGGTGCATTTTCGGTTAAACCAATTCCACCTGAAACATCAATCATGGCATTATTTGATACTAAATATGTAAATCCTCCGTCAAAGTTATGATTTGATTTTTGATTTTGAGGTGCAAATCCAAAAATTTCAACATAAGTTTCTACTTTTTCTGTAATTGAATAACCCGTTGCCAAAGAATAAATAAAAGATGGTTCTGCTGTAAAACCATCCCATTCACTTCCTAAATTATAACTCAATGCGATTTTTTCTGTTAGTGTGTGTTGTATTGCAAATCGAAATTGTGGCGCTAAATAATCCAATTTAAATTTAGTGGAACTCACATTTGGTAAAGCTAAATGACCAATTATTGAAGTTTGAGGAATGATTCCATTTTCTTCAATAATTTTTGCTTTAAAACCAATCAAAACTGGATTCATTCCTGAAGTTCTAGTTGAATAGGATTTGTTGTTTGCAAATTCTGTAATTAATCTTAATTCGAAATTATCTGAAATTCCATATTTCCACAAAACACTCGGAAGTACGAAACTAGATGCATCGTTATTTGTTTTTTTGGCACTGAATCCTGTTTCAACTTGTAGCATTTTTAAAGGAGTTAAAGCTGGTGTTTCTGTTTGATCTGGTCTATCCGTTTGAATAGATTCATTTTCTTGAGCATAAAGTATTCCAGTTAAAAACAAAGTGAATAAATAAATTTTAGGCTTCATAAATATTATTTTTAGGCAAAACTAAAAATATAATTATGTGAATCAAAATAAAAATTTATATATTTGTATAAAATTTAAAAGAATGACTACTTCAGAAGAGAATTATTTGAAGGTAATTTATCATTTATCAGTGGTTTCTCCAAAAGGAGTTAATACCAATGCAATTGCTGGAATGCTTGAAACAAAAGCATCTTCTGTAACTGATATGTTGAAGAAATTATCGGAAAAAGATTTAGTAATCTATAAAAAATATCAAGGTGCTTCTTTAACGGAGCAAGGTACTTTAAATGCAAAAATGATTGTTAGAAAACATCGTTTGTGGGAAGTTTTTTTGGTAGAAAAATTAAATTTTACTTGGGATGAAGTCCATGAAATTGCAGAAGAACTAGAACACATTCAATCTGAAAAATTGATAGATAAATTAGATGCTTTCCTTAATTTTCCAGATTTTGATCCACATGGTGATCCAATTCCGAACGCCAATGGCGAAATTAAAAAAGTTCAAAAACAACTTTTGTCTGATGCCAAAATTAATGTTTCTTATAAATGCGTTGGTGTTAAAGATTCATCAGCTGAATTTTTACAATATTTAGACAAACAAAAAATTGCTTTAGGTTCAACTTTTAAAATTTTAGAAAAAGACACTTTCGACGATATTCTTCAAGTTGAAATTAACGATAAAAAAATTACGATATCAGATAAAATAGCTACTAACTTATACGTACAATAATTATGTTTCAAGATGTATTAACTTATTTAGAAAACATTGATCCAATTTTGGCTGCTTTTTATGCAACAATGTTCACTTGGTTTGTAACCGCTTTAGGAGCTTCATTTGTATTCTTTTTTAAAGGAATGAACCGAACATTTTTTGATGGAATGCTTGGTTTTACGGGTGGAGTTATGGTTGCTGCGAGTTTTTGGAGCTTATTAGCACCATCAATAGAAATGAGTGGTGGTGAGGGATTTATAAAGGTAATTCCAGCAGCTGTTGGATTTGCTTTAGGAGCGTTATTTATTTTTGCTTTAGACAAAACGTTGCCTCATTTACATATCAATTTTAAAGAAACTGAAGGAATAAAATCACCTTGGCAACGAACTACTCTATTAACATTAGCCATTACTTTGCATAATATTCCAGAAGGATTAGCGGTTGGTGTTTTGTTTGGTGGAGTTGCCGCTGGAATTCCAGAAGCCTCTATTGCTGGAGCAGTTACTTTGGCGATCGGAATTGGAATTCAGAATTTTCCTGAAGGAATTGCAGTTTCTATGCCATTGCGTAGAATGGGAATGAGCCGAAGAAAAAGTTTTATGTATGGACAAGCTTCTGCTTTAGTAGAACCAATTGCTGGAGTTTTAGGAGCTGCAGCTGTAATGTTTTTTACACCAATATTGCCTTATGCTTTAGCTTTTGCTGCTGGTGCGATGATTTATGTGGTTGTTGAAGAAGTAATCCCAGAAACACAATTAGAGAAAAACACTGATATTGCCACTTTAGGGTTTATTGGTGGATTTATTGTAATGATGACTTTGGATGTTGCTTTAGGATAAAAACTTTGTGTAACTTTGAGAAATAAACTTTTATACAAATGAAATACTTCACACCAATTGTAGCTCTATTTATTTTCATAAGTTGTGCTTCAAAACAAGTTGCAAGCGAAAACGAAATTCTTATCAACTCAAACACCTTGAATAAAGTTGGGAATGATTATGAAATGAAAATTTCCAAAATAATTTCAGATTCTCGTTGTCCTGAAGGAGTAACTTGTATTTGGGCTGGGGAAGTTCAGTTGGAACTTGAAATTTACAAAAATCATAAACTAGAGAAATCAGAAACGCTTTCCATCAATAATAAAAAGTTGGAACAAAACAAACAGTTCTTTTCTGAATACATTTCATTAGATAAAAAAGTAAAAGATATTCTGGTTCAACCTATAAAAAAAGAGGGTCAAACTATTGAATTGAAGGATTATGTATTGAAGGTTGAGTTGGAGTAAATTTTAAATATGAAGAAAAATATAATTATCTTTTTTTTATTTACATTTTTTGGATATTCACAAAATATTATATCTGAAAAAAGCACTTATGAATCTACTATTTATGAAGTAAGTCACACTATATATGAACAGAACGATAGCTTGATAAATTGTGTAGTCGAGTTCAAAAACTTATCTGAAAGTCCACTTTTAATTTCCAAAATTGAAATAGGAAATTCATATGTAGACAATTTAATTGCCTTGATAGACAGAAAAATTTGGATTACTCGTTATGGACATTTTCCAAATAATTATAAATTTAAATTTCATGTTCTTTATCCAAATGAGATTATTAAGATTTCAAAAGTTGAAAAGAAAAATTTTGAAAATTTAAACAGATTAGATTTTTTATTTAGTTGGATTGAACTTGATAGTATTTCAGTTAGAAAAGATAAAGAAAGGATTTTAAAATCAATTAAAAATAAAGAAGCTCAAATTTCAAAAAAAAATATAATTAAATATATTGATTTAGGAAATTTGGTAGAGACTTCCATAAAATTTGAAGAAAAAGCATTGTTTAAGGTTAAGTTGGAGTAAATTAATTTATACATTTGTTTTTTTACTATATAAATTTTCATACAATGAAAAAAGTAGTAATTATCTGTTTTATTTTTTTTGCATCAAATTTAATTAAAGCTCAAAACATTTCTTATGGACCAATAATTGGTTATGCTTTTTATGAAATAGGAAACAATAATGGAAGATATCATTTTGTTACTGATAAAAACAACACCGTTAATTTTGGAGCATATTTAGAATATCAATTTACAGATAATTTAGGTTTAAAGACAGAAATAATAATTAATAAGAAAGAAGCTTATTTTAAATCATCATCATCTTTTTTAACCTCAGAAGATAAATTTAATTTTTCCTTTTTTGAAATAAATCCAAATTTGAAATATGATTTTGGACAAGAATATAGAAAAGGTTTTTATATGCTTTTAGGTCCAAAAATAGCATTTCTAACAAAAGTAACATTAGATAATGAAGATGTAAAAGATGATTTTGAAACTTTTATCTATGGCGCCCAACTAGGTTTTGGATATAGAATTTTTAAATTTATCGATCTACAAACAAAAATCGAATATGATATTGCTCCATTTGTTAAATTTGATAATGATAGAAAAAGTCAGTTTTTTGGAGCCAACATCTCATTAAATTTAGATTTAGAGAGATTAATAAATTCAAATTAAGACTTTTTTAAAAACTTTAATGACAAGCACAATCATCACCACAAGATTTTGATTTCTTGGCAGATTTTTTCCAGAAAAATTTTTTTACTAAAAATCCAACAGCTATAAAAAGGGCAATATAAACTAAAATTTCTTGCATATTATTTTAAAATTTGATAAGCAATTAAAGCCACAATATAAGCAAATCCACTCATAACCACAAGTTGAATTATAGGCCATTTCCATGAATTGGTTTCTTTTTTTACAATAGCCAAGGTACTAATACATTGCATAGCAAAAGCATAAAACAACAATAAAGAAATTCCAGTAGCAAAATTAAAAACTTTTTCACCTGTTACAGGATTAATTTCAGCTTGCATTCTTTTTTTAATGGTATTTTGCATATCATCTTCATCGTCGTTTCCACCAACGCTATAAATTGTTGCTAATGTTCCTACAAAAACTTCCCTCGCAGCAAATGATGTGACAACTGCAATTCCGATTTTCCAATCATAACCTAAAGGCTTTATCGCTGGTTCAATGGCTTTGCCTACAATTCCAATATAAGAATGTTCTAACCTGTAAGTATTGACTTTAGTTTCGATCAAACTTGGTTCTAAAACTAAATTATTGGCTAAAATATCTTTTTCAACTATTTGCTCTGCATTATCAAAATCTTTTGTTGGACCATGAGAACCTAAAAACCAGAGAATAACCGATAAGGCTAAAATGATTTTTCCAGCACCAAAAACGAATGCTTTTGTTTTTTCTAACACATTGATTGCAACATTTTTAAACATTGGGATTTTATAACTCGGCATTTCAACCACAAAGTAAGTTTTGCAACTCAATTTTAAGAATTTATCTAACAACCAAGATGAAAAAATGGCCATAAAGAAACCAATTAAATAAAGCAACATTAAGGCTAAACCTTGTAAACTTAAGAAACCTAAAACTTTTTCTTCTGGAATTATTAAGGATATTATAATGGCATAAACTGGCAATCTAGCGGAACAAGTAGTAAATGGTGTTACTAAAATTGTGATTAATCTTTCTTTCCAATTTTCAATGTTTCTAGCACTCATTATGGCAGGAATCGCACAAGCAGTTCCTGAAATTAAAGGCACAATACTTTTTCCTGACAAACCAAATCTACGCATGATTTTATCCATCAAAAACACAACGCGACTCATATAACCGCTTTCTTCTAAAACAGAAATAAATAGAAATAAAAAGGCTATTTGTGGAATAAAAATAACAATTCCACCAATTCCTGGAATAATTCCTTCACTAATTAAATCAGTAAATTTTCCTACTGGTAAATTTGTCTTAGTATAGTTTGAAAAATGGGCAAAAGATTCATCAATAAAATCCATCGGAATGGTTGACCATTCAAAAATAGATTGAAAAATCGCAAATAAAATAAAGAAGAAAATAACGTATCCAAAGACTTTATGAGTAAGTATTCTGTCTAATTTTGATTGAATACCTGATGCTTTAGATTTGTCAATTTTTTGACCTATTTTTAAGGTGTCATTTATAAATTGGTAGCGTTTGATAGTTTCTTTTTGTTGTAATCTTTTTAAATCCGAATGTGATTTTGTAAATGAATTTTTAATTTCATTTCGTTCTAAATTCAAGAAATTTACATCTTGCGTAATAACCAACCAAAGTTTATACAATAGTTGATTTGGAAATGTTTTTCTTAATTTTTCAAAATATTCTGGATCAATTGAGGAAGCGTTTAAGCAAGGTTCAATAGATAAATCTTCATAATTTAGAATTAAGTTTTTTAAAGTATCAATTCCGATTTTTTTTCTTGAACTTACTAAAGCAATTTTAGTTTTTAATTCTTGTTCTAAAAACGGAATATCTAGTTCAATTCCTTTTAACTTCATTCTGTCACTCATATTGATGACTAAAATAGCTGGAATTTCTAAATCTTTAATTTGGGTAAAAAGCAGTAAATTACGTTTTAAGTTTTCTACTTCAGTTACAACTACTGCAACATCAGGAAAATCTTCATCTTTTTTATTTAACAATAATTCGATGACTACATTTTCGTCAATCGAACTTGCATTTAAACTATATGTTCCAGGTAAATCAATAATTTTTGCTCGAACATCATTAGATAGTTTAGCAAAACCTTGTTTTTTTTCGACCGTAATTCCAGGATAATTTCCTACTTGTTGGTTTAAACCTGTTAGTTGGTTAAAAACTGATGTTTTCCCCACATTAGGATTTCCTATTAAAGCAACTTTGATGTTTTTTTGAGCCATATTAAATTTGCTCTTTTATAATGCTAATTTCTATAGCTGTTTCTAAGCGAATTGCTACATGAGCGTCATTAATACAATAGTATAATGGATCTCCGAGAGGTGCAATTTGAATTAATTCTATACTGTTACCAGGCAAGCATCCCATTTCTAGTAGCTTTAACGGAATTTCTTCAATGTTAAAGTCTATAATAGTTGCTCTTTCACCTTTTTTAAGTTGTGATAAATTAATTTCCACGCTTATTTAGATTGAATTAAAATACAAAAGTAAAAATTTAATACTGATTAATCCTGATAATTATCATATTTTAACTTTCTGCGAGGTTTTATTTTTCAATTTCTGAAAGCCATTTAATGTCTTCAAAAAGCTGAGTTACATTTTTTGTTCCGTCTTCGGTAGGTTTGTCAAGATTTGTTCCATCATAAAAGCCTCTTATTCTTCCTTTTTTATCAATAAGAACAAGGTTTTCTGTGTGAACCATATCATACAATTCTTCTGGTTTTCCAGTTTCAACAGCTAAATACGATTTTCTTGCAATATAATAAATATCTTTTTTGTTTCCTGTGACTAAATTCCACTTGCTATCAACAACTCCTTTTTCAAGGGCATATTTTTTTAAAACCGGAACACTGTCAATATCTGGAGTGACACTGTGTGAAAGTATAAGAACATCGGGCATGCTTTTTATTTTATCTTGAAGCCAAACCAAATTATCTGTCATAATTGGGCATATTGTTGGACAAGTAGTAAAGAAAAACTCGGCTACATAAATTTTGTCTTTATAATCATCTTGCGTAATTATTATTCCGTTTTGATTAGTAAATTTAAAATCAGCAATTCTATGATTATAACCAACATGTTGAATAGTTGAGTCAACTAACTGAGGATTAACATCCCTTGGAGTAAAAATAGGTAGCGTTTTTTGAGGTTGTAATAAAGTATAAATACCTATGAAAATAAGAATTGAAACCCCTAAAAATATAAATATAAATGTTTTATATTTTTTAAATATTGAAATCATTTTTTTTGCAAAAATACAAAACGTTTAGAAAATAATGTTATATATCTAACAAACAGATGTTAAAAATTAATTTTTATTAATTTCTTTGTATATATTTGTTAGCTATTCAAATTTTTACAATGAAAAAAACAATTATCATATTTACTATGTTAATTTCCTTACTAGGACATTCACAGTATAACGCTTCTGCACCATGGCTTAAAAACAATGAAGGAGCAAAACAAGGAAACTTATCAATAGAAGAGTTAAAACAATCTTTTGACAACTATTGGTTGACTCATGACAAAAACAAAAAGGGTTCGGGTTATAAACCTTTTATGCGATGGGAATACCATTGGCAAAATAAAGTTGATGTCAATGGAAATAAAATAACTCCAGAGGAAATGTGGGCTGCATTTAATCAAAAAAAAACAGCTGAAACAAATAAAAGCACACAGTCTTTACCCGTTAGTAATTGGCAACCTGTTGGTCCTTTTTCTCATTTAAATACAGGTTCTTGGTCATCTGGACAAGGTAGAGTAAACATTGTACATGTTGACCCTTCAAACCCTACCACTATATATATTGGCACACCTGCAGGTGGAATATGGAAGTCTATTGACTCTGGTTCAACTTGGTCTGCATTATCAGATAATTTACCTCAAATTGGAGTGTCTGGTATTGCAATTGATTATTCTAACTCTAACACCATTTACATTGCAACTGGTGATAAAGATTCTTCAGACACTTATTCTATTGGTGTTATGAAATCAATTGATGGAGGTTTAACATGGAATACAACTGGATTGACATTTACAAATACTTCTACTTTGGCAGGAGATATTTTAATACATCCAACAAATAATCAAATTTTATGGTGCGCTACAAGTGTGGGTTTATATAGAACAACAGATGCAGGAACAAGTTGGACAGTTGTTCAATCGGGAAACTTCTCCCAAGGTTCTATAAGATTAAATCCTAATGACCCTTCAACAGTTTATGCAGTTTCTAATAATAGATTTTTTAAATCAACTAATACCGGAAGTACTTTTAGTATAATTACTACAGGATTACCTTTTACTTCAGGAAGACTATTATTAGATGTTACAGCAGCAAATTCAAATTATATTTATATTTTAAGTGCAACAAGTTCAGCTACTTTACAAGGGCTTTATAAATCTACTAATGGAGGAACTAGCTGGTCTAACGTATCTGGAACATCAACAGATATATTTGAATCAACACAGTCTTGGTATGACTTAGCGTTAGCAGTATCAAATACAAATGAAAACGAAGTATACACTGGTTGTTTAAACGTTTGGAAATCCTCCAATGGAGGAACTACTTTTACTAAAATTAACAATTGGAGCTCTCCTAGCGCGGCTTCATACACACACGCTGATATTCATTATTTAGGTTTTCATGGTGGAAAATTATATTGTGGTAGCGATGGAGGGGTTTATGTTTCAGATAATGGAGGTATTGTTTTTACGGACAAAACTTCAGGAGCACAAATAAGCCAGTTTTATAAAGTTGCCGTTTCTAAACAAACTTCTGCAAATATTGTGGGAGGATTACAGGACAACGGTGGTCATGCCTTTAGCAACGGTGCTTGGAAAAATTATTATGGCGCAGATGGAATGGATGCAGCAATTAGTCCAGTAAACCAAAATTTGTACTATGGCTTTATTCAAAATGGAGGAAACATGTACATTAGCAACAATGCAGGAAACTCACTTGGATCTAGTGTAAGTTCGCCTACTGGTGTAAGTGGAAATTGGGTTACTCCATTAATGATTAATTCAATTGGAGAGGTCTTTTCTGGTTACAATGGATTATATAAATTAAATGGTTCTTCATGGGTTCAACAAAATACTAATAGTTTAGGAAATGGAAATATGGAGTTAATTGCCATTGACCCTTCAAATGATAATATTATGTATGTGACAAATGGTTCTTCTTTGTATAAAAGTACAGATAAAGGAATCAATTTTACACTTTCATACTCAGCATCTGGAACAATTACAGCAATTGATGTTCATTCTACGAACAGTAATATAGTTTATCTAGTAACTTCAGGAACTTCAGGACAGACATTAAAATCTTTAAATGGAGGTAGTACATTCACGAATTTTTCTACAGGTTTACCAAATATTGGGAAGAACACAATTGTTCATCAAGGGCGTAATACAGACAATCCATTATATTTAGGTACAAGTTTAGGAGTTTACTATATTGATGACAGTATGACGGCTTGGGAAGCATTTGATACAAATTTGCCAAACGTTTCAGTTACAGATTTAGAAATCAATTTAGAAGACAATATATTAATTGCGGCTACTTATGGAAGAGGAATTTGGCAAACTAATATTCCTGTTCAAGTGCCCGCAACTGATATTAAACTTATTGCTATACAAAACCCAAACAATATCGATATTAATTGCGGAAATACAATTGTTCCGCAAATACAAGTTGAAAACAATGGAACAAACGCAATCACCGTAGTTACCATCAATTATGATATTGATGGAAGTGCTAATACATATACTTGGAATGGAAACATAACTTCTGGACAAACAACACTTGTTTCATTACCTTCTCAGACTTTATCAAGAGGTGTTCACACTATGAATGCAACTTCAACAACTCCAAATGACGCTTACTCAGATAACAATTCAAGTCTGATTACTTTTTATATTAATGATGCAGGAATTGTAGGCCAAACCAATGAATTCACTAATACTTCAGATGAGTTAATAACTTATAATGCAAGTTCAAATGGTTCACAATGGGAAAGAGGAATTAAAGGTATAGGCCCAATGTCTACAGGAGGAAATACCGTTTATACTACAAATTTAACTGGTAATTATCCTGACGGAGTAAAATCATACATAGTTTCTCAATGTTATAATTTAACAAACATTACAAATCCTCAAATTCAATTCACGATGAAATATCATCTAGAAGAGAATTGGGATATAGTTTATGTTGAATATTCAACTGATTTTGGTCAAAATTGGTCGCTTTTAGGACAACAAGGGCCAAATTGGTACAATAGTAACAGAACTAATGCATCATCTGGTTCATCAAATGATTGTCAAAATTGCCCAGGAGGTCAATGGACTGGAACAAACACTAATTTAACAACCTATCTTTATCCTTTAAATGCACTTAGTTCTCAACCAAATGTAATTTTTAGAATTGTTTTTCATAGTGATGAGTCAGTAAATCAATTAGGTGTTAACATAGATGACTTTGTAATAACTGGAGTTTTATCAACTAATAATTTTGAATTAAATAACATCTCTGTTTATCCAAATCCATCTGAAGGGGTTTTTAATATTTCATTAGGTGATTTAGAACCAACTTCTATTGAAGTATATGATTTAACAGGTAAAATAATTTTATCTAAAAAAGATCTTTTAATTAGAAATTTCGAGACTTCAATAAATTTATCAGATGCGTCTCAAGGTATTTATTTTGTTAAGATAAATGCTAATAATCAAAACATCGTTAAAAGAATTATTAAAAAATAAACCCCATTTCAAGTAAAATAAAAATATGAAAACAAAAATAATATGTCTTCTGATGTTGTTAAATTCAGCTGTGTTTTTTGGACAAAAAAATAATCTTCAAGAAGCAAAAGCACATCAAAAAACATTAAAAATAAACACATTAAATACAAATTTTGATGCAGCAATTAAATTATTTTCAAAAGAATATAGTTTAAATGAAAATTATTCATACACTAAATTATATTCGACAATTGATGAAAGAGGTTTTCAACATGATAAATTTCAACAATTTTACAACAATATAAAAATAGAATTTGGAACAGTTATTACGCATACTAATAATGAAGGTGTATATTTAGTTAATGGAGAACTTTACAATACAAACCAATTAAATACGACTCCAACTGTAGCTAAACAACAAGCATTTAACAAGGCAATACAAAGTGTTAATGCTTTGAAATATATGTGGGAAGATAATGAGCAATCGCACTTAATGGATTATAAGAAACCTGAAGGAGAATTAGTTATTTTTCCAAATGTCTTGTCAGAAGAAAGTCACTTAGCTTATAAATACGATATTTACTCTATTAATCCAGTAGCTAGACAAGAAGTGTATGTTGATGCACATTCTGGAGAAATTCTATTTTCAAATCCTATCATCAAACATGCTGATAAAATAAACGCTAGTAATGAAGTAAAAAAACCATTTTCAAAATTAAATATTTCTAAACCACTAGTTCAAGGAACTGCCGCAACTAGATATAGTGGTAGCAGACCAATCGAAGCTACATTGTCAGGTTCAAATTATATTTTACAAGATGCTACTAGAGGAAATGGAATAAAAACATTTAATTGTCTAAAAGGAACGGTCTACCAAGATGTAGATTTTACAGATAATGATAACAATTGGACTGCTGCCGAATATAATAATGCAAATAAGGATAATGGCGCATTAGATGCACATTGGGGTGCAGAAAAAACATATGATTTTTGGAACAACATCTTTAGTAGAAATAGTTATGATAATAACGGAGCTATAATTAAAAGTTATGTGCATTTCGATGTTAACTATAATAACGCTTTTTGGAATGGTGCTGCAATGACCTATGGTGATGGTAGTGGTTCTTCAGATATATTAACTTCAATTGATGTTTGTGGTCACGAAATAGGACATGCTATTTGTACTTATACTGCCGGTTTAGTATATCAAAATCAATCGGGAGCGATGAATGAAGGTTTTTCTGATATCTGGGGCGCTTGTATTGAACAATACGGAAGAACAGGAGGTTTGACCGCTACAATTCCAAATGCAATTTGGCTTATAGGTGAAGATTTAGGAAATGCTTTTAGATCAATGAGTAACCCAAATTCTAAAGGAGATCCAGATACTTATTTAGGAAATTTTTGGTATAGTGGAACTGCAGATAGTGGAGGTGTACATACAAATTCTGGAGTTTTAAATCATTGGTTTTATATTTTAACAGCAGGTAAATCTGGAACAAACAATGCTCCAACACCAGATGTTTACAATGTGACCGGAATTGGAATGACAAAAGCATCTGAAATAGCATATATTGCAGAAAGAGACTATTTAACTCCAAATTCAACCTATGCTGATGCAAGAAACGCAACAATTGAGGCGGCAAGTACAATTTATTGCGCCAATAGTCCTGAGGTAATTGCTGTAACAAATGCATGGTACGCAGTAAACGTTGGAGAACAGTATGTAGCTGTTTCAAATGATATTGCTTTACAAACAATTACAGGTGTAAATACAATTTCTTGTGGAGCAAGTTTAGCACCAGTTTTAAAACTCAAAAATCAAGGATTAAGTGCTATAACAACTATTTCAATTTCTTACACAATTGATGGTGGAACAGCCGTAAACCAAACATGGAACGGAAACCTAGCTCCTTGTAACGAAACAACCTTTCCGTTATCTGTTACAGGATTATCACGAGGTGCACATATAATGAATGTAACCTCAACAATAATAAATGATGGAAGACCTGAAAACAATACTAAATCTGTTCTGTTATTGGTAAATGACTCAGGAATTGTAGGAACAGTTAATCCTTTTACGAATTCATCAGACGCCTTAATTACTTATAACCAAAACGAAACTACTTCTATTTGGGTTAGAGGAATAAAAGGTTTGGGACCAATGACTTCATCAGGAAATACAGTATATACTACAAATTTAACTGGTAATTATGTGGATCAGAAAAAAGCATATATAGTTTCTCAATGTTATAATCTTACAAATGCATCTAGTCCTCAAATAAGTTTTGCTATGAAATTTGATTTAGAACAAGATTGGGATATTGTTTATGTTCAATACACTACAGATATGGGGCAAAACTGGTCTGTATTAGGACAAATGGGAACTAATTGGTACAACAGCAACAGAACTCCTCAAACTACAGGAAGCGATTGTAATAATTGTGTTGGTGCACAATGGACAGGAACAGACACAACACTAAAAACTTATTCTTACCCATTAACTTCATTAGTGGGACAATCAAATGTGATTTTTAGAATTGTCTTTCATTCTGATGAAGCCGTCAATCAAAAAGGAGTTAATATTGATGATTTTGTAATTAGTGGCGTTTTGTCTAATGAAAATTTCGAATTAAATACAATTTCAATTTATCCTAATCCTTCAAATGGAATTTTTAATATTAACTTAGGAAAAACTAATCCAACTTTAATTGAAGTATATGATTTGACAGGTAAAATAATTTTATCTAAAAAAGATATTATTCCTTCAAATATATCAACAAAAATTGACTTATCAACTGCATCACTAGGTGTTTATTTTGTAAAAATTGTTGCAGATAATCAACAAATCGTTAAAAGAATTATTAAACAATAAAATATGAATAATAAAATTTTAAAAGGAAGTTTAAGCTTCCTTTTTTTAACAGGAGCATTTTATTCTTGCAAAACAAGTCAAGAAGTAATGAAAAAAGAAAATCCAGTTGGAATTAATACATCTTTCATGGATAAATCGGTAAAACCTTCTGATGATTTTTTTAGATATGTTAATGGAAGTTGGATGGATAATACGGAAATTCCGGCTGACAGAACGCGTTGGGGAAGTTTTGATGAACTTCGTAAAAACACAGACGAAGACGTTATGGCAATTCTTAAAGAAGCTATTAATGACAAAAGTATTGATCCAAATTCTGATCAAGCTAAAGCTATTAATTTATACAAATCTGTCTTAGATACATTGGCAAGAGACAAACAAGGAATTGAGCCTTTAAAACCCTATTTAGCTAAAATTGATGCTGTAAAAAATGCAAACGAAGTTGTAAATTTAATTGCAGAATTCGATGATGAAATTAATTTAGGCTTCTTTGGCGTTTATGTAAGTACAGATGCAAAAGATAGTAAAAGAAACGTAGTATACGTCGGTACTGGAAGTTTAGGTTTACCAGATAGAGATTATTATGTTTCAGATGCCCCTGATAATGTTGAAAAACGTCAAAAATACCAAGAACATACAGCTAGAATGTTACAATATTTAGGGCAATCTGCTGGTTCAGCAAAATCTGATGCTGAAAAAATATTAGCATTAGAAACTAAAATGTCAATAGCTACATTAGATAGAGTTGAAAGAAGAGATAGAAGAAAGACCTATAATCCAATGACTGTTGTAGAACTTCAAAAAATGGTTCCTGCTGTAAATTGGACTAATTATCTTGAAACTATCGGAATTGATAAATTGGATTCCATTGTAGTTTCACAGCCAAAATATTTAGAAACTCTAGAAACTATTTTTAAAGAAAATCAATTAGCCGATTGGAAAGCTTACATGAAATGGACTTTATTAAGAGGTTCTGCTGGTTCACTTTCAACAGAAATTGAAAATGCTAACTGGGAATTTTATGGAAAAACATTAACTGGTGCTGTTAAACAAAGACCAGCAGACGAAAGAGCATTACAAACCGTAAACGGAAGATTGGGTGAAGCTTTAGGAAAATTATATGTTGCCAAAAAATTTCCACCAGAAGCAAAAGCAAAAGCAGAAGCAATGATTGCTAATGTAATGAAAGCATATGAAAATAGAATAGACGGATTGCCTTGGATGACAAAAGGTACTAAAGAAAAAGGAAAAGAAAAATTAAATAAGTTAACCGTAAAAATTGGTTATCCTGATAAGTGGAAAGATTATTCAGCTTTAGAAGTAGTTAGTCCAGAAAAAGGAGGAACTTATTTTGAAAATTCTAGACTATATGCAAAATGGTCACACCAAAAAAATATTGAAAAGCTAAAGGAACCTGTTGACAAAACAGAATGGGGAATGAGTCCACAAACAGTGAATGCTTATTTTAATCCATCAAACAACGAAATTGTTTTTCCAGCAGCCATTTTACAGCCACCTTTCTATGATTACAGAGCTGATGAGGCCGTAAATTATGGTGGAATTGGAGCAGTTATTGGTCACGAGATTTCTCATGGTTTTGATGATTCTGGATCAAGATATGATGCAGATGGAAATTTAGTAAATTGGTGGAGTGATGAAGATTTAGCTCAATTTACAGGTTTAGGAACTGCTTTAGCTGACCAATATTCAAACTTACAACCTTTACCTGGAATTTATGTTGATGGTAAATTTACTTTAGGAGAAAACATTGGAGATTTAGGTGGTGTAAATGCTGCTTATGATGGTTTACAAATCTATTTAAAACAAAATGGTAATCCAGGTTTAATTGATGGATTTACACCAGAACAACGTTTCTTTATTTCTTGGTCAACAATTTGGAGAAGTAAAATGCGTGATGAGGCTATTAAAAATCAAGTAAAAACTGATCCACATTCACCAGCGCAATATAGATCTTATGTGCCTTTACAAAATGTTGATGCTTTCTACAAAGCATTCAATATTGAAGTTGGAGACGGAATGTATATTGCTCCAGAAAACAGAGTTAAGATTTGGTAATAAACATTTTAAATATTTAAAAATTAATTAAATAGTAAAAAGGGGTGAAAAGATTATACTTTTCACCCCTTTTATTATAAGTGTCGATTAAAAAACTTCCTTTTGAGAATCTATCTTTTTAAATCTCAAATTAGCTGAAACTATTTCTATAAAAATCGAACAGAATAAGAACCTCTATAGAATATTTATTCTCAAATGGAACTAATTTTTCTTCTGTCTAAATTTATTTATTGCGTATTTTCCATCTGATTTTCATGATTTTTCAAGCAACTTCAAATAATAATTTAACCATTATTTTTACGAGCCAATCATAAATCTTGCTAATAGACTTCTTCAATAATAATATCCCTTTATTTATATCTGTTGCTTCAACAAAAGTATTAAATGTTACTTTCTCAAAATAAAGACAGCTCCAGAAAATAGCCTAAAAATTTAGTAATAAAATCAAAAAGCTCCTTGTTTTCACAAGGAGCTTTTTTTTAAGGAACCAATTAAGTTTTAGTTTTTAACTAAAGCTTCTTTAGACCATTTTCTAACATCAGCAACTCTGTTGTCAGTATAATCAACTTCGTTTAAAGTATCATCAGTCCAGAAGAACCATTTTCCAACTTTAATTCCATTATTATACTCACCAATAGCTACTTTATTTCCATTTTCATTATAAGAAATCCATTTACCTTGCAATTTACCTGCTAAATAGTTTCCTTCTTGTTTAACTTGTCCGTTATCGTGAAAATATGTTGCTTTAACTTCGTTTCCTACTACTTCATATTTAGGCTGAACTTCTTGTGCATAAAAAACACCTGAGATCAACAATGCTGCCATAATTATTACTTTTTTCATCTTCATTTCTTTTAATAGGTTAATATTCTGATAACAAATATATATAATATTTTACAATAAACAAACTTTTTCTTAACAATTTAGTAACATTGGAAAAATAAGCATAAAAAAACCAACAGATTTCTGCTGGTCTTTTATACAGTCTAAAATAAATTACTGAACTAATTCACTCAAAACTTTATCTAAGTTTTCAGAAGATGGTCGATCTGCATTTGCATTTACAACACTCCCATCTGGACCAATTAAGATAAATCTTGGAATAGAATTGATTCCATAAGCTTTAATAAAATCTGACATCCAATTTTTATCAGCAAATAATTGAACTCCTCCTAGATTTTTTTCTGTCACCAAATTTTTCCACTTTTCATGATCTTTATCTGTATCAACAGAAATACTTACAAATTCAATATTTTTGCCATGGTATTTTTCCTCAATTTTTTTTAAAAAAGGAATTTCTGCTCTACATGGTGCACACCAAGTAGCCCAAACATCTATATAAACATATTTTCCACTAAAATCTTCCAACTTTGTAATGCCTCCTTTATGATTTTCATAGGCAAAAGTTGGAGAAGGGTTTCCGTTAAGTTTTTTTATTTTTAAATTTTCCTTATAAATTTTTTGCATACTTGCAAATTGCTGTGTCATCATTTTCTTTACACTTAATTTAAAAGTCTCATCTAATTTTCCGTTTTCTAAAGAATCAAAATCAGATTTCTTTTTGGCTTCAAACATTGCATTAAACTCATCACTTTCTTTATCAAAAGTAGCCAATTCAAATTGTTCGTCTTTTACAGCTTTTTGAACCATAAAGTTATTTTCTTCAGCACCTACCCCTTTGTAAACAATAGATTCGTCAAACTCTTTAGTATTCATTGTCATTGACAAATCGTCACCATTTTTTAAATACATTAAAGAAGACTCAACACCATCAGAAAATTGATGAATTCCATCAGTCGTTTCTATAGAAGCTTCAAATACACCTTTTTTGTTAACAGGGATAGCTTGTTTTAATCTATTTGGTCCATAAATAGTCAAGGTATCACTGTTTCTATTTTCAATTTTTGCAGAAAATCTGATACTACTTTTCTTTTCAGTTTGTGCAAATGACACAAAAGATGAAAGCAATAATAAGTAAGCTAATTTTTTCATGTTGTATAATTAAGTTACGTAAAGTTATATTTTTTATTCGAAAAAATATCAAAAAAAAGTTAAAACACAACTTTTAAAAAAAAATTAGTGAGGCACAAATTGAATTTTATATTACTTTTGCAAAAATATTTTTCAATGTATAGAAGTCACAATTGTGGAGAATTAAATGCTTCACACATCAATAAAGAAGTAGCCCTTGCTGGTTGGGTGCAAAAATCTAGAGATAAAGGGTTTATGATATGGGTAGATTTAAGAGATCGCTATGGAATTACTCAACTGATTTTTGACGAACAAAGAACTGACAAAGCCGTAATTGAAAAAGCAAAATCACTTGGTCGTGAATTTGTAATTCAAATAAAAGGAACTGTTATTGAACGTGTTTCTAAAAACCCAAATATGTCAACTGGTGATGTTGAAATTTTAGTGACTGAACTAACCATTTTAAACGAAGCACAAGTTCCACCTTTTACTATTGAAGATGAGACTGATGGTGGTGAAGATATTCGTATGAAATACCGCTACTTAGACATCCGAAGAAATCCAGTAAAAAATAATTTACTTTTCCGTCACAAAGTATCAATGGAAGTTAGAAAATATCTTTCTGACCAAGGTTTTTGTGATATTGAAACCCCTTACCTAATCAAATCTACTCCAGAAGGAGCGAGAGATTTTGTGGTACCAAGTAGAATGAATGAAGGACAATTTTATGCGTTACCTCAATCTCCTCAAACTTTTAAGCAATTATTGATGGTTGGTGGAATGGATAAGTATTTTCAGATTGTAAAATGTTTCCGTGATGAAGATTTACGTGCAGACAGACAACCTGAATTTACTCAAATTGACTGTGAAATGGCATTTGTGGAACAAGAAGATATTTTAAATATGTTTGAAGGTTTGACACGTCATTTATTAAAAGAGATTAAAGGTGTTGATGTAGAGAAATTCCCAAGAATCACCTACGATTACGCTATGAAAACCTACGGAAATGACAAACCAGACATTCGCTTTGATATGAAATTTGGTGAGTTAAATGAAGTAGCGCAACATAAAGAATTTGGGGTTTTTAATTCAGCTGAATTAGTTGTCGGTATTGCTGCTCCAGGTTGTGCAAGTTACACTAGAAAAGAAATTGATGCCTTAATCGAATGGGTAAAACGTCCACAAATAGGTGCATCAGGAATGGTATATGTAAAATGTGAAGAAGATGGCACATTCAAATCATCAGTAGACAAATTCTACGACCAAGAAGATTTGAAAAAATGGGCTGAAGCAACAAATGCAAAAGCTGGAGATTTAATTTTAATCCTTTCAGGTAATGCCGATAAAACTAGAACTCAACTTTCTGCTTTAAGAATGGAAGTTGCTACTCGTTTAGGCTTACGTAAATCGGATGAGTTTGCTCCTCTTTGGGTTGTAGATTTTCCTTTATTAGAATGGGATGAAGAAAGTGGTCGTTATCATGCGATGCATCATCCATTTACTTCACCAAAACCAGAAGATATTAAATTAATTGATACAGAACCAGGAAAAGTAAGAGCAAACGCTTATGACATGGTTTTAAATGGTAACGAAATTGGTGGTGGTTCTATCCGTATTCACGATAGAGAATTACAGTCAAGAATGTTTGATTTATTAGGATTTAGCAAAGAAGAAGCCGAAGCACAATTCGGGTTTTTAATGAACGCTTTCGAATATGGAGCACCACCTCACGGAGGATTAGCTTTCGGACTAGACCGGTTAGTGTCTATTTTAGGAGGACAAGAAACAATTCGTGATTTTATCGCTTTCCCTAAAAATAATTCAGGAAGAGATGTAATGATTGATGCTCCTAGTAAAATTGATGATAAGCAATTAAGTGAATTGCATATTAAATTAGACGTGAAATAATGAAATACATATTAAGATTACTTTTACTTATCGTTTTCGGATTTATTGTTTTTGGGTATTATCACAAAAATAGTGGTAGCGAAGAAGGTGACAAATGGATTGGGATTGGAATTTTAATTTTAGCTTTAGTTTTGATGCCTCTATTCATTTATCACAGATATAAGAATAAAAATCTAAACGATTATATGTTTAAAATAGGCGACGAAAAAAAGGAAGATACTGAAAATCAATAAATTTATTAGAGAAATCCTTTTTTATATCAATTAAAAAATTATCTTTGGGCATTATTAATTATTTTTATATTACAACATGAGAACAGGAAAAGTTAAGTTCTTCAATGAATCAAAAGGTTACGGTTTTATCACAGACGATGAAACAGGAAAAGACATTTTCGTACACGCAAGTGGGATGAGAGTTGAATCATTAACTGAAGGCGAAAGCGTTAGTTACGAAGAAGAAGAAGGTAGAAAAGGTAAAGTAGCTGCACAAGTTGTAGTTATCGAAGACTAATATATATTATTTTTTGATTACCCAAGTACAAACGCTCTGCATTGCAGAGCGTTTTTTTTGTGCATAATTTTAACGTACGTTTTATAAATTTCGAAAGGATATGCTTTAAATTTGTAAAATGTATGCTCTAGTCGATTGTAATAATTTTTATGCTTCTTGCGAACGTGTTTTTCAACCACAATACGTTGGAAAACCTGTTGTTATTTTATCCAATAATGATGGATGCATTATTTCACGTAGTTATGAAGCTAAAGATTTAGGCATACAAATGGGCACACCCGAATTCAAAGTTAGAAATGAATTAAAACTACACAACGTCAAAGTCTTTTCTTCCAATTATGCTCTATATGGCGATTTAAGTAATCGTGTCATGAAAATTCTTGAAGGTTTTACTCCTAATATTGAAGTTTATAGCATAGACGAATCGTTTATGAACTTTGATGGAATGAACATAGAAGACTATCACAAGTACGGAATTCAAATAAAAACTAGAGTTAATAAATGGCTAAGCATTCCTGTTTGCATCGGCTTTGCTCCTACTAAAGCACTTTCTAAAGTTGCTAATAAAATTGCTAAAAAATACCAAGAACGCACACAAGGAATTTACGTAATTGATACCGAAGAAAAACGCATCAAAGCTTTAAAATGGACAAAAATTGAAGATGTTTGGGGTATCGGTTTTCGATTGACTAAAAAAATGCAAACTAGAAACATCTTTACAGCTTATGATTTCACTTTACCTCATAACGAAAGTTATATCAAAAAAGAAATGGGTATTGTAGGTTTACGCTTAAAATATGAATTAGAAGGAAAATCTGTTTTATTACTAGAAGACGCTCCTGCACAAAAAAAACAAATAGCCATCACCAGAAGCTTTGAAGGAACAATTTCAACTTTTGATGAAATGAAAGAACGCGTATCTACTTTTGCAACCGTTTGTGCCGAAAAATTACGCAAGCAAAATTCATGTTGCCATAGTGTAATTCTATATTTACGAATTGACAAACACAAAGTAGAACGAAGCCGCTATAATTTTTATAAATTTGAAACAATTCCTTTTGCTAGTAACTCGAGCATCACCATAAGTAATTTAGCTGTAAAATTATTAAAAGATCTTTTTCAAGAAGGTGAGATTTACAAAAAAGCAGGAATTATTGTTTCTGATATCATTCCCGAAAACCAAAAACAGTTTCATTTATTTGAAGAAGAAAACCCAAAACATCAAGCTTTAATGAAAGTTATAGATGATTTCCACAGAAAAACAGGTGAACGAAAAATACGTTTAGGCAATCAAGACTTACAAAGAACTTGGAAAATGAAACAAAATCATTTGTCCAAAAAATACACAACAAACTTCAAGGAAATATTAGAAGTAAAATGTTAACTGAAAAATGAAACCAAACCATAAAATACAATTCTTTCTACCTGATTTAGAAAATCAAATTGAACTCCCTTATATTTCAAGTGGAATAAAAGCTGGTTTCCCCTCACCTGCAGCAGATTTTGATGAAAGTAAAATTAGTTTAGACAACGTATTAGTAAAAAATAAAGAAGCTACGTTTTATGCCAAAGCAAGTGGGAACTCAATGATCGGAGCAGGAATTGATGATGGTGACATTTTAGTAATCGATAGAAGTTTAGAGCCACAAAACAACAAAATTGCTATTTGCTTTATAGATGGCGAATTCACGGTAAAAAGAATAAAAATTGAAGGTGATAATGTTTTCCTAATGCCCGAAAACAAAAACTACAAGCCCATACAAATTGCCGAAGAAAACGATTTAATCATTTGGGGAATTGTTACGTATGTGATAAAAAAGATATAAAAAAACCTCAAGAATTAACTTGAGGTTTTTTGTACCCTGGGTGGGAATTAAACGCACTTAATCTACCAATGTTTCTTCGTCTCTAAATCTCTCTTTTCTATGAAGAATTAAAACTAATTAAAAGTCTTCGAATTTTAAATCACCAATAAAATACGTCAAATTATTCTTCAAAAGTATTTAGTTCGTGCCCAACTTATATTTGATCTCAAAATCGGTGTCGCACCTACCAATGCCTAATGGTGCTCTTATTTCTTCTTCCCACTATACCTGTAGTGTAATTCTGCAATATGATACACTGTTCTAAGTTCTGTTTATTTAAATGCTTTGATGAATTTTATTTTTTAATTATTAATTGACTTACAAAACTATTGAAGAATTTAATAATCAAAACAATATTAAAAAAAATGTCGCTTAACTTAATCTGTAATTTTTATTTGCATATCCACATTCAAAAACAAAAAAAAACACTCAATGGTTAATTAAATATTATGATGTATTTTTGTTTAGTTATTAATAAACAATCACAACAAATGAATAATCTTTTTTATTTTTTTATTTTTTTACTTTCACCAACATTATTTTTTTCTCAACCTAATGAAAATTCCCTAGAGTTGTTGTCAAAATCTAAAAATAAAGATAAACTATGGGTTGATAATATGTTAATTAACATAGAACAAATTATTAAAAACAATCCGAATCTTGCGGTAAAATATTCAAAAATCGTCTTAAATGTTTCTAAAGAACTTTCTTATGAGGAGGGAATCTGGAATGCTTTAATTAATAATGCAATAGGATTAAATGTGTTAGGTAAATATGAAAATGCAAAAAAACAAATTGAAATTGCTTTAATTGAAATCCCGAATGATAATTCTTTTGATAAAGTCAGTGCTCTACTAATACTTGGTAAAATAAATTATAATCTTGGATTATACGATTCTGCTTTAGAAAGTTATACAAAAGCTGAAAATCAAATTAATAGCACTAAAAAAAATATTCAACATGCTGATATTTTCAATAATAGGGCAAATGTATATGTCTTAAAAGGGAATAATAAATTAGCAATAGAAAATTATATAAAAGCAGCTAAAA
Source organism: uncultured Flavobacterium sp. (assembly GCF_963975005.1). GTDB lineage: Bacteria > Bacteroidota > Bacteroidia > Flavobacteriales > Flavobacteriaceae > Flavobacterium. Next base: position 24,694 of record NZ_CAXBFR010000023.1, read on the forward strand.
TTTATCAAGATTTAAATAATAAACAATTGCTAGCAATTATTTATACCAATTTAGGAAATGCAAATGCAAATTTTAAATTATATAATAAATCCATAGAATACTTCAAAAAGTCAGCAGAAATAAATAAAATTTACAATGACTTATCAAATTTATCTATAAACTTTCTTAATATGGGGGTTTCATATAAAGAGATGGATTCACTAAACAGGGCTGCTACGTATTATGAAAAATCACTAGAGATTGCAAAAAAGGTAGGAAGTAATCTAGTAATGGCGCAAAACTATTCCAATTTAGCGAATATTTATGAAAAAAGAGGTGATCATAAAAAGGCCTTAGCTTTTTATAATTCATCTTTAGATATTTGTAAAAAAGAGAAAATACCCTATGGTTTAGCCCTTAATTATGCTAGTATAGGTGAAACCTATTTTTTTCTTAAAAATTATAAAGTTGCTATCGTAAATTTAAATAGGGCTTTGGATTACACAAAAAAATTAGGGATTCCAAAAGAACAATCTAAAGTCTACGAAACATTAACGAATGTGCACAAAGCTATGGGCGATTATAGAAACGCCTTTTACTTTCAATCTTTGTTTAAACAAATAAATGATAGTTTAGTAAATATTGAAAAGCATAAACAAATAGTTGAATTACAAATAAAATACGACACGGCTGAAAAACAAAAAACCATTTCAGAAATGGATGTTAAGCAAATCAGTCAAAAATTAACTATTGGATATTTATTTAGTCTATCCCTTTTGTTAGTACTATTGTCACTTTGGTTTTTTTATAGAAAAAAACAGTCTTTACAAGAGAAAAAAATAGCCGAAGTTATCGCAGAGAAAATGAAATTAGAGTTAGAAATAAAAAATAATGAATTAACCCATAAAGCATTAAAAATTAGCCATCTTCAGGAAAACAATAAACTCATTGCTTCAGATGTTGAAGAAATTTTAAAATTATCAAAAGTTTCTAATATTGATATCAATCAATTAGTTAGAAAAATTAAATCCTCATCAGAAAACATAAATATTTGGAATGAATTTGATCTCCGTTTTAAAGAAATTCATGGCATCTTTCATTCAAAAGTTATAGCGATGTATCCAGATTTATCACCGGTTGAACTTCGAATAGTGTCATTACTTCGTTTAAACTTAACTACTAAAGAAATAGCGGAGATAATGCAACGAAGTATTAAAACTGTAGAAAACACTCGTGGAATTATTAGAAAAAAAATGAAGCTTGATAAAAATATAAATCTTACTTCCTTTATTTTATCTTTTAAATAATATATAGTCCTTCGCAAGCTTTATACCGCTTCCTTTTTTTTAGTAATTTATAAATTAATTTTTTGATTAAAAAAATCATCTTTTAACTTCTGTAAACTTCATTTAATAATATGTAAACTGCAAATAAAAGAGAATATGAATTTTTTAGAACTTCGGGGGTTTATCGGGGGGTCTAAAATAGAGTATTAGTTAAATTTAGTCATAAGTTCGCGAAATATTTATAAAGCGATTATTATGAAAACAAATTTACCCAAGCTAGCAATAGCTTTATTACTTTTATTTACGTATTCCTTTGCTTCTGCCCAAAATTGGCCTCAAAAGGGTAGTCGTATAAACGGAGAAAACCCCGGTGATTATTTTGGAAATTCGGTAAGCATTAGTGCTGACGGAACCATACTAGCGTCAGGAGCTTCTGAAAACGACTCCAATGGAACGAATGCTGGACAAGTTAGAATTTTTGAGTTTAATGGCACTGATTGGACACAATTAGGCAATACACTTGTAGGTAATACTCCTGAAATGAAATTTGGCTCACGAGTAAGTCTAAGTGAAGACGGAACATTAGTTGCTGTTGGAGCACCGCTTCATAACACAAGCAATGGAAATTTTTCTGGGCAAGTACAAGTTTTTAAAAACATAAATGGTATGTGGACACAAATTGGAACTGATCTTTTTGGTGAAGGATATACACATTATTTTGGATGGAATTTAAAATTAAGTGGAGACGGTAACCGATTATTGGTTAGTTCTTATAATGCCCCTGGCGTTAATGGCAACGGCACCAATGGTTTTGGATCCGGTTTGGTTTATGCCTATGAATATGATGCAAACACAAATACATGGATACAACTCGGTTCAACAATTCAAGGGCCCACAGGTGCTCTATTAGGGTATGCATTAGATATCGATTTTGATGGTAGCCATATAGCTGCTGGTGGATATGCGTACAATCCTTATCAAGGTGTTGTACAAACGTTTACCTATAATTCAACGAATTGGGTACAAACAGGCAGCAATCTTTTAGGTGACACTACAGACGATTCATTTGGTGCTTCAATTAGTCTTTCTTCAAATGGGACAAGGCTTGCAGTTGGTTCAACTGGAGCTAATGGTTATATAGGAAATGCCAAAACATTTGACTTTGACAGCAATACGAATGATTGGGTACAAGTAGGAAGTGTTCTTCCTGGTCTTGCTACATCAAATTATTATGGTTCATCAGTTAGTTTAACTAGTGACGGCAATAAATTAGCCGTTGGAGGGACATCTGGCGCTGGAGATAATGGATATATCCGTATTTTTAATTTTGATTCGAATAACAATGATTGGATACAAGATGGAAGCAATCTTTTAGGAGAAGCTGACGATTTATTTTTTGGTAACGACGTAAACTTTAATAATGATGGAAGCGTATTAGCAACTGGCACTCCTTATACAAGTCTTGGAACAGCTTACTCTTCTGAAGGTGGAGTTACTGTTTTTGGAAATGGATCAACAACAACACCCTGCAATGCAGGAACCTTATGGACTTCTCAGACCTCAGCAGCTGATAATCTGTGGAGAGGCGTAACCTACGGTAATGGCTTGTATGTGGCTGTTGCTTCTTCGGGTGCGGGCAATCGAGTTATGACGAGCCCAGATGCAATTACTTGGACAACACAAAATTCAGTAGCGGACAACCAATGGAGAGATGTTACCTTTGGTAATGGCCTTTTTGTGGCGGTTGCGGCGTCTGGTTTAGGCAATCGAGTTATGACGAGCCCTGATGGAATTAATTGGACATCTCAAAATTCAGCAGCAGATAATTTGTGGAATAGAGTTACCTATGGCAATGGACTATTTGTGGCAGTTGCGGCGACTGGTGCGAATCGCGTGATGACAAGTCCCGATGGTATTACTTGGACGACCCGAAATGCAGCTGCATTTAATCTTTGGAATGACGTTGTATATGGAAATGGTCTTTTTGTAGCAGTGGCTGGAAGCGGAACCGGCAACCGCGTTATGACGAGCCCTGACGGCATTACTTGGACATCTCAAACGTCTGCGGTTGATAATGATTGGAACGATGTTACCTATGGCAATGGACAATTTGTAGCAGTGGCTCAAAGTGGAACGGGAAACCGGGTAATGACCAGTCCCGATGGAATCACTTGGACAGCGCAAGTGTCTACGGAAGATAATACGTGGACGAGTGTTATCTATGGTAATGGTTTATTTGTAGCAGTAGCAGGTAGTGGTTCAAACCGTGTTATGACAAGCCCTGACGGTAATACTTGGACAGCACAATCTGCGGCTGCAAGCACTAGTTGGATTAGTGTAATCTATGAAAATAATATGTTTGTCGCTGTATCGCTCAATGGTACAGGTAACCGTGTTATGACCTCAGTATGTTCTACTGTGGTTGCTACACCAACAATTACGGTTGATTCATCATCTATTACAAGTTTTACTACCTGTTCAGGTATCGCTTCCGCAGAGCAAACAATATCAATTTCAGGAATCGATTTAACAAATGATGTTACAGTAACTGCACCAACAGGCTTTGAGGTAAGTTTAACATCAGGTTCTGGTTTTGCAAGTTCTGTAAGCATAACAGCTAGCGGTACTTTAAGCGCAACAACCGTTTATGTTAGAGTAACTAATTCGGCAACATCAGGTGCTATTTCGGAAACTTTAACAATGGCATCAACAGGAGCAACAGATCAAACCGTGAATTTATCAGGTATTGTTGATTCTACATGTACACCAACACCCTGCAATGCAGGGGTCTCATGGACGTCACAAACCTCAGCTACGGAAGCAAATCAATGGACATCAGTAACGTATGGTAATAATCAATTTGTAGCTGTAGCAAATCTTGGTAATAACCTTGTTATGACTAGTCCAGATGGCATCACTTGGACGTCACAAACAGAGGCGGAAGCAAATAGTTGGAACTCAGTGACATATGGTAATGGCCTATTTGTAGCGGTAGCAGCTGATGGAATTCACCCTGTTATGACCAGCCCCGATGGCATCACTTGGACGGCACGAATAGCTGTACAAGTGAGTGGATGGAGATCTGTAACCTATGGTAATGGCCTATTTGTAGCGGTAGCAGTAAGTGGAACTAACCGAGTTATGACCAGCCCCGATGGTATCACTTGGACGGCACGAACAGCAGCAGAAGCAAATCAATGGTCATCAGTAACCTATGGAGGTGGTAAATTTGTAGCGGTAAGTTTTTCAGGTACTCACCGAGTTATGACCAGTCTAGATGGTATTACTTGGACCCTGCAAACAGCCATAGAAGCAAATCAATGGTCATCAGTAACCTATGGTAATGGCCTATTTGTAGCGGTATCATTAAACGGAACGAACCGTGTAATGACCAGTTTAGATGGCATTACGTGGGCTGCACAAGCAGCAGCAGAAGCAAAATCATGGAAAACAGTGACCCATGGTAAC
>NZ_CAXBFR010000024.1:0-29183 GCF_963975005.1 uncultured Flavobacterium sp.
ACTCAAAGCTGAGGCACTATAAGACATCGTATCAGAACCATGTAAAACAACAAATCCATCAAAAAACTCATACTTGTCTTCTATAATTGAAGCTATATTTTGCCAATCTTGTATGCTGATATTTGATGAGTCTAAAGGTTCATCAAATGAAACTGTATCAATTTCACAATCTAACAATTGCAATTCTGGAATTCTTTTTAATAATTTTTTAAAATCAAATGCTTTTAAGGCTCCTGTTTCATAGTCTTTAATCATACCAATAGTACCACCAGTATAAATAAGTAAAATTTTAGGTTTAGACTGTGGCATTATTGTATTTCAATTTGTTTACAACTGGATTAGCATACATAGCTAAAAATCCTTCTTTTAACACAACTGAATTGTCATCTATTCGCAATTCTAACCTTCTTTGAAACAATTGTTTTTCTTCTAATGTATATTCTTTTTCAAACTGATTGGTGTTGTATAACATATCATAAGCAATATAATTAGTAGGCCACAATTTATAAGACTTTAAAATTGAATCATCAACTTTTAGGGTTAACAATTGAATTTGCTTATTTGGGTTTTGCTCAAGAGAAACAACTTCATCTATTTCTGAATCTAAAATATCACCAATATGGATATGAATTCTTTTCTTTTGTCCGATAATTCCACTTAATAAAGTAATAAAATCTTCATTTTTCTCCTTAATATATATCTCTTGTTTTGCTTCTGCTAAAAGTTGCGGCATTTTCAATGCATCTGTTGGGTCATATTCATACGAAAGTGAAACAGGAACAATTTTAATTTTCTTAAAATAATTCATAATATTTTTCTCATCAGAACCCATCGAAAGCATCTTTAAAACACCTGAATGAGTAGCATCGTTTCCATCTTTTGTTCTTCCTTCGCGTTGAGCAATCCAAACTGAACGATTTTCATGCAATAATAGCTGAGAAATATATTCTGACAAGTTTTTAGAACTTTCCAGCAACTCTCTTGGAGAAAGCCCTCTTTGAACTACAAAATTTCTATTTAGTTTTGAAAGGGTGTGCAAAAATGCTTTTTTGACTAAATTATCACCAATAGCTGAAGCAGTCATTACTAAGCCATGATCAAATAATGCCAAATTTAATAAAGATGTATCTAAAATTATATCTCTATGGTTTGAAATAAAAAGATACGCAGTGTTTGGTTTTAATTTTTCAAAACCAGAAGTTGTTAATCCATCTGAACTTTTTTCTAAAACTTTTTGTACAGATTTATAAATAAAATTACACTGAAAGTCTCTAATAGAATGTGTTTCAATCAACTTAGCCTTCCAAACTTCATCCTCTACACCTGGAAAAGTAAAGTCCATTAACGCTTTCATCATAGGATGATTTAATGAAGATTTTAAAGCATTGTTTACTTCACTATCATAAAAAGGTCGAATAGCATCAAACTTTGACATGTATTAATTTTAATTTTAAGAAAGCAAAAGAACAAAAAAATAATGAATTTAAAGGCAATTTTTACTTAAATCCCAAAAACAGCTTTAGAATTTTTGGTTGTAATTATAGCAATTTCTTCAACTGAAACCTTATAAATATCTGCTAATTTCTGAGCTACTAACAACGTATAACTACTTTCATTTCTTTTTCCACGAAAAGGAACTGGTGCTAAATAAGGTGAATCCGTCTCCAAAACAATATGTTTTAAATCAATTTGGTTAAGAAATTGATCAATTTTTCCGTTTTTAAAAGTCGAAACTCCTCCAATTCCTAATTTCATTCCAAGTGAAATAGCTTGATGTGCTTGTTCCAAACTACCTGTGAAACAATGAAAAATTCCGAACAACTTATCTTCTTTTTCAGATTCTAATACTTCGAAAACTTCTTCAAAAGCATCACGACAATGAATGTTTATTCCTAAATTATATTTTTTAGCTAATTGAATTTGATGTTTAAAAGCTTGTTGTTGTTGTTTTAAAAATGTTTTGTCCCAAAACAAATCAATACCAATTTCTCCAATGGCATAGAATTTTCTTTTTTCCAATTCAGCTTCAACGTGAGCTAATTCGTCTAAATAATTTTCTTTGACATAAGTTGGATGCAATCCCATCATTAAAAATATATTTTCAGGAAATTGACTTTCCAAATCATACATTTTTAAAGTATAACTAGAATCAATAGAAGGAATAAAAAAACGAGAAACTCCAGCATCAATTGCTTTTTGAATGACTTGCTCTCTGTCTTGATCAAATTCTTCTGAATATAAGTGTGTGTGCGTATCTGTTAGTATCATTATGTGTTTTGCAAGTTGCAAAAGTACAATTAATCTAAATCATCTAAAAGTTTTTTAGCTGAACTATACTTTTCTGAATCTTCTGTAATTTGTTGAAGATATTTTTTTGATGCTTCATAATTCTTTTGTTTCAAAGATGATAAAGCTAAATACCAAATGGCATCTTCTTTATAAACTGAATTTCCTTGACTTACATTTTCTAATAAAATTTTTGCTTTTGAATAATTATCAGTCTCAATTAAACTAATAGCGAAATATAACTGAATTTCTGGATTGGTTAGATTTTCTATTTTAGCAAAACTTTCAGAAGCTTTTTGATAATCTTGTGTATTGAAATAATCTTGTGCAGCTTTTAAATAAAGATTTCCTTCACTTCTTTCTATAAATTGAGCATCATTGTGATTGTTGAAATCAGAATAAGAAGGATTTCCATTATTATTTAAAAACCAAATTCCGATAAAGACAACCAACATTGCTGCAATGGCAAACCATTTTGATTGTAACGATATTACTTTTGATTTCTTTTTAGGAGTATCTGAAAAATAATTTTCAGAAATAGACTTTAAATTTTCTTTGAAATCATCTGTTTGTTTAGAAAATTTTACCTCTAAAAACTGAGTTGTTTCTTTGTAAAGTTCAAATTGCTTTTTGATTTCTTCATCAATTTGAAGTTGGTTTTCAAAAGCGTTTTTCTCTTCGAATGACATTTCATTATTGAGATAATTTTCAAACGCTATGTATAATTCTTCTTGCATCACTTTAGTATTTTAAAGATTGGTATCTGTTTGATTGTTGAATAAGTTCTGTCAATTGACCTGTACAAATGGATTTTTTCTTTCTCACATAAGCATAAGTCACGTTCATTTTACTAGCCACTTCTTCCATCGTTTTAGTTACAAAACTCAATTTCAAAACTTCTTGGCATTTTTCTCCTAATTTTTGAAACATTTCGTCAAATAAGGATTGTTTCTAGTCTTGAACTTCGGTTTCGATAGCTAATTTTTCAACGTCTTTGTCTATAGATACATTTTCATCTTTAATTGTTACCTCTTTATTAGAAGATTTTTTTAATTCATTTAGCCATTTTCTTTTACATAATAAAAAAAAGTAAGCATCAAAAGGACATGTTAATTCTAACCCTTTTGTTTTAGCTTGATTATATATTGTAATTAATACTTCTTGTATTACATCTTGCGCTTCATCTGCACTTCCACTATTCATCTTTATATAATAAGTGACTTTTGGTGCAAACTTTTTATATATAGATTCAATGATTGAGGAATTATTATTAAGTAAGCCGTCAATATAAACTTGATCTTGATGTAAAATTTTTGAAGCCATAAAGTCTTTATTTATTAGCTAATATAAAAAGAATTAAAAAATTATTTGATTTAATGGGTAACAATTTTCAAAGCTACTTTATATGTAGATGTAATCGTTCTTCAAAATTTTGTTTTTAAAATGTTATCCAAAAGAAATTTAAAAAAAATCAAAAACATGGGTAACAAATTAAAACTTGAATTGATATAACGATATAAAACAAAAAATAACATTAATAATAAAATTTAGAAATCATGAGAAAATCAATCTTCACAATCGCAATTTTAGCTTTATCATTTGTAAATGTTAACGCTACAGAAGTAACAACAACTTCAAACAATTTAGAAATCACACCTTCAATGTCAAGAGAAAATATCGTAGAAATTTATGACTGGAGTGTAAAAACAGTAACCGGAAATTATGCTGGAACTGCAAATTCTTTAGAAGAAGCTCAAAAAATGATACTACTTGTATCTGCCGGTGAAATTATTTTAGACAAAAAAATTGAAACATTCTTTCAACTTAAAAATGAGGTTTTAAATTCTAACTTAAGATTATTCTTTTGGGAAGTTGAAACTTCGAACGGAAAAGCAAAAGGCTATTCAAGTTCAGAAAGTCAAGCTAAAAAAATGATTGAACTTGTAAGTACAGGAGACATTTTAAACTTTAAAATAGTAGTTAAAGCTGACTTTAAATAAAAAAACAAATCAACTGGGTAACAAATACATTATCCAGTTGATATATTGTAAACAATAAAAAATAATACTTAAACTTTAGAAATTATGAAAACAATGAACACAAAAAACGTATTAATGGCAAACAGATTATTTATAATGCTTTTTGCTTTTGCAATCACCTTTACAAGTTGTAATTCTGATGACGATTCAACTTCTCAAAACTATGTTCCTTCTTCAACTGCATTTAATTCTATTAGACAAGCTGCTTTAGAAGATATGACTCAAACCTTTCAAATTGATGGTGCAAGCGGAATGACAACTTTAACTTCCGCAAATGGTGTAGAAATAGACATAAATGCTAACTGTCTTACTTTAAACGGAAATGCAGTAACAGGACAAATTGATATTGAATATGTTGAAGTTTTTGATGGTGGACAAATGCTTGTTACCGACAAAACTACAATGGGAAAATTACCAAATGGAGATATGGCTATGATAATTTCTGGAGGTGAGTTTTATATCAACGCTACAAAAAACGGACAACAATTGGATTTAGGTTGTACAATGAATTTAAGAATCCCAGCTAATTTAACTGCACCAGATAATGATATGGTTTTATGGAATGGAACTGTTGACAATGAGGGAAATTTAGATTGGGAAGAAGAAGTTAACACAGTTGGTCAAGGAGGAGTATTCTTAGAACAAGGTGCAGGTGGTGGACAAACTTACTTTGCTTTCTTTAATAGTTTTGGATGGACAAATGTGGATAAATTTTATAATTATGTTGGATTAAAAACTCAAATTTTAGCGGCTGTTCCTTCTGGATATAATTTTCAAAATAGTGCCATTTATTTACATTATGATGGTGAAGGAAATGCCTTAGCAAAATTAGATACTTATGATGCAAATACTGGATTGTTTTCAGAGCATTATGGTCAAATACCTGTTGGTTTAGCATGTCATATTATTTTTGCTACCGAAGAAAATGGTCAATGGAGATATGCAATCAAACCCGTAACAATATCAGAAAATGCTGTTTATACATTTACTATAGCTGAAACAACTGTTGGTTCTGAAGCACAACTTATAGCTGCTATAAATGCCCTACCATAAATTTAGTTCTGTTTTGTTTTTTGGAGAAAGTGATGATTTACTCATCGCTTTTTCCTATTTTTATAACTTAAAACCTAGAAGTCATGTTAAGAATTAGCACGTTACTTTTATTTCTGGTTTCATTATTGAGTTTTTCTCAAACAAAACCACTTGATACAACTTCAAGAAAAGCAACTATTATTCCGATTCAAAATAATAATTCTTTTACTTTTAAATCCGAAAAACCACTTTTAAATCAAATTGCAGGTGCTCCAAAAGCATTTTATAGTCACTATTGGGAATTTGGAGATGGAAATTTTTCTACCAAAGAAGAACCAAATCATACGTTTAAAGAAGCTGGTGTTTATGAAGTAAAACTTTGGGCAACCAATAATTATGACTCAGGAAAAACGCCAACAACTCGACCGCAAAAAGTAAAAACAAATGATAAGGCTGATGCTACTGATAATGAAATTCAACTTATGGATGATAATATCATTTTAAGAAGAAATCGTGAACCTTTGCCTGATGAAGAGTTTGTAGTAATATTAAGTTATAAAAACGAAAAAGACTACGTAACCAATGGGAAAATTTATTTTTATTACAACGAAAAAGAGTTTAAAAATGACAATTTTGATTTAATAGAAACCCGAAATTATCACAACGAAAATGTAGAAGAAATTTCAAGTGATTTAGTTTATAGTGAAGATTTTGACTACAACAATTCAAGTTATGCTTCAATTGAAAATTTAATGTATTCTACTGCTAAATTTCAAGACACAACTATTAGAAAAAATCTAGCAATTTCTCTAGAAGAATCTAAACAAAAATTTAAGAAAGGAAAAACCATTACGTTCAATAATATGAATCCAAATGAGCAACGAAATATCTTTTTTACTTTAAAAACAACTCCAGAAATGATTAAAGATACGAGTGCTATTTTAAAAGTACGTAGTATTTATGTGCCAGATTCTAATTACGAAAATCACAAAATAAAAGACATGGAAATGGAAATTGTTACTTCTCATGATCCAAACAAAATGTCAACAAATGGTTTGTTTATCAATTATAGATTGGTTCGCTTTAAAAGAGTAAAATTCAAAACGCGTTTTCAAAATAATGGTGAAGGACCAGCCACAATCATTCGATTAGAAACTGATGTTCCTGATATGTATGATAAATCTACTCTTCAAATTGAAAGTATGTATCCCGAATGCCCTATTTGTCCAAAAAATCAAGAAGTTCGTTACAGTTGTTTAGATACCATCGTGACTCAAAAACAAATAATCTTCACTTTCAAAAATATTTATTTACCTGGAAGCGAACAAAAAAATGTAACCGAAAAAGATTCAACCAAGGGTTTTGTAAAATACAGTTTAAAGTTTGGAAAAGATTTTCATAAAATTAAAACCAAAAGTAGAACAGCCATTATCTTTGATAAAAACGATCCAATTATTACTAATTATTCTGTTACGAGATTCAATCCTGGAATTTCAATTGGTACAAAAACGGGTTATAATTATTTTCCTAAATTAGAAAATGCAAAAAGTTATTTTGTAGGTGCAACAATTTCACCCTATAAATCTTATCGTTGGTATTGGCAATCTGAATTACTCTTTAATAAGTTAGATTTTGATGAAGCTACATTAACATCAGATTTAAGTCAAGTAAATTTTAATCCCCCAATTCAAAATCCAGACGGAACGGTTTCTGATATTGGTTTTGAAAGAAAAACTACTACAAGTCAAACCAATAGAATAGTAACGGATATTGTTCCTGTTTCACTGAGATATAATGTAAATAATTATATAGGAATTGGATTTGGTCCGCAATTTTCTACAACATTATCCTCAACAAAAGAAACTAGCGAAACCTTTCAATATTATCAAGCTATTCAAAACACAACTGGTTTTGTTCCTGATGCTGAAATTCCACAATTGAAAAGAGAAATCAACACTTCAACCAAAGAGAAGACTCGAGTACAGACACAATTATTCGCTGATGTAACACTCGGTTTTGCGAGAATTGGTCCAAGTGTAGGAATAAGATATTATAAAAACTTTAAAAGCGATTTTGATTCGTGGCAATTCTATGCAATTTGGAAATTTTAAGATATTTTTTTTAATCTTCTTCATTACTTCTATTAGTTTTTCTCAAACTTTAGAAGACCAAATCTATGATTCCGTTGATGGTTTTGTTGCCAATCCAAATAAAAAATCTTTAGAAGTTTTAAATAGAAAAGAAAAGGAATTTTCTACTAGAGTAAAATCATTTGATGAACAACTCGCTTTAGTGATTTTTTATTGCAATAAAGGTTCTTTTGAAATGAAAAGTAACTTCGAGAAAAATGCTCTAACTTCTTATGAAAAAGGATGGAAACTATTCGACAAAAACAAACTTTCCAATTATGATATTGTAGAATATTGTTTGAAACCATTAGGAACTATATACACCAAATCAGGCAATTTTACTTTAGCTGAAAACATTATTAAAAAATACATTTTCATTGCCGAAAAAGAAAACAATCAGGCTACCATTATTTCGGGTTACATTAATTTATCTATTGTTTATAAAAGCATTGGAAAACATCAAACTGCAATTGATTTGCTTCAAAAAGTTTCCAAAAACAAGGCTGTTTCATCTGTTCAAAGCAAAAGAATTCAAGAAGAAATGGCTGTAAATTACATTGTTTTAAAAAAGTATGAAAATGCTAATCAATTACTTCAGAATTCTGATGAGGATGAATATCAAAATTTAAAAACCAAATCATTTTTATCTATTCAAAACAACAAAGTTGATGAAGCAATAAATTACTTTGAAAAAGCAAAAACTGCCTTTTTTAAGAATAAAAATTTCACGGCAAGAGAAGTTGCCAAAATGTATGTGGATGAAGCTTCTATTTATCAATTTTTAAAACAGGATAAGAAAACGAAAATGTTACTTTCTAAAGCATTACAAACGTTATTGCCTTTAGAAAAAAAAATGTCTTTGCCAGAAAAAAATAGTTTGTATGCAGAAAATACGTTTCTAGCTATTTTTGATGGAATGGCAAAATTAGAAACGAATTCCAAAAAGAAAATCGATTATTACAACTTGAGTTTTTATGTCAGTGATTTGATAAAAGACAATATTGTTTCACAAGAATCTTTAATTATTCAGCAATTTAATGATCGTAAACGAACCGAAAAATGTCTGCAAATCTTTTGGAACGAATATCAAAAATCAAAAGATAATTCTTGTATTGAAAAAGCATTTTTATTTGCCGAAAAAAGTAAAAATATTGTTTTAAAAGATAAAAATCAACTGAAAATTTTATTGGAATTACATCCAAAAAACAAAAACTTACTACTTCAAAATCAACTAACTTCCCAACAAGAAACGTTAATTAATAAGTTAATACGATTGCAAATAACAGGTGAAAATCCGAACGAAATTGAGACAATAAACTCTAAATTAGCTTCAATTAGTATGGAATTGAAGAGTTATAATGAAAAAATTCAAAAGCAATTTAAAAAAGACATAAATAAGTCATTTGAAATCAATACTTTATATGATAAAATTAAAAAAGATAAAGCGCAATTGGTTTATTTCTTTTGGGGAAATGAATCGGTTTATGAATTTCAAATAATTGATAAAAAAATCTCTTGGAATAAGATTATTATTGATAAAGCCTTTGCTTCAACATTAAAGAATTTTATTCACTCTTTTGATGATGCATCAGTTATAAATAATGACATAAATTTGTTTACCAAGATAAGTTTTAAATTGTATGAAAATTTAAAATTACCTAACTTACAAAGAAATAAAAACACCATAATTATTCCAGATGGATTATTGAATTTTGTTTCCTTTGATGCATTGGTAACTCAAAAAACAACTTCCAAAAATTATAGTAAAATTCCGTTTTTAGTATTTCAGAATAAATTAGCTTACCAAACGAATGCAACATTTTATATAGAAAATATTCCGAAAGAAAAGCAGAATACGATTGTTGGGTTTTTCCCTGTTTTTGAAAACACAAATGCCGAATTATTATATTCCAAAGAGGAAGCAAAAGCATTAATTCCTTTCAATGCCAAATTATTTATGAATGAAAATGCTTCTAAAGAAAATTTCTTGGAAAATTGCAGCAAGTATAGCATTTTACATTTATCAACTCATGGAACAAGTGGCACATTTAATGAACCCGCAACTTTGGTTTTTTATGACGATTTAATGCTTATTCAAGAATTATATGCTTTGGAAAATTGCCATCCACAACTAGTAGTTTTAAGTGCTTGTGAAACTGGAATTGGGAAACTGCAAAAAGGGGAAGGGGCTATGAGTATTGCAAGGGCTTTTCAGTATGCTGGAGCAAAAAACATATTATTCAGTTTATGGAAAATTAATGATTTTGCAACTGCACAATTAATGACTAATTTTTACGAAAACTTTAAAAAAACCAATTCTTTTTTTGAATCCAACTACCTTTCAAAAATGGATTATTTAGAAGATAATGAGATTTCAAACACTAAAAAATCACCTTATTATTGGAGTTCGTTTGTCTATTACGGTGCTGTTGATTCTGAAACAAATAATTATTTTTATTACTTGCTTTTTGGAGGAATTCTAATTATTATTTTACTTTTGATTTATGGAAGAAATTCAAGAATTTTTAAAAGGAAAAAAATATAAAAAAATAAAGTTTAAAGTTTTAAAAACGCAACATTTATTAGTAACTGCCAAAATAAACAACATCAAAGGAACATTTATTTTGGATACCGGTGCAAGTAATAGTTGTGTAGGATTTGATGAAATTATTAAATTCGAATTGTTTGCAGAAAACTCCGAAACAAAAGCTGCTGGTGCTGGTGCCACTGGAATGCTTACGCAATTATCTAAAAAAAACAAATTGCAAATGGGAAGATGGAAATCAGAAACTTTGAATTTAGTAGTTTTTGATATGAGTCACGTTAATGAAGCCTTAGTAAGTTATAAAACCAAACCTGTAAATGGAATCATCGGTGCTGATATTTTATTAGAGGGAAAAGCTATTATTGATTATGCCAATCATTATTTATATTTGAAATAGATTTAAAACCAAATAAAAAATCCCAAACTCAATTAAGAATTTGGGATTTTTTTATATTGAACTTTAATCTACTATAGTTCTAAAGCTTTCTTAGGATTATTGTCTAATAATAATTCCATTGGGTTTTCTAATGCTTCTTTAACAGCTACTAAGAAACCAACAGACTCACGACCATCAATAATTCTATGGTCATAAGACAAGGCAACATACATCATTGGATGAATTTCAACTTTTCCATTCACTGCGATTGGACGATCAATAATATTGTGCATTCCTAAAATTCCAGATTGTGGAGGATTGATAATTGGCGTAGACAACATACTTCCAAAAACACCACCATTTGTAATAGTAAATGTTCCACCAGTCATGTCATCAACCGTAATTTGTCCATCACGAGCTCTTATTGCTAATCGTTTAATTTCTGCTTCAACACCTCTAAATGTTAAGTTTTCGGCATTTCTAACAACCGGAACCATAAGCCCTTTTGGTCCAGAAACTGCAATTGAAATATCTACAAAATCATAAGCAATTTTATAATCACCATCCATCATTGAATTCACATCTGGATATAATTGTAAAGCTCTTGTAACTGCTTTTGTAAAGAATGACATATATCCTAAGCCAACACCATTGTGCTTAGCTTTGAATTCGTCTTTATATTGATTTCTAATAGTATTAATTGGTGTCATGTTAACTTCGTTAAAAGTCGTTAACATAGCGGTTTCATTTTTAGCAGCTACTAATCGTTCAGCTACTTTTCTACGTAACATTGATAATTTAGTTCTTTCAGAACCACGAGAACTACCTGTTGGAGTTCCCATTGAAGGCACAGCATTTACAGCATCATCTTTAGTTATTCTTCCACCTTTACCTGTTCCAGCAATATCAGTAGATTGAATATTTTTTTCATCTAAAATTTTTCTTGCTGCTGGAGAAGGGGTTTGAGAAGCATACGTTTTCTCAGCAACTGGTGCTGCTTTTGGCGCTTCTGTTTTTTTCTCTTCTACTTTTGCTTCAGTTTTAGCTGGTGCATCACCTGCTGGTTTTGCTGCACTTGTATCAATTAAACAGACAACTGCTCCAACTGCTACTGCATCTCCTTCTTCGGCTTTTAGTGTAATAATTCCACTTTCTTCAGCAGGTAACTCTAAAGTAGCTTTATCTGAGTCAACCTCAGCAATAGCTTGATCTTTTTCTACGTAATCGCCATCTTGTACTAACCAAGTTGCAATTTCTACTTCTGTAATTGATTCTCCCGGTGATGGGACTTTCATTTCTAAAATCATATTCTTTTAGTTTAAAAGTTTACCCTTTTAATTAATTAAGGGCTACGTTTGTGTTGTTATTTTTATTGAAATAATGCTTTATCAAAAATCATGGCAATAGCATTCTTTTGACGTTTTTTAGAACGTTCGTAACTTCCTGCTGCTGGTGCACTATAAGCTTTTGGTGATGCTAAACGAAGTTTAACTAGGTCAAAATTCATTAACATAAAACTATAAGCTCCCATGTTTTTAGGTTCTTCTTGAGCCCAAACATAGTCATCAACATTTGGATAGCTTGCAATAATTTCTTTTATCTGTTCAATGGCTAATGGAAATAATTGTTCTAAACGAACTACTGCAACATCCTTTCTTTCCAATTCTTCTCTTTTAGCAATAATATCGTAATATACTTTCCCTGTACAGAACACTAAAGTTTTGATAGTTTTCTTATCAGCTACATTTGGATCATCTAGTATTTCCTGAAATTGACCATTTGCCATATCATCAGCTGTTGAAACTGCTAACGGATGACGTAACAAACTTTTTGGTGTAAACACAATTAATGGCTTACGGAAATTTGTTTTCATTTGTCTTCTCAACAAGTGATAAAAATTCGCTGGAGTTGTACAATCTGCAATATACATATTATGTTTTGCACACATTTGCAAATAACGTTCCATACGTGCAGATGAATGCTCTGCTCCTTGGTTTTCATAACCATGAGGCAATAATAATACTAATCCATTTTGGTTATTCCATTTGTCTTCTCCAGCAGAAATGTACTGGTCAATCATAATTTGTGCACCGTTAGAGAAATCTCCAAATTGTGCTTCCCAAATGGTTAATGTATTTGGTGATGCTAGAGCATAACCATATTCATAACCCACAACTCCATATTCTGAAAGGTGTGAATTATAAATGTAAAAGTTTCCTTTTTTATCTTTTATCTTGTCAATTAAAACTACTTCTTCTTCTGATTCTTCAACTTTAAGAACAGCGTGACGGTGAGAGAATGTTCCTCTTTCTACATCCTGTCCAGTGATACGAACATCGTATCCTTCTGTAACTAAAGAACCATATGCAAGTAATTCACCCATCGCCCAATCTAAATTATCCGATTCGAAATACATGTTCTTTCTATCGTTGATAATTTTCTTGATTTTACTAATGAATTTTTTGTCTTCTGGTAATTCTGAAATGGTTTTAGCAATCTCAGTCAATTTAGCTTTATCAAAAGTTGTATTATATTTTTTAAGCATTCCATCATCTGAAACTTGCTCAAATCCTGTCCATTCATTTTGCATAAATGGAGTAATAACTGTTAAATCTTTCTTACGAGACTCTTCTAAGCTTTCATCTAATTTTGCTTTATATTTTGCTTCTAATTGTTTAACATATCCAGCATCAATAATACCCTCTTGTCTTAATTTTTCGGCATAAATATCTCTTGAGTTTTTCTGTTTTGCAATAGCTTTATATAAAATTGGCTGGGTAAATTTAGGTTCATCACCTTCATTATGACCATATTTTCTGTATCCTAATAAATCGATAAAAACATCAGAACCAAATTCCATTCTATAATCTAAAGCAAACAACATTGCATGAACGACCGCTTCTGCATCATCTGCATTAACGTGAAGTACCGGTGACAATGTTACTTTTGCAATATCTGTACAATAAGTAGATGAACGAGCATCTAAATAATTTGTAGTAAATCCAACTTGATTGTTTATTACAAGATGAATAGTTCCACCTGTTTTAAAACCATCTAAATTAGCCATTTGAATAATTTCATAAACAATTCCTTGTCCAGCAATTGCAGCATCACCGTGAACGGCAATTGGCAATACTTTTGAAACGTCATTTGGAAATAATCTATCTTGTTTAGCTCTTGTAATTCCTTCGATAACTGCACCTACTGTTTCAAGGTGTGAAGGATTTGGAGCCAAGTTTAAGTTTATTTTTTTACCTGAATTAGTACTTCTTTCTGAAGTTAATCCTAAGTGATATTTAACATCTCCATCAAAAGAATTATCTTCATCATAGTCTTTTCCATCAAATTCAGAGAAGATGTTTTGAGTGTTTTTTCCGAAGATATTAGCTAAAACATTTAAACGACCTCTATGTGCCATTCCCATCACAAACTGCTCTACTCCTTTTTCTGCAGCAGCCTCAATTAAAGCATCTAGAGCAGGAATAGCAGATTCACATCCCTCTAAAGAAAAACGTTTTTGGCCTACATATTTAGCATGTAAAAAAGTTTCAAAAGAAACAGCTTCATTTAATTTACCTAAAATATTCTTCTTTTGATCTGAATTAAAATTAGGTTGATTGTCATTTATGTCTAACCTATTTTTTATCCAACTTAATGCTTTAGGCTCTCTAATATACATGTACTCAACACCTATGGATTGACAATACACATTATTTAGATGTTTTAAAATATCTGTTAAAGAACTTGGCTGCATGTTAATCATCTTCGCTGCATCGAAAACAGTGTTTAGATCAGCGTCTGAAAGGCCAAAATTTTCCAAAGCTAAAGTTGGACTATAAGTTCTTCTGTCTCTAACAGGGTTGGTTTTTGTAAATAAATGACCACGGGTTCTGTAGCCATCAATTAAACGTAAAACATTAAATTCTTTTTCTGTTTTACCAGAAATAATAGTCTCAGAAAAATTACCATTAGTAATTTCTTGAGCTACATTTTCGGAGCCGTAATTTGCTTGCGCAAAGTCAAACCCTTGGAAAAAACTTCTCCAACTCGGTTCAACACCATCTGGATTTTGTAAATATTCTTCGTATAAATCGGCAAAGAAAGCCGTATGTGCAGCGTTTAAAAAGGAAAACCTATCCATATTGTGGTCTTAAAAGACGTTTTGGTTAAATAATTAGACAAAAGTACAATAATTGCAATTATATTTTACTTATTTTTGGATACATTTATGAAATAATTTGCAAATTAAGTATAGTAATCCTTTATCGGAAGATATAATTGCTAAATCATTAAAAAAAATACAAATGAAATTTAAATCACAAAAAATCATTGGTTTATTTGCCCTAATAATTACATTATTTACATTTCAGGAAAATTTTGCGCAAGAACCTGTTGTGAAAAGCAAATTTTGGAGTAGAGTACAATTTGGAGGAGGACTTGGATTAGCGTTTGGCAACAATTCAACTAATATTTCGGTTTTGCCAAGTGCTATTTATAACTTTAATGAAAAAGTAGCTTTAGGAGCTGGACTTCAATATAGCTATATCAATCAAAAAGATTTTTACACAAGTCATTTGTATGGAGGAAGTATTATTGGATTAGTGAATCCAATTCAAGAAATTCAATTATCAGTTGAATTAGAAGAATTAAGAGTAAATACTGATTTTAATAATCCTAGCTTTATTAATGATAATTATTGGAATACAGCCTTGTTTTTGGGAGCTGGTTATAGAACAAATAATGCTACAATTGGTATTCGTTATAATCTTTTACATAACGACAACAATAATATTTACACAACTGCTTTTATGCCTTTTATTAGGGTCTATTTTTAAATTATGAATCTTATTTTTTCGACAAAGAACTTTATAATTTTTTCATCAGCTTTTGTTATATTTACTATAATTGGAACATTGTCCCATGAATATGGCCATATTTTGATTGCTAAAAGTTTGGGTTATGAAACTAAACTTCATTATGGAAGCATGAATTATCAAAAATATAACACAAATATTAATGATTCAATTATTGAAATGTTTGAAAGGAATAAGTTTGAAATCAAAAATAAAAAGGCCTTTCCTGAAAAAATAAAATTTTATACTTTAGTAAATAAGCAAGAGAAAGATTCTTTTCTAGTTACAATTGGCGGTCCAATACAAACTATGTTAACTGGAATCATTGGATTTCTATTTCTTTATAAAAGAAATAAAATGAGTAATATTAATTTTTCAAAAATTGATTGGTTTTTTGTATTTCTATCTCTTTTTTGGATGAGACAAATTTATAATCCTACTTTTTCTATTTTAAGAAGACTTCTTAAGTTAAAAGGAAGTTATTTTGGCAGAAGTGATGAAACTCAAATTGCTGAATTTTTAAACATTCCAAAAGGTACATTTGATGTAATATTTGGTCTTAGTGGATTAATTATTTCTCTCTTTGTAATTTTTAAATTTATACCACTAAAATATCGTTTAACTTTTGTTATTAGCGGATTGATTGGAGGTTCGCTTGGATTTTACATTTGGATGTATAAAATTGGACCTATAATTTTGCCCTAATACTTATTCCTAAACCAAACCTTCTGCCATTCCCTTTTTAAGATTAAAAAAGTGACTTGCTCGGCTAATTGAATTAAATCTGAACCATCTAATTTTTTAATCTGTTCTTCTGAAACATCAATTATATAAAGAAGATTTAGGTATTCTGCGAATTTGAATTGAATTAATTTAAGAATTTTTTCATGAACTCTTTCTTTAAAGTGTAATGGAAAAACATCTAAAGGGATATCTATAGCTTCATTAGCTAAAGCAAAATCTTTATTGGTTTGTTCGATTAATTTAAAATATAAATGCTCTTCCTCTGCTTGAGAAATTAAAGAGTCGATATTTTTTGGAAACTCAAACATAGAAATCTAAACGTTACGATTCATTAATTTTTCTCCGAAAACATATAAGATTTGTTTCTTTTCTTCTGAAATTTCCATTTTTTGAAGTGTTTGAAATGCTTTTTGAGTATATTCTTTTATCGCTTCTTGTGTGGCCATACTTGCTCCAGATTCATTAAAAACTGTTTTTACAGTTTCTATTTTATCCAAATTATCTTTAGGTTGAATTGAAAACAAATGCATTAACTGTTCTTTATCTTCCTTCGCTCCAAATTCCAAAGCCTTTAAATATAAGAATGTTTTTTTATTTTCGATGATGTCACCCCCAATTTGTTTTCCAAAAGTTTCCGGATTTCCAAAAGCATCTAAAAAGTCATCTTGTAACTGAAATGCAATTCCTAAATTCAATCCAAAATCATAAATTAAATCAGCATTTTCTTGAGATGTTTCAGCTACAATTGCTCCCATTTTCATCGCTGCACCAACTAAAACAGCTGTTTTATATTCAATCATTTTAAGGTATTCTGAGATAGTAACATCATCGCGCGTTTCAAAATCCACATCATATTGTTGTCCTTCACAAACTTCCAAAGCTGTCTTGCTAAACAATTTGGCTAAAGCTCTAAAAACAGTTGGTTCATATTCTTCAAAATATTGATAAGCTAAAATAAGCATAGCATCACCTGATAGAATTCCGGTATTGATATTCCATTTTTCATGAACCGTTATTTTACCTCTCCTTAGTGGTGCATCGTCCATAATATCATCGTGAATTAATGAAAAATTATGAAAAACCTCAACAGCTGTTGCTGCTTGTAATGCTTTTTTATAATCACAATCAAAAATTTCTGCAGCCATTAGTGTCAAAACTGGACGCATTCGTTTTCCACCTAAACCCAAAATATATTGAATTGGTTGATATAAATTTTTAGGCTCTTTTTCTACAACTAATGCGTTAAAATGTGCAGAAACGACTTCTTGATATTCTGAAATGGAATGCATTTTTTTAAAATTGGGTTATTAAACAGCACAAAAGTAAAATAATTATAACGAATAATCACTTTATAAGGCTATCAATAATGCTAATGTTTCGTAAATGTTAAATTTTGTTAAAAACTTTGGAAACTTTTTTTGTATTTAAAGTTTCCGTTGTAAGTTTGCACTTGAATTATTAAATATGAACACACAATAATGAAAGACCAAATTTTAAATAAAGCAACAGATATGTTTCTTACACTTGGATTTAAAAGTGTAACGATGGATGATATTGCTAGCGAAATGGGTATTTCTAAAAAAACAATTTACCAGCATTTTTCTAACAAAGACAATTTAGTTAAAGATGTTACTACTAATTTGTTCGAGAACATCTCTTGTGGAATTGACGAAATTATTTTAGCTGACAAAAATCCAATTGAAGAACTTTTTACCATTAAAGAGTTTGTGATGCAACATCTAAAAGATGAAAATACTTCGCCTATTTATCAACTGCAAAAATATTACCCAAAGATTCACAAGTCATTAATGATTAAACAATTTGATAAAATGGGGACTTGCGTAATTGATAACTTAGAAAAAGGAATTCAACTTGGATTGTTTAGAAAAGACATTCACAAAGAACTAATAAGCAGGTTTTATTTTGCAGGAATGACTAGTATAAAGGATGCTGAACTTTTTAACCCCAAAGAATTTAGTTCAAAAACAGTTCAATCGTGTTACTTAGAATATCACTTACGAGGAATCTGTACTCCTAAAGGAACTATACAATTAGAAACAATAATAAACATCAATAAATAAATAACAAACAATACCTAATGAGACAAACAATAATAATAACGTTTTTATTATTTGCAAGTTTAATGAATGCTCAAGAGAAAAAAGAAACCTATTCTTTTACATTAGATCAAGCTATTGAACATGCTCTTAAAAATAATTACAAAGCTATAAATGCTTCGAAAGACATTGAGTCTGCCCAACAAAAAAAATGGGAAACAACTGCTGCAGGTTTACCTCAAATTAATGCAGGTTTAGATTACACAAACAACTTTAATTTTCAAAAACAAGGTATAACAGGAAATGCTTTTGGTCCTTCAACTGGTGGTGATCCAAATGCAGTTTCAACTATTGCTTTTGGGACTAAACATAGTATGAATGCTAGAGCAACATTAAGCCAATTAATTTTTGATGGTTCTTATATTGTTGCATTACAAGCTTCAAAAACGTATTTGCAATTTTATCAAAATTCAAAATTCAAAACGGATAATGATATTCGTGAAATGGTTACGAATTACTACGGAAATGTATTACTTGCTCAAGAAAACATTTTAATTCTAGAAAAAAACAAGGCTACCCTTGAACAAAATCTCTTCGAAACAAAAGAAACATACAAGAATGGATTAATAGAAGAAGAAAGTGTAGAGCAACTTCAAATTACTTTAGCTTCTGTGAACAGTAGTTTAAGTAACGTAACTCGTTTGATTGACGTTTCTAATAAAATGCTAAAAATTACGCTAGGAATTGACTTCAACGATGAATTAATCTTAACGGAGAAACTAGATGATTTGACTACAAAAAATGTTGACTTATCATTTGGTGGAGATTCGTTTAATGTATCAAATAATATTGATTATAGAATTGCTGAAAACTTCAAAGAACAAAGAAGATTAGAATACAAATCTCAAAAGGCAACGGCACTACCTACTTTAGGAGCAAATTTTAACTTCGGATATAACTCTTTTGCTAATACTTTCGATTTTTTAAAACAAAATCAAGCATGGAATAATTATTCAAATTTAGGAGTAAGTTTAAATGTACCCATCTTTAGTAGTTTTGGAAGAAAAGCTAAAAATCAACAAGCTAAAATTGCTTTTGAACAAGCAGAAACACAATTAACTGAAGCAGAACAAATGATAAAACTTCAATATGATTCTTCAAAAAGCGAATATGAATATAGTATTGAACAATATGCAACTTCAAAATCAAATTTAAATTTAGCAGAACGTATTGAAAAGAAACAGCAAGTTAAGTTTAAAGAAGGAATCTCAACTAGTTTTGAATTTACAGAAGCCCAAAGACAACTTTACACAGCACAACAAAATTATCTTCAATCTATGATTGATGTTATCAATAAAAAAACAGCTTTAGACAAATTAATAAACAAATAATACAATGAAAAAAATATACCTAATTATAGCAACATCACTTATTTTAATATCATGTGGTGGTGATAAAAAAAACTCAACTGCCTCTGTAATTGAAAAAGGAACGCTTGAAGAAATGCGTGCTAAAAGAACAGAACTTGTAGCTAAATCAGACGATTTAAGAAAAGAATTAGAATCATTAGATGAAGCAATTGGAAAAAAAGACACAAATGAAAAACTAACACTTATTACAACATTAGCTGCAAAAGATACTGTTTTTAATCATTATGTAGAATTACAAGCAAATGTTCAAACCAAAGAAAACTTGATGTTAAATGCTGAATTTGGTGGGATTTTACAACAACTTTATGTAAAAGAAGGTCAAAAAGTTGCCAAAGGTCAAACTCTTGCCAGAGTTGATGATGGTGGATTAAGTTCTCAGTTAGCACAAATGGAGACACAGGCTGCTTTAGCAAAAACTACTTTTGAAAGACAACAAAATCTTTGGAATCAAAAAATTGGTTCAGAAATTCAATACCTTCAAGCTAAAACAAATTATAATGCGCAGTTAAAATCTGTTGCTCAAATGAGAGCTCAATTATCTAAAACAGTAATAAGAGCACCGTTTTCTGGAACAATTGACGAAATTGCTTCGGAAAGAGGAAGTGTTGTTGGCCCAGGTTCACCAATATTAAGAATTGTAAGTTTAGGAAATATGTATCTTGAAGCTGAAGTACCAGAAAAAAATATCGAAACAGTAAAAAAAGGTTCAGATGTTATTGTTGATTTCCCTGTTTTAGGTGAAACATTTACAACAAAAATAACTCAAGCAGGAAACTATATCAATCCAGCAAATCGTTCTTTTATGATCCAAATTGCTGTGCCAAATAAAAGTGGAAATATCAAACCTAATCTTTCTTCAAAAATTCAGATAAAAGATTATTCAAATCCTAAAGCAATTACGGTTCCAACAAGTATTATTTCAGAAAATGCTGATGGAGAACAATTCTTATACATAGCTCAAAATCCAGATAAAAATGGAAATGCTATTGCAAAAAGAGTTATTGTAAAAGTTGGTTTATCGCAAGGTGAATTAGTAGAAATTGTTGAAGGAATTAAAGATGGTGATTTAATCATCAAAGAAGGTGCACGTAGTGTTAAAGATGGACAAAAAGTATCAATAATTAAATAAGCAGAAAAGAAATTATGAGTACTCAAAACAATAACGAATTTAAACTTTCGTCTTGGGCTATTGAAAACAAGATGACGGTTTATGTAATGATGGTGATTATCTTATTTTTAGGATTATCCGCTTATTACAGTATGCCAAGGGAAGATTTTCCTGAAATTAAAGAAACTAAAATATACATCAGTACGGTTTATCCAGGAAATACTGCAGAAGATATTGAACGTTTAATTATTGATCCTTTAGAAGAAGAAATCAAAAACGTAAGTAACGTCGTAAAAGTTCTTTCTACTTCTCAAGAGGATTATGGAATTATCACTGTTGAATTCGACGAAAAAATTACAGTTGAAGCTGCAAAACAAAAAATAAAAGATAAAATTGATACCAAAACAGGTGGTGAAGATTGGCCAACCTTCAATGGTGCTAAAGTAGAACCTAATGTTTTTGACCTTAATATTTCTGAAGAAGTTCCGATTCTTAACATAAATATTCAAGGAGATTATCCAATTGGGCAGTTAAAAGTGTTTGGTGAATATTTAGAAGACCAAATTGAAGCATTATCAGAAATTAAACAAGTAGATATTCGTGGTGCACAAGAAAAGGAAGTAGAAGTTGCCGTAGACATCTACAAAATGATGGCTTCAAAAGTGAGTTTTGATGATGTTATTAATGCCGTTAGAAACGGAAACGTAACTATGTCTGCTGGTAATCTTATCGCAAACGATCAAAGAAGAACTATTAGAATTTTAGGTGAAGTTGAAAATCCGTCAGATTTAGAAAATTTTGTGGTTAAAACACAAGGTGGTGCCGTTTATCTGAAAGATATTGCAAAAGTGACCTTTAAAGAAGTTGATAAAACAACCTATGCTAGAGAATTTGGAACAAGTGTAGTGATGCTTGACGTGAAAAAACGTGCTGGTAAAAACATGATTGAAGCTACTGAAAAAATTAAAGTTCTTTTAGAAGATGCAAAATTAAATCACTTCCCAAAAGATTTAACAATTTCTGTAACTAATGATCAATCATCACGAACTTTAAATCAAGTCGATGATTTAGTAAATAACATTATTTTCGGAATTATTTTAGTTGTTGGTGTTTTGATGTTTTTCCTTGGGTTTAGAAATGCGCTTTTCGTAGGATTTGCCATTCCAATGTCGATGTTTATGTCGTTTATGATTCTAGATGCTTTAGGATACACTATGAATACGATGATTCTTTTCGGATTAATTATGGGACTAGGAATGCTAGTGGATAATGGTATTGTCGTCGTCGAAAACGTCTACCGTTTAATGGAAGAAGAAGGAATGAGTCGCATCCAAGCTGCTAAAGAAGGAATTGGCGAAATTGCTTTACCAATTATCATTTCTACAGCTACAACTGTGGCTGCCTTTGTACCACTAGGTCTGTGGCCAGGAACAATGGGCCAATTTATGATATATTTTCCCATAACTTTATCAGTTGTTTTAGGTTCTTCATTATTTGTGGCTATCTTTTTCAATTCCGTTATGGTTTCTCAATTCATGGATATTAATGAGAAAGTAGTTTCAAGAAAACAGTTAATTAGCTTATCTATTATTTTAGGAGGAATTGGAACACTAATTCTGCTTTTTGGTGGGCCAATAAAAGCTTTTGGTTCATTGATGATCTTTACTGCTCTTATGTTTTGGTTGTATAAATATGTGATAAAAGACTTAACCACTTCATTTCAACATAATTTATTAACTCGATTAGAAAACTTTTACGAAAACACATTACGTTATTTTTTATCTGGAAGAAAACCAGTTATCACAATTGTCGCAATGGTAGTAATGTTCTTTGCCGTTCTAATGTTGTATTTTGGATGGAGCGTAGGAAGTGGAAGAACTAAAGTTGAATTTTTCCCAGACAACACACCAAATCAAATTATAGTTTATATCGAATATCCTCAAGGAACTGATATTAAAAAAACGAATGAAATTACAAAATCAATTGAAAAACGTGTCTTTACGGTTTTAGATGATAAAAATTTCGTTTATACAGATGAAGAGGGTAAAAAACAAAATTATTTAGTAGAAAATGGAGTTGCTCAAGTAGGTGAAGGTGCCGGAAATCCTCAAACAGATGGTGGTTCTTCTGCAGAAATGCCTCACAAAGGTAAAATAACAATCTCTATGAAAGAATTCAAATTTCGTGATGGTAGAGATTCTGAAGATTTACGTAAAAAAATTCAAGCTTCGTTAAAAGACATTTATCCTGGAGTTTCTATTTCTGTTGAAAAAGATGCTGTTGGTCCACCTGCAGGTTATCCTATCAATATAGAAATTAAAGGAGAAGATTATACAGAATTAATCACTACTGCTGAGCGAATGAAAGATTTTTTAAATACAAAAAACATTCCGGGTATTGATGAATTAAAAGTAGATGTAAACAAAGACAAACCTGCAATGAGAGTTGTGGTTGATAGAGAGAAAGCTGGTGAATTAGGCGTTTCAGCTGGTCAAGTTGGAAACCAATTGCGTCGCTCTATTTTTGGGGAAAAAGCTGGTATTTATAAAAATGATGGCGAAGACTATGATATCTATGTTCGCTTTAACGAAGAAAACAGATATAATAAAAGTGCACTTTTTAATCAAAACATTACGTTTAGAGATATGGCTTCTGGACAAATTAAAGAAATTCCGGTTTCTACAGTTGCTAGTCAAAAGAATGCTTCTTCATTTAGTGCTATTAAACACAAACATTCAGGTAGAGTTGTAGTTTTATATTCAGCTTTGGCACCCGGATTTACGGATGC
The DNA here is from genome assembly GCF_963975005.1 of uncultured Flavobacterium sp. Lineage (GTDB taxonomy): Bacteria > Bacteroidota > Bacteroidia > Flavobacteriales > Flavobacteriaceae > Flavobacterium. The sequence continues at coordinate 23,388 of NZ_CAXBFR010000024.1, forward strand.
TGGTGCTGCTGTAGCTCAAATTCAGGCAGAAATGGCGTCGTTTGATGCTCCAAAAACAGTAAAATTTGATTACACAGGACAATTAGAAGAACAAGGAAAACAAATGACTTTCTTAATGGGAGCTTTATTTACTGGTCTATTCTTGATTTTCTTAATCTTAATTTTCCAATTTAATTCGGTTTCAAGACCAGCAATTATTATGGTGGCTGTATTCTTGAGTTTTATTGGTGTATTCTTAGGATTAATGATTACAGGAAAACCCTTTGTAATTATGATGACCATGATGGGAATTATATCATTAGCCGGAATCGTTGTAAACAATGGTGTTGTACTACTCGATTATACCGATTTATTAATTGCTCGAAAAAGAGAGGAATTAGACGTTGATAAAAAAGAACTATTAAGTAACGAACATGTTTTTGAAGCTATTGTAAAAGGTGGAAAAGCGCGTTTAAGACCTGTGTTATTAACTGCAATAACAACTGTTTTGGGGTTAATTCCATTAGCAATTGGTTTCAACATTGATTTCTTTAGCTTGTTTGCTACAGGTAATCCACATGTTTATATGGGTGGTGATAACGTTATTTTCTGGGGACCATTAGCTTGGACCGTAATCTACGGGTTAATCTTCGCTACATTCCTAACATTAATTGTTGTGCCAGTACTATTTTACTTGGTAAACAGAGTTAAAAACAGAATCAAGAATAGAAAAAATCACACTAAAACTATTGAAGAAATAGGTGGTTAATAAGTATGAATTTATACTAAAAAAAAACTCCTTAGATTAATTTCTAAGGAGTTTTTTAGTAAGATAATTTGCTGTTTTAATGTGATATTAATATTCGGATTTAAGGTGACTTCTTTCTTATTACTAAAAAAGTTAACTAAAGGAGCCTCTAAATTAATCAATAACTAAAGCTTTTATTGAAAGATCTAAATTATTCTATATTCACATAATTTAAAAATTATAGATACTCTTTTGTTATCCTATAAAGTAAAATACTTTGTCCATATTGAATTCATTAAGAGTTACCTTATTTCTAATCCACAGAAAACTTACATATAAAATATCTAAGTTCTTTATTAGTTTAAATTATAAGACTCAACGTTTTTGTTTGTGTATTTGTATATTTGTTTGTTTATCATTAATTAAAAATTATACATAACAAAAAACCACCAGTTTGCACTGATGGTTTTTTCCTTTTAAAAGATGAATAATAAAAAGTTGTTGTATTTTTAGTTTAAAACTGTTTTGATTTCTTCAACAGCAGGTGCAGCGTCAACTTTACCTTTAATAGTTAATGATTTTGGTAATTCAGAATCACTAGTCGTAACTGTTATTGATTTTGTGAAAGCTCCAGCAGCAGATGCATTATATGTTGCAGCAACCATTCCTTTTTCTCCTGGTTTAATTGGAGTTTTAGTATAATTTGCAGCAGTACAACCACAAGAAGGTCTTACATTAGTAATTAAAATAGTTTCTTTAGTAGTATTAGTGAAAGTAAATTCATACGTTGCTGGTTTACCTTGAGATAATGTCCCAAAATCATGCATATCGTTTTCCCACTTAAGTTCAGATGCAACTTGTTTTGTAACAGTATTTGCAGTTTTCATTTCTGGAGTTTGAGCAAAAGATGCAGCAGAGATAAATAATGCTACTAATGTTAATTTAATTGTTTTCATAATTATATGTTTTAATAATTTGTTTTTATTTTACCTTTACAAAACTAAATATATTTTACAGCGCTTTTGTTAATCACTTTTTAATGATTGTTAATGAGTTGTTAATGATGTAATTTTTATATCAATTATGTGCTAATATAGCATCAATTATGAGACTAACAAGATTTAATATTGTAATATTTATTGGCTTCCTAGCAATTGTTGGCGTAATCATTATGCAATTGTTATTACTAAATAAAGCTTTACGCTTTGAAAAGAAAGAACTGGAAAGTAAAATATTTTTTGCGCTTCAAGATGTTGTTGAACACATATATTCTGACAACAAATCGAATTTAATGTTTAACAAACAAATTCAAAAAGTTTCAGATGATTACTATATTGTAAATGTAAATGATGTTTTCGAAAATAAAATACTAGAACATTATTTAAAGGTAGAATTCCAAAAAGTAAATATTGATTTAGATTTTGAATATGCTATTTATAATTGTGGGTCAGATAAAATGGTTTATGGTAACTATGTTTCTTCATCTGGTAAAACATCGGATAAATGTGAAGAATGTTTTTCAACCAATAGTGATTTAATTTATTATTTTGCCATTCGTTTTCCGGATATAAACAAAACATTTTATGGCAATTTGCAACAATATTGGATTTTTACTTTTGTCTTGTTCTTTGTATTAATTGTCTATGTTTATTCAGTTTTTATGATGTTGCAACAAAAAAGATATACAGAATTACAAAAGGATTTCATCAATAATATGACACATGAATTTAAAACGCCTTTGTCCTCTATTTTAATTGCTTCAAACTTTGCAAATACTCAAAATGAAATCAAGGACAATCCTAAATTGTCAAAATATATTCAAATTATTATAAATCAAAGCAATAAATTAAATCAACATATTGAAAAGATTTTATACGTTGCTAAAACAGATAGCAATCAAATAGAATTAGTAAAGACAAATGTTGACTTGACGAAAACAATTGAATTAGTAAAAGAAAATATTGAATTAAAATATCAAAAGGAAAATATATTTAAAATAGAATTAGACAATAACTATAGTATAAATGCAGATGAATTTCACTTATACAATATAATATATAATATTTTAGATAATGCGGTTAAATATTCTGGAAAAGATATCGAAATAACTATCAAATCTAAGGAAACTAAAAACGAATTAGAGTTAAGTATTATTGATAATGGAAACGGAATTCCCTTAAAAGATTTGCCTTTTATTTTTGATAAATTTTATAGAGTAACTCGAGAAGATAATAAAGATATTGAAGGATTTGGAATTGGCCTTTCCTATGTAAAACGTATTTGTGATTTACATAAATGGAAAGTTTCATTAAAGAACAATCCAAATAAAGGAATAACCGTTAAGATTTTAATAAACAAACAAGATGTAAATGGATAAGAAGCGAATTTTATATGTAGAAGATGATGAAACATTAGCTTTTTTAACTGCTGATAATTTAGAACAACATTTTGAAGTAATTCATTGTAACAACGGAAAAGAAGCTTTTGAACTTTTTTGCAAAGATGATTTTGACTTATGCGTTTTAGATATCATGCTTCCAGACATGGATGGTTTTGAGATTGCAACTGAAATTAGAAAACGGAATCAAGAAATACCAATTATTTTCTTAAGTGCAAAAACTTTAAAAGAAGACAGAATTAAAGGATTGAAATTAGGTGCTGATGATTATTTAATAAAGCCCTACTCTATTGAAGAATTGATATTAAAGATTGAAATATTTTTAAATAGAAGTCAAAAATCAGTTGAGAAAAACATAAAAACCTACCAATTTGGTTCGTTTGAATTTGAACCTGCAAATTATCAACTTAAGAATAGCGAAAAAAACATTACTTTAACCGAAAGAGAAGCTGCTTTATTGCAATTGTTTTTAGACAATCCTAACTCAGTTTTAAAAAGAGAAAAAATCTTAACAGCACTTTGGGGAACAGATGATTATTTTATGGGAAGAAGTTTAGATGTTTTTATTTCGCGTTTACGAAAAATTATAAAAGAAGAAACCAACGTTAGAATAGAAAACATTCCAAGAGTTGGTTTCAAATTAGTTATAGAATAAATTAATAACTTAAAACATAAGCTTCAAGTGCTTTTAATTCATCATCACTCATAGCTTTAGTAATGGCAAAATTAGCTTTCATTACCTCATATTGAGATGGATCAACAAGTGGTTTGCCCTCCTCTTTTAAGAAAGAAACAATACTAGCATTTTGTTCTTTGTAGATTTTTGAAATGTCTGCCAAACTAGGCCCAATAACTTTTACATCTGGCTTATGACAAGCGGTGCAAGTCCCTTTGCCTTCAAAAATAGTTTTCCCTTCAGCCACTAAAGGATTTTCCGCAACTTCTTCAACTGCAGTTTCTGTTGTTACTTCTTCGGCCGATTTGCCAAAATCTTCTTTTGGCTTTTTGTCGCCACAACTTGCAAAAAATAAAACAATTAGTAGAGCAAAAAAATGTTTAACGTAAGTTTTCATTTTGAAAAAATTTAAAATTATATCAAATATAAGGTATCTATTTAATTTAGGATGTAATAAATGTCACACAATAATCTACCAACCCACATAACTTGGAGGTTTAATTTCATTTAAGTTAAGATATACAATCAATTGACCACGATGATGTGTAACATGATCTTGAAGCAAATTTAGAATCTGTAACTTTGTCTTAGGACCAGCAAAAAATTCGACTTCATCTTTTAAGTTTTCTGGTTTTGTGTTTTTTATGACTTCATAAACTTTATCAAAAGACATTTCTAACATTGAAATAATTTCTTCTTTGGAATACGTTTTTTCATCTTTCTTTTTATCAAATTTTTCAGCAGTAAAATAAGTTGTGCCTAACCAATCTATATTTCCTTTTATATGAAGCAATTGTTCTCTAAAAGACATTTCTCTTTCTGTGGGTTTATAACTATAACTTTCTTCAGGCATTGCTTTAGCAATATCAACCATATAAGTTTTTGAATTTTCCCATTTTTCAAGAAAAGCCTCTATTGATTCGTTTTGAGAAAAACCAATAATTGAAAATAGTAACATTACAAAAAGAAATACTTTTTTCATTATTTTTTATTTAATAGAATAGCAGCTTCTTTGGCAAAATAAGTTGAAATCAAACTTGCACCTGCTCTTTTAATACACATTAATTGTTCCATCATGGTTTTGTCGTGGTCTAACCAACCTCTTTCGGCAGCAGCTTTAACCATTGCATATTCTCCAGAAACATGAAATACAGTTACCGGAACATTGACAGCATTTTTAACCTCTCGTACAATATCTAAATAAGCAATTCCTGGTTTTACCATAACCATATCCGCTCCTTCTTCCACATCCCAAATAGCTTCTTTAATAGCTTCAATGCGATTAGCATAATCCATTTGATAGGTTTTTTTGTCTTTTGGCACTTCAACATCAGCATCTTTTGGAGCAGAATCTAAAGCATCGCGAAAAGGACCATAAAAAGCAGAAGCATATTTAGCCGAATAACTCATGATTCCAACATTATGAAATCCTGCAGCGTCTAAACCTTGACGTAAACGTAAAACTCTTCCGTCCATCATATCGCTTGGTGCCACAAAATCGGCTCCAGCTTTTGCATGAGAAACAGCCATTTTTACTAATGCATCATTTGTAGCATCATTGGCAACATCACCATTTTCAATAATTCCATCGTGACCATAAATTGAATAAGGATCAAGAGCAACATCAGGCATCACAATCATTTGCGGACAAGCTTTTTTGATAGCTTTTATGGCTTTTTGCATTAGTCCATTATCATTCCAAGCCTCTTTTCCAGTATTGTCTTTTAAAGATTCATCTACTTTTACATAGATATTTACTGCTCTTATTCCTAAATCGAATAATTCTTTAACTTCTTCAACGGTTAAGTCGATAGAACGACGAAATATTCCTGGCATCGAAGGAATTTCAATTTTTACATTTTCTCCTTCCGCAATAAACATGGGAAACATAAAGTCAGCTGGACTTAAACTTGTCTCACGAACTAAACTTCTTATAGATTCATTTACTCTTAATCTTCTACTTCTGTGTAATGGAAACATAATTTTCTATATTTA
>NZ_CAXBFR010000025.1:0-28718 GCF_963975005.1 uncultured Flavobacterium sp.
AATGCCCGTAATTTTGGGTGAAGTTGATATTTTGAAATCTATTTTGACCTTACCAGGTGTTACAAATGCTGGTGAAGGACAATCAGGTTTTAATGTACGTGGTGGTGCAGTAGATCAAAATTTGATACTTTTAGACGAAGCTACAATTTATAACTCCTCGCATTTATTTGGCTTCTTTTCGGTATTTAATGCTGATGCTATTAAAGATTTAAAATTATATAAAGGTGGAATTCCAGCTCGTTTTGGAGGAAGAGTAGCTTCTGTCTTAGATATTTATCAAAAAGAAGGTAATAGCAAAGAGTTTCATGTTAATGGTGGAATTGGTCTAATATCAAGTCGAATTTTGGCAGAAGGACCAATCGTTAAAGACAAAGGTTCTTTTTTAGTTAGTGGAAGAAGTTCTTATGCTCATTTATTTTTAAAACTTACTGACAATCAAAATTCAGCTTATTTTTATGATTTGAATACAAAATTAAGTTATAAAGTAAACGATAACAATAACTTATACCTTTCGGGTTATTTTGGACGAGATGTTTTTAGCTTGAATAAAAGCTTTGTAAATACTTATGGTAATAGTGTTTTAAACTTCCGTTGGAATCATCTTTTTTCTGATAAGTTGTTTTCAAATGCCTCCTTAATTTATAGTGATTATTATTATGGTTTAACCCTTGATTTTATTGGATTTAATTGGGATAGCGGAATCAAAAATTACAATTTCAAATATGATTTTAAACATTATTTGACAGACAAAACAAAATTAACGTACGGAATCAATACCGTTTATTACGACTTTAATCCAGGTAAAATTGAGCCAACAGATTCAAATTCTGGAATAAATCCTGATCAATTAGATAAAAAATATGCCTTTGAACCAGCTATTTATGTTGATGCCGAACAAACTATTTCAGAAAAATTATCTATAAATTATGGTTTAAGATACAGTATGTTTTATAGATTGGGAAGTCAAGAAATAAATGTGTATGAAAACAATCAAGCTGTAAATTATGATTCAGATTTAAAAATTTACGAAAAAGCAACTCCAATTGGAACTAAAAAATACGGATCGAATGAAACTATTGCTAGTTTTGGAAATCTTGAGCCAAGATTAGCATTATCGTATTCTATCGATTATAAACAATCTATTAAAATGAGTTATAATAGAATGAGTCAATACTTGCATTTGATATCAAATACACAATCTCCTACTCCATTAGACGTTTGGGCACCAAGTGATGATTTTCTAAAACCTCAAATATTAGACCAATATGCAATTGGTTACTTTAGAAATTTTGAAAATGGAAAATATACTTTAGAAGTTGAATCCTTTTATAAAGACATAAAGAATAGATTAGATTATATAGATGGAGCAGATTTAATTGCAAACAATGCTATTGAACAGGTTGTTTTAGCAGGAAAATCAAGAGCTTATGGCTTAGAAGTTCTAATTAAAAAAAATGAAGGTAAATTAAGTGGTTGGGTTTCTTACACTTTATCCCGTTCAGAACAACAAACAGCTGGAAGAACTGCTGATGAAATCGGAATAAATAATGGTAATTGGTACAAAACAGGTTGGGATAAAACACATAATTTATCTATAACCGGAATGTATCAACTGAATGATAAATGGAGCTTTGGTAGTATTTTTAGTTTACAAACTGGACAGCCTGTAACTTTTCCAAATGGACAATACCAATATTTAGGGATAACTGTTCCAAGTTTTAGCGAAAGAAATAGTAACAATTTACCAACTTACCATCGTTTAGATATTTCGGCCACAATGACCCCAAGAAATAATACAGGAAAGAAAATAAAAGGGGAATGGGTTTTTGGAATCTATAATCTTTACAGTAGAAAAAATGCAGCTTCTATAAGTTTTAGACAAAATCAAGATTCAGGAAATAACGAAGCTGTTCGTTTGTCTATTTTTGGAATAGTTCCAAGTGTAACGTATAATTTTAAATTTTAAATCATGTTTAAATTCATATATAAAATAGCTACATTATTTATACTTTTAATTGTAATGGCTTTAAGCTTAATAAGCTGTGAAGATGTTGTTGATGTTAATTTAGACACTGCTAAGCCTAAATTAGTTATTGAAGCTTCAATTCTATGGAAAAAAGGAACAAATGGCAGTCAACAAAAAATTAAACTTACCAAATCTTCAGAATATTTTTCAAATGCAACTCCCTCTATTGTTTCTGGAGCAAATATAACAATATCAAGTAGTACTAATACTTTTAGTTTTTTATATAATTCAAGTTCCAATGATTATAATTGTAATAATTTTATACCTGTTATTGGTGAAAAATATGAGATTACTATTATTGTAGATGACGAAGTTTATAAAGCAACAGAAACCTTACTAGCTGTTCCGATAATTGATTCGGTAGAACAAAATAATGAGGGTGGTTTTTTAGGTGATGAAATTGAAGTAAAATACTTTTTTCAAGATGATGGAACAACTGATAACTTTTATTTAGTACAATTTAATTCCAATTTTAATTTATTACCTGAATATGATGTAATTAATGATCAGTTTTTTCAAGGGAATCAAATGTTTGGATTGTATAGCAATGACAATATGGTTCCCGGAGACGAACTTACTTTTACATTGCATGGAATTTCAGAACGATATTATAATTATTTAAATGTATTATTAGGAATTGCCGGTGGAAATGGAGGAAGTCCTTTTAGTACGCCACCAGCTACTGTAAGAGGAAATTTTGTAAATCAAACAAATCCTGATAACTTTGCCTTCGGTTATTTTAGTCTTTCAGAAATTGAGACTAAAACCTATTTTATCGAATAAATTTTAAAATCTTAAATTACATGTCTTCACACCATATTGTTCGCGATGATCAAGAACCAGCTTTAATTATAGCAAATGGTGCAGCTTGTAATGAAGAATTACTAGGCCAACTATTAGAATGGTCTCCTTTAGTAATTGTATTAGATTCTGCTATTGAACGTGTTTTAGAATTAGGCATAAAAATCGATGTTTTATTAGGTGATTTTGATAGAGGTTTTGATGCAAATTTCTATAAAGAAAGTCAATATCCAATAGAAATAGTTCATACACCAAACCAAGACAAAACAGATTTAGAAAAAGCCTTTGATTATTTAATTGAACGAAAAATTCCAGCTGTAAATGTCATTTGGGCAACTGGAAAAAGAGCAGATCATACAATAACAAATATTACAAACATAGTTCGGTATAGAAATTTACTAAAAATTGTAATTTTAGATGATCATTCCAAAATATTTTTACTGTCTTCGAGCTTTGAAAAATGGTATACAAAAGACAGTGTTATATCTTTAATTCCAATTGGTGAAGTAATTGATATTCATTCAACTAACTTGTTTTATCCTTTAGATAATTTATCGTTAACAATTGGTTACAAAACAGGAAGCAGTAATCATGTTGCTGAAGATGGAATCGTTAAAATCATACATAAATCTGGTGATCTACTTTTGATGGAATGTTGGGATTGATTTTGTAACTTTACATCTTTAAAACTAAAGTAAATATATGAAGTTTAAAGTCGTATCAGATTATAAACCAACTGGTGATCAGCCTCAAGCTATTGAAAAACTTTCAAAAGGTATAATCAATGGTGAAAAATATCAAACTTTATTGGGAGTAACTGGTTCTGGTAAAACGTTTACTGTTGCTAATGTTGTCCAGGAAGTACAAAAACCAACTTTAGTTTTAGCCCATAACAAAACGCTTGCCGCTCAATTGTATTCAGAATTCAAACAGTTTTTCCCTGAAAATTCGGTACAATATTTCGTTTCTTATTACGATTATTACCAACCTGAAGCCTTTATTCCTGTAACTGGAACTTATATTGAAAAAGATTTATCTATCAATGAAGAGTTAGAAAAACTGCGTTTAAGCACTACTTCTGCCCTACTTTCTGGTCGTAGAGATATTATTGTGATTTCATCTGTTTCTTGTTTATACGGAATCGGAAATCCGGTTGAGTTTCAAAAAAATATCGTTACGGTTGAAAAAGATCAGGTAATTTCTAGAACTAAATTATTGCATCAATTAGTGCAAAGTTTATATTCTAGAACGGAAATGGAATTTACACCAGGAACCTTTAGAATTAAAGGTGATACTGTTGAAGTTTTTCCAAGCTATGCTGATGATCCTTTCAGAATTCACTTTTTTGGGGATGAAATTGAAGAAATTGAAGCTTTTGACGCAAGAGATGCAAAAGTGATTGAAAAATACGAAAAGCTGAATATTTATCCTGCCAATATGTTTGTGACTTCACCTGATGTGCTTAATGGTGCGATTTGGGAAATCCAACAAGATATGGTGAAACAAGTGGAATATTTCAAAGAAATTGGAAAACATTTAGAAGCCAAAAGATTAGAAGAACGTACCAATTTCGACTTAGAAATGATTCGCGAATTAGGCTATTGTTCTGGAATTGAAAATTATTCTCGTTATTTAGACGGAAGATTACCTGGAACAAGACCTTTCTGTTTGTTAGATTATTTTCCAGATGATTTTTTAATGGTTGTGGATGAAAGTCACGTAACGCTTTCTCAAGTTCACGCTATGTATGGTGGTGATAGAAGTAGAAAAGAGAATTTGGTTGAATATGGTTTTAGATTACCTGCAGCGATGGATAATCGTCCTTTAAAGTTTGAAGAATTTGAAGGGTTACAAAATCAAGTTATTTATGTTTCTGCAACTCCGGCTGATTATGAATTAGAAAAATGTGAAGGTGTTTATGTAGAGCAAGTTATTCGTCCAACAGGATTATTAGATCCAATTATTGAAGTTCGTCCTAGTTTGAATCAAATTGATGATTTAATTGAGGAAATTCAATTGCGTTGTGAAAAAGACGAACGTGTTTTAGTGACTACTTTAACCAAAAGAATGGCTGAAGAATTGACCAAATACTTGACAAAAGTTGCGATTCGTTGTCGCTATATTCACTCTGATGTTGATACTTTGGAACGTGTTGAAATCATGCAAGATTTACGAAAAGGAATTTTTGATGTTTTAATTGGTGTGAATTTATTGCGTGAAGGTTTAGATTTACCAGAAGTTTCACTTGTAGCAATTTTAGATGCTGATAAAGAAGGTTTTTTGAGAAGTCACAGATCGTTAACCCAAACAGTTGGTCGTGCAGCCAGAAACATAAACGGAAAAGCTATTTTGTATGCTGATAAAATCACCAAGAGTATGCAAAAAACGATGGATGAAACTACTTATCGTAGAGAAAAACAAATGGCTTACAACATTAAACATGGCTTAGAACCAAAGGCTTTGAATAAAAGTTTAGGAAGCGCTTTGAATAAGAATTCAGTATCCTCTCAATATTATGAAAACATTGAATATAAAGCAGCTGAACCAGAAAGTGCCTACTTATCCAAACCAGAAATAGAAAAGAAAATTCGTGAAAAGCGAAAAATTATGGAAAAAGCAGCTAAAGATTTAGATTTTATGGTTGCTGCCAGATTAAGAGATGAGATTAAGGCTTTGCAAGAGAAGATTTAAATTTCAATTTCAAAAATCAATATCAATAAAAATAAAATGAAAAACTTATTACTTTTAACTTTATTCTTAATGCTTTTTTCTTGTAAAGAGAGTAAAAAAGAATTGGTTGAAGTAAAACAAGTTTCAAATGAATTTATTCTTGAGTTTCTAAATGAGATATTATCTGACTCAACAGAAACAAGATATTTTAGAAATGAAATTCGAATGATTTCAAATTTTGCACCAATGGTTAGAGATACAGATTTTTTTTATATGGATTTAGAAGACAAAAAATTTAATTCATTGGTTGATTACAAAGCCGATTTATTAAATACAAAAGATACTACTTTTATAAAAAATCAATTAAATAATAATCCAAAATTAAATTTAGATTTTCTTTCAAATTATGGGTTCGTAATATTTGATTATAAAAAATACTTTGATGATCAGATGGGTATAGTTTCAATAGATAAAAAAATTCAAATTGAAAATGTAAAAAATGGATTCAATATAGACTCTGAACTATTAATGATTGAAAAACCAACATTTAATAAAGAATTAAATTTAGCATATATTAGATTCAAAAATGGTTCAAATGGAAAAAAAGTACTTTTTGAAAAGAAAAACGGAAAATGGAAATTATTAAAAGAAATATCAACTTGGAATGAACATTATTAAAATAACAATATGAATAACATAAACGAAATACTAGAATTAACAGACGAAATCGAAATCATTGAAGCGGTTGGAGCCAACATTTATAAAAAGAAAGAACAATCAGATGATTTTACTTTACTAAACGATTACGAACGTAATTTTGTTTACATAGATGTGTTCGAAGCAGCTATGAATGAAGGTGGTTTCAATAACTTTTTTTGTACAGAAGCCGGAAACTTTGCTTTGGAAATCAAAAATGCCTACAAAGCTATAAATGCACCAAAAACAGCCTTATTAATTGAAAAAGCTTTGGGTTTATTTCCTAATGATGAATATAATGATAAATTAGACGAAAGAAATAAGCAGTTAGCCAAAATGGATGAAATGGTTTTTTCGGGTTGGGAAGATTTAGATGAATTATTTTTTGATGAAGAACAAGAAGAAGATATTGTAGCTTTAATTGTGGAATACATTAGAAAACATAAAGAAAAATTTAATTAGTTTTTTAATTACTAATTCAACTGCTCATGAAATGCAGCAATCAGAACATCTCCATCAATCATTCTTGTTGGAGATTTTTTCATTAAATGAAGTACACGTTTCATAGCATAAGGATTCAATCCCATATTAATACCAATTTCGTTGATTTTTTTGGTTTCACTTTCGTGTAAAACACCATCAACATGCATTAATAAAGCTAATCTGTAAAATTGACAAATTCGACTGATTTCATCCTTAATAATCAATTTTTGCTCTTTCTTATTGTAAAGTTTTAGCATGGTTACCTTATCAATTTCTAATTCTTGGGCAATCATTTCAATAAAGTCATATTCTCTGTCATGTAATTGTCCGTCTATCAATGCGAAGGCAATCATTTCTTGCAATAAACTAATTTTCTCTTGGTAAGTTTCCATCAAAATGCTACTTTTATTAAAGATTTTAAATTCAAATATAATTAAAAATGCAAAAATATTTTCTATTTTTTATAACATTTTTTTATTCCGCTTTTCAAATACAGGCTCAAAATCGCTATTCAACATTTGAAATTAAAGCAACACAATTAGATACAATTAAAAAAATTTGGGTTTATCTTCCTTTGAATTATGATACTTCAAACAAAAAATATCCTGTAATTTATATGCATGATGCTCAAAATTTATTTGATGCAAAATCCTCTTATGCAGGTGAATGGAAAGTTGATGAAACTTTAGATAGTTTAAAAGCCAACGTAATTATAATAGGCATTGAACACGGAAATAATAAAAGAATTGATGAATTAACTCCATACAAAAACGAGAAATATGGTGGTGGAAATGCCGATTCCTATTTAGATTTTATTGTGTCTGATTTGAAACCTTATGTAGATAAAACCTATCGTACAAAATCCAATAAGATGAATACTGCCATAATGGGAAGCTCAATTGGAGGTTTAGTTTCTTTTTATGCAGGATTGAAATATCCGAAAGTCTTTGGAAAAGTAGGCTGCTTCTCTCCTTCTTTTTGGTTTTCTGATGAAATTTATGAACTGACCAAAAAAACTAAAAAAATAAACACCAAGATTTACTTTATGTGTGGCGATAAAGAAAGTGAAAATATGGTCGAAGAAATGACAAAAATGGAAGACATTATAAGAAATAAACGTTGCGATTGCTTAAATCTTACTAAAATGATTATTGTTAAAGAAGGAGAACATAATGAAAATTTATGGGCAAAGGAATTTGCAAAAGCGTATCTTTGGCTTTTTTAAGAGAATTTAGAATCAAATTATTACAAGAAGATGACAAATAACGATATATTTAAGAAACTGCGCGTAGCTTTACAATTAAGAGACGAGCAAATAGTTGAGATTTTAGAATTAGTAGATTTTAGAATTTCTAAAGGTGAATTAGGAAACGTTTTTAGAAAAGATGATCATCCTAGCTATATTGAATGTGGTGACCAATTGCTACGTAACTTTTTAAACGGTTTAGTAATTAAACTTCGTGGTACAAAAGAAGATCCTAAAAATGCTAGTGAAGAATTATTTAAAATTGCCAATTCTAAAATAGATTTAGAAACAGGTGAAAAATTAGTTGCCACTAAGAAACCAGCAGCTAAAAAACCTTATGCAAAAGACTTTCCAAAAAAGAAGTATGACGACAAGCCAAAATATGATGATAAACCAAAATATGATTCTAAAAAGAAACCATCTTATAAAGACAAACCAAAAAAAGTAGAAATTGTTGAAAAAGTAAAATTTAACAACGGAAAGCCTAAGAAGAAATAATTTATTATATATAAAATATTTTAATCCTATCAGTTTATTCTGATGGGATTTTTTTTATATTTACAAGTACTTATAGCTATTTGTTAGCTGTCTATATAAAATAATTTAGTAGAAATATTAAATAAATAATGAATATAAAATTATTATTATGAAAAAAATATTATTCCTTTCAATTGTTCTCATTTTTAATTCATGTAATAAAGATGATGCAGATAATAAAATTAGTAATACTTCAATAGATTTAGTTACTGGTCTTACTTTACGACAAACAATAGATGATACTTTTTTGACATTAGGGAACCCAAATATATACACTAATAATATATTTATTATTTATCCAAATTCATCTACAGGTTTTTTATCAATTGCTTCAAATGATTCTATTTCTGATGTTTGGGTTATTCCTGGAAATCCAGTTAAAATCCATAAACAAACTGATTTTAGTGCTGTTTTAAATTCTAGTCTTTATTCTGAAAGTCAAATTCAGGATAAATCACAATTAGAATTAAATGACATTAATTCTCTAAATATAATTTTAGATATAAACAGTTTAAATTCTGGATATTATAAAGTTTTCGTAAAAATAAATAACACCATTTATTGGGATAATATTTATTTAGAAAAAAATGGTGATGAAAATTCTTTCAATGAAATCATAAACTATTGGAATTAATCAATCCATACTCAAAGCATTCAACAACATTTGAGCAGAAGCTTCATTGGTTGCTAAAGGCACGTTATGTACATCACAAATACGAATTAACATAGAAATATCTGGTTCGTGAGGGTGACTTGAGTTAGGATCTTTAAAAAACAATACCATTTTCGTTTTACCTTCTGCTACTCTAGCGGCAATTTGTGCATCACCACCTAAAGGTCCAGAAAGCATTCTTTTTACTTTTATGCCAACAGATTCAACTTTTCCACCTGTTGTTCCAGTTGCAATTAGTTTTATGTTTTCTTCAATTAGAAGGTGTTTGTTCTTATTTAAAAATTGTACCATGTCAGCTTTTTTTCCGTCATGAGCAATTATAGCTATTTCATATTTGTTTTTCATAGTGTAAAAGTATAAAAAAACCTGATTCATCTGAATCAGGTTTTTTTTTAATTATTGAGAGAATGATAAGCAATTAAACCATCAATTGGTCTTCGCAAAGCATTACCCATTTTATAGCCATACTTTGTGAGCATAGCTTCTAATTCATCCTTTAAATAAAAGGCTATTGAACCTACGAAATGAACAGGTACATTTTTATGATTTTCAAATTGCATCACATAATTTTTAACAAAAGACTTTAATTCCTTCTTAATTATTTTTTTGCAAAATTCTTCATCTTTATGCTTTATTAAAAACTTAGCAAACGTAGCTAAATAAGCATTCGGATTAGGTTCTTTGTATAACTTGTTCTTTATAAAATCTGCATCAACATTAAACTCTTTTTCAAACTCTTTTGCCATATTTGGAGGCATTTTATTAAAATAAAAACCTCTTAATAAGTGTCTTCCAAAACGATTGCCAGAGCCATCATCCATTGCTATATAACCTAAAGATTGTACTTTTTGATGTAATGATTTACCGTCAAAAAAACTGCAATTAGAACCTGTTCCTAAGATACAAACAATTGCTTTTTCGTCCTTTGGAGTTGTAGCATAAACGGCAGCATAAGTATCTTCGTAAACTGTTACATCAGCATTTTTGAAATACTCTTGAAAAACATTAGTTAAAAAGTCTTTCATTCTGTCAGTTCCGCAACCAGCTCCATAAAAATATAGTTTAGAAGCTTTGTCTCTGTTGTGAGATATGTCAAATTTTTCTTCTAAACGACTAATTACTTGTTCTTTACTCAATACTTCTGGATTTAAACCTAAAGTTTGTGTCGTAAAAAGCACTTTTCCATCGTCATCAATTGCAATCCAATCCGCTTTTGTAGAACCACTATCAACGAGTAATTTCATGTTTTTTTTGTTTTTTTTTGATCATACAAAATTTTGACTAATCAAATAATCGAAATTTCGAATCATCAAATATATTATAAATTTGAAATATGAACTGATAAATCAATTAATTTACTTGAATATCCATATTCATTATCATACCATGACATAATTTTGAAGAAAGTTGAATTTAATCCAATTCCAGCTTTAGCATCTACAATTGAAGTTCTTGAATCAGAAACGAAATCTTGAGAGACAACGTCGTCTTCTGTATATCCTAAAATTCCTTTCATTTCATTTTCAGAAGCTTTTTTCAAAACAGCCATAATCTCTTCATAAGAAGTTTCTTTTGCTAACTTTACAGTTAAATCAACAGCAGAAACATCAGCCGTAGGAACACGCATTGACATACCTGTTAATTTTCCGTTTAATTCTGGAATTACTTTTCCAACCGCTTTTGCAGCTCCAGTTGAAGAAGGAATCATATTTAATAAAGCAGAACGTCCACCACGGAAATCTTTACGAGATGGTCCATCAACTGTCAATTGAGTTGCTGTTGTAGCGTGAATAGTTGTCATTAAACCTTCAACAATTCCGAAATTATCATTAATTACTTTTGCTAATGGAGCTAAACAGTTTGTTGTACAAGAAGCATTTGAAACAATTGTATCAGAAGATTTTGCTTCCATATGATTTACTCCCATTACAAACATTGGAGCATCTGCAGAAGGAGCCGAAATAACTACTTTTTTGGCACCACCATCAATATGAGCTTGAGCAGTTTCTAATGTTGTAAAAATACCTGTACATTCAGCAACTACATCAACATCAACATCTTTGTCATCCCATTGGATTAATTTTGGATCTCTTTGTGCTGTAACTCTAATGAATTTATCGTTTACATATAATTTTCCGTCTTTAACTTCTACTTTTCCAGCAAAACGACCGTGAACTGAATCATATTTTAATAAGTAAGCTAAATGATCTACATCTAATAAATCATTAATTGCTACTACTTCTACATTATCTCTGTTCATTGATTCTCTAAATACAATTCTACCAATTCTACCGAAACCGTTTATTCCTAATTTTACTTTTGACATTTTTACTATGTTTATTATTTTATTATTGTGTGTGTGTTTAAATTGACATGATGTCAGAAACTCTTACTAATTCTAAATCAATAGCAGATTCACCTTTAATCGCTTGTTCTAATGGAGTTAGTTCAATAACATCTTTTAAAATTCCAACCATATAGTTTGATTTTCCTTCTAAAAGTGATTCAACTGCTTTTACTCCTAATCTTGAAGCTAAAACTCTATCAAAGCATGAAGGAGCACCACCACGTTGCATATGTCCTAAAACAGATACACGTACATCATATTCTGGCATATGTTCTTCCACGTAATCTTTTAATTCAAAAACGCTTTTTCCTATTTTATCACCTTCAGAAACGACAACGATACTTGACGATTTTCCTGAAGCTTTACTTTTTCTTAAAGATTCTAACAAACGTTCTAAACCTAAATCTTCTTCAGGAATAAGAATTTCCTCTGCTCCTGCTCCAATTCCAGCATTTAATGCAATATGTCCAGCATCACGACCCATAACTTCAACGAAGAAAAGTCTGTTGTGTGAACTGGCCGTATCTCTAATTTTATCTATTACTTCTACAACTGTGTTTAAAGCGGTGTCATATCCTAATGTATGGCTTGTTCCAAAAATATCGTTATCTATAGTTCCTGGAATTCCCATTACTGGAAAATTATATTCATTATTAAAAATTTCGGCTCCAGTAAAAGATCCATCACCACCAATTACAACAAAAGCATCAATTCCAGCTTCTGTAAGTTTCTCGTAGGCTTTTTTTCTACCCTCAGGTGTTCTAAATTCAATTGAACGAGCCGATTTTAATACGGTACCTCCTTTGTTTACAATATTATTTACAGAACGTGGTCCCATTTCTTTGAAGTCCCCTTCAATCATTCCTTGGTAACCTCTATAAATACCTATGCATTCGATATTATGAAAAGCACAAGTACGAACTACAGAACGAATAGCAGCATTCATTCCTGGTGAATCTCCACCAGAAGTTAAAACTCCGATTTTTGTAATGCTTTTTGACATATTTTTATTATTTAAGGTAAAATTAGCTGATTTATAATTTTTATTCAATGTTTTTAGAAAAAATATAATAATTACTCATATTTTCAAACGTTTTCGTTGATAAGTTTCTTGAGAATTCAATTCAAAACACCTGAATTAAATATGCTTTTTAGAAAAAAAAAGCAGAATAATGAGAATTATTCAATCTCTGGAGCCGTTTCTTCTTTTTCTTGCTCCTTCTTTTTATTCTTGTCTTGTACAGTAATATTAATATATTCTGGATCTAAATCAGAATCAGGAGGATTTTCATCGTAAGGATTTTTTTCATCTTTTGCTTTTAAAGTATTAGGGGCAAATACTTTTCTCCACAATTCAGAAATATTATCAAAATCAACATTATATGACAATCCAATTCCTTGGGTATAGCCAATTCCTTGACCAATGTAACTAATATCGTTTTCTTTATTAAATGCTCTTGCACGCAAAGTATTATCTTCATTTAATTGATATTGCAACTCAACATTTCCGACTACACCAGACTGACTAATTCCACCGACAGGTACCCCAACTTTTCCGTTAATAGAAAGTTTATCATTAATTTGAGAGCTTAAATTTACACCAACTTGATCTGAAATATTATTTATTCGTGAACCTGTTGTATAACCTAAACCAACTTTTATTTTATCATCTTCATTTGAAATAATATCTTGTAACAAACTACTGGCTGTTTCAGTCAATGCATTGGAGTAATAATCGCTGGCAACTGCTCCTTGTGCAAAATAAGTTCCACCCGCTAAAACAGATAGTGCTTGCTGTTGACGCGTATCTTTATCTGATAATTTATATAAAATTTCTGATTTATAAACAGAACTTACATTTGGATATTCTAAACTAAAGTCTGTTTCAGGGTTTTGTAAATTTCCTGTAATTTTAATAACTACATCGGTATCAACTTTTCTATTCGATATAGAAGAAGATTCTAGCAAAACTGATGGATTTGTTTGGGTATGATAAACAGCTTCTAAATTTAAAATTGCATTCATTGGGTCACCTTGCCAAACAATATTACCATATTTTTTAACGGCTAATTTTTTTGATATTACTCCGCCATATTTAAAGTTATATTCACCGTCCCAAATTACATAATCACCATCCATTGTAAAAACTCCGTTGGTATTTATATGCATAAACATACCTCCTTCACCCCTACCTTTCATAGAGTGACCAGTATCTTGGTTTAAAATAACTTCAATTTCTGCATCCTTTGTTATATCAAAATCTAATACTAAATCTAAACCTCCTAGATTTCTAATATTTTCTTTTATTACTTTTTCTTCACCAACTTTAATGATATTGATATAAGATACTTCTCCATAATTCTCGGTGTCTTGTACCGGAATTTTAATAGAGGTTCCTCTTTCTGATTTTCCAGAAACTTTGATTTTTAAACCTTCAACTGGTCCGTTTATAGAAGCTGTTCCATTTAAGAAAGCAGTGCCGTAATAATATTCATCTTCTTTTTCTTTGGTGTCTAAGGCTAATATATTTCTTGATGATAAATTCAAATCTAAAACCCAATTATCTAAATTTTTGTGTTTTACATTTCCAGAAATTATTCCTTTAGTATTATATTTTGTATCTGTAATTTCAAAACTTCTAAATAAAAATTGATTTTCAGTCACATCAATCCTAGATCTATCTTCTAAATTGAAATCAACATTTAAATAAGGTACATTCATACCTGCATTGTCTAAATAAATAATTCCATCAATTTCTGGATCATTAGCTTTTCCTGTAATACTTGCTCTTCCTGTTGCTAAACCTCTCATGTCTGAAAAGACAGCACTCAGTAATGGACCAAGTGGTTTAATGTCAAAATCTTCAACCTTTGTATCTAAAGATAGTAAAGCCTCTTTATTGACAATTTCTATGTTTCCTTTGGTGTAAAAACTTTCAAAACCATCTCTAGTAATCGTAGAATTTACATTAAATTTTCTAAAATATTCATCACTTGTAATTTGAAGGTTTAAATCTCCAATATCATAATTATTAATTTGTAAACTATCTATCCTAACATCAGAAATAGGTTTGTAAATATCTTTATCTTGTTTAAAATCAATCATTCCATTCATTCTACCTGCGAACGTAAGGTTGTTTAATGCTGGTGTAACTTTGTCTAGGTCAACATTATTAAACTTAAGATTTAAATCTTTATAATCCTTCCCTTTTATAACACCTTCAAAAGAAAAAGATTCATCCTTATTTGAAAATAATAGTTTTTGAAAATCAAAATTTTCTAACTTTTTATCAAATACAATTTTGTTTTTTGAATCTTCATCCTCATTTATATACCAAAGACTGTTTTTAAAGTTTATTTGAGAATTTTTAAAACCAATTACTGAGTTTTTATCTTGATTAATTGTGTGGTATAAATTCAAATCGTAATTATCCTCTTTATCTTTTCCTCCTTTAAATTCTGTTCTAAAGAATAAAGTGTCGTTTTGAGTAATATTAATTAGATTAAATTCTGATATGTCATAAAAATCAGTATGCAAACTATCTAATGAAATATAGGCATTGTATAATGGATTTTTATTATCAATATCAATGATAATTCCACTAAATTTATTCTTGTCAATTGATACGGAAGGTGATTTAAAATCAAGCGTAAACAATTCTTCATCTGAAATAATTTTACCCTTCACTCTGGTATTTTCTCCAACTTTAACATTTGGCAAAATGGCTCCAATAATTTTATTATAAATCGTAAAATCAAAAGTCATATATTGATTTGGCAATAGTTTATTAGGCGAGTAATTAGCATATAAACTACCTGCTGCATTTTCTAATAATTTTTGTAATTGATTGAATTTAAACTTACCAACCACTTTTCCACTAACAATATCAGGTGACTCTACAGATATAGTTCTTTCATTATTAATATCAAAAGACGATTCTAAAACAAAATCATCAAAAAAGTAAAAATCCTTATTATTTTGATAATATAGATTCTTAAGGTTTACTGTTCCATAAATTTCATCAATAGAATTTCCTGTAGCATTAATATCTACTAACCCTTTAATAATTGATATACTATCTTTTGTATAAATATTTAAAGCTTTTAGATTTGCGTAATCAATATTAGCTTTAAAATTATAGTTTTTAGATTTTGAAC
Source organism: uncultured Flavobacterium sp. (assembly GCF_963975005.1). Classification (GTDB taxonomy): domain Bacteria; phylum Bacteroidota; class Bacteroidia; order Flavobacteriales; family Flavobacteriaceae; genus Flavobacterium. The sequence continues at coordinate 15,637 of NZ_CAXBFR010000025.1, forward strand.
TCAAATCAACAATGCCATTAAAATCCATTTTGAGATTTTTATCATTACTATTAAAGTAGCCTTGAAAATAAGGCATTTTTAATTTACCGTCAATTTCAATTTTTTGATAGGTATAGCCATCATAAGTTAGCGATTCAACATAACCATTAATTTTAGTATCTAAATATTCTTTTGTGAATCCTTTTCCATCAACATCTAGATTTAGTGTTGTTTTACCTATGGTTTTTTCACCAATTAAGGTTCCAATATCAAATCTATTTAAAACGACATTACCATTATATTCAGCTTTGTCGATATTATTTAAATTATTGATGTATAATTTTGATTTCAAATAGCCTAGTTCTGACAACATAACAACATCAGCATCAATATCATTATAAGTCAAATCCATCGTGCCGTTTATGTCAAAACTACCTAAAAGTGCTAAAGATGATGGCAATCTTTCTCCTAAAAGTCTTGGCATTAAACTTTTAATATCATCATATCTAGAATAAATTTTATTAAAATTTCCAGAAATTTCGAACTCCCTTTCTTTTTTAGTCAATAAATTTTTAAAAGTTACATTTCCTCTAATTTCTGAACCATATTTATCTACTAGACTTAAGTCATTAGTTGTGAAGTTATTCAGCGTTCCTTTTAAATGTGTATCAACATAAAAAGTGTTATTCGGACCAAATTCATCATAAAAATAATTTAAATCATTGGTCGAAATTGTTGCTTTATCAATTTGAACATCAAAAACTACTTTGTTGTTAAAATCTTTAAAATCTTCTCTTTTATATAACAACTTTACGTTACCCTCAAAATTTGAATTTACGGTTTTTAAAGCTAATGTATCTAAAATTATATTTGTCTTAGTATAAGTAAACTTTGAAGCTAAATTCTTGATTTCTAGACCTCTATGGTCTTTAAATGCTAATGATTTAATTGAAGTTGTAACATCACTTCCTTTAATTGCAAATTGATCAAGTTCTCCATTTAAGTTTGTAAAATAGAGTAGTTTTGGCGTTTCTAAATTATAATCTGTGTAGGAAAACGAACTATTGCTAATTTTCATATTATTAACGAACATTCTAAATTTTCCTGAACTTGGACTTCCATCATCAAACGAAGCAATAAAATCATCTAGATTGGTTTCTTTATCTCCTTTGTATTGTATGATGTTAAAATGTAAACCATTAGCTATCAAATTTTTTAAATAAGGATGACCATTATTTATTAATTTACTAACCTGAAGAATTGACGTTTGAAGCTTGTCAATTTGAAAAAGGTCACCGTTTTTTTTATCTTTTGCTACAATGTTTTTCAACTTTACATTTCCAAAAGGACTTATAGCAACTTTCTCAATAGATAAATTAGTACCAAAATCTTCGTTTAAGGAATTCGTAACATATTGACCTAGTTTTGTTTGCACAAAAGGCAATGACAAAAGTATACCCGAAACGAGTAACAAAATCAACAAACCCAATAGGGTACGAAGTACTATTTTTTTAAATGTTTTGATACGAAAAAAATGTTTTAAATTTGTGCTTTAAAATTAACACTAAACTTTCGGAAACAAAAATAACTATTTTTGAAAGATATTCTTACTAATTAACAAATTTCGTGCCTCTTTTATGATAAATAAATCAATATACACATTAGCCATAGAAAGTTCTTGTGATGATACATCAGCTGCTGTATTAATTAACGATAAAGTTATATCAAATGTTGTAGCTGGGCAACCGATTCATGAAGAATTTGGTGGCGTTGTACCAGAATTAGCCTCAAGAGCTCATCAACAAAACATTGTACCTGTTGTAGATATAGCCTTAAAAAAAGCTGGAATTACTAAAGAAAACTTGAGTTGCATAGCATTTACTCAAGGTCCAGGACTAATGGGTTCCTTATTAGTTGGTGGTTCATTTGCAAAATCAATGAGTTTAGCTTTAGATATTCCGTTAATTGCTGTTAACCATATGAAAGCTCATATTTTAGCTCATTTTATTGATGAAGACGGATTTGAAAAACCTACTTTCCCTTTTTTAGCGTTAACAATTAGTGGTGGCCATACACAAATTGTGAAAGTCAATAGTTTCTTTGATTTAGAAATTATTGGCGAAACAACGGATGATGCAGTTGGAGAAGCTTTTGATAAAAGTGCCAAAGTATTAGGTTTTCCTTATCCTGGTGGACCATTAATTGATAAATTTGCTAAAGAAGGAAATCTAAAAGCCTATAAATTTACCAAACCTAAAGTAGATGGTTTAAATTTTAGTTTTAGTGGTTTAAAGACACAAATTCTATATTTCATTCAAAAAAGTGTAGCAGAAAATCCTAACTTTATTGAAGAAAATAAAGCCGACATTTGTGCTTCTATTCAACATACAATTATAAATATCTTAATGGATAAACTAAAAATGGCTGTTGCAGAAACAGGAATTAAACAAATTGCCATTGGTGGTGGTGTTTCTGCAAATTCAGGCATTAGACAAACTCTGAAAGAAGGAGAACTAAAATACGGTTGGAAAACCTACATACCAAAATTTGAATATACTACTGATAATGCGGCCATGATAGGTATAGTTGGCTATTATAACTTTCTAGAAAATAAATATAGTGATGCCTCTACAGTTTCTAAAGCTCGAATTAAATTTTAAATTAAACAAATGCAATTATTCTATAATTCTGATATAAAATCAACAGACACTATCTTTCAATTTGACAAAGAGGAAAGCAAACACATCATAAAAGTTCTTAGAAAAAGAGGTGGTGATATTATTCACATTACCAATGGAAAAGGATATTTATTTCATTCTGAAATCACCTTAGAATCAGAAAAAAAATGTGAAGTTAAAATCATTAAAATTGATGCTTTTGAGGCAAGAAAATATAATTTACATATTGCTATTGCTCCAACAAAAATGAATGATCGATTAGAATGGTTTTTGGAAAAAGCAACTGAAATTGGAATCGATGAAATCTCACTAATTCTTTGTGATCATTCTGAAAGAAAAACATTTAAAATCGATAGAGCTGAAAAAATAATTCAAGCAGCGATGAAACAATCTAATCAGTTTTATTTACCAAAAATCAATGAACCTATTCCATTTAGTGATTTTATTAGTAAAGAAACTAATTCTTTAAACTTCATTGCTCATTGTGAAGAAGATAAAAAAGATTTATTCAAAAATGGAATTCAAGCTAATCAAAATATTTTGGTATTAATTGGACCAGAAGGAGATTTTTCTCCTAAAGAAATTACATTAGCCTTGAAAAATAATTTTATTCCTGTATCTTTGGGAAACACTAGGTTACGAACAGAAACAGCAGGTATTGTTGCTTGTCATACTGTAGCTTTAATTAACGAATAGATGAAAAAAATACTAAGTTTTGGATTTTTATTATTTTGGATTTTTGGCTTCTCACAAGAAATAGCTTTAGCTAAATATGCTGGTGGTGGTGATTGGTATGCAAACCCAACTTCTTTACCAAACTTAGTAAAATATTGCAATCAAACTATCAACACAAGATTAAATACAAAAGTAGCAACTGTTGAAGTAGGAAGTGCCGAAATATTTTCTTATCCCTTTGTTCATATGACAGGACACGGAAATGTTGTTTTTAGTCCAAATGATTTAGAAAATCTTAGAAACTATCTAAATTCAGGTGGTTTTTTACATATTGATGATAATTTTGGTATGGATGAATATATCAGAAAAGAAATAGAAAAATTATTCCCAAATAATGATTTAAAGGAAATTCCGTCAAATCATGAGATTTTTCAAGGACCTAATTTATTTTCAAATGGTTTACCAAAAATTCATGAACATGAAAATAAAAAACCACAGGCTTTCGGCATTTTTATTGAAAACAAATTAGTTTTACTTTACACATTTGAATGCGATTTAGGTGATGGTTGGGAAGACAAAGAAGTTCACAACGATCCAGACAGTGTTAGAGAAAAAGCCTTTAAAATGGGAGCTAATATTATTAATTATGTTTTCAAGAATTAATAATGATTTACGGTTTCCCCGTATATTTTAAATATTTCTTATAATATTTATTAACTTTTTGTTTTTGTGTTAATTTTTTGACTAAAATTGTACCATATTAACAAACCAAATTTTATTATATGAAAAAATTGATTTTATCAGCATCTTTATTGATGTTATTGTTTTCTTGTACAGAAAATGATTCTACTGATTTAGTTTCTGCAACTAACGAAGTTGCACACAGAGGTTGTGCCTCACACGATGTTCTTTTAAACAAATTAAATGAAGACCCAAAATTGGCTGACAGAATGAATGAAATTGAATCATTTACTGAATTAGCTATAAAAGAAGGTAGACTAGTAAATGGTAGAATTGAAATTCCTGTTGTTGTTAATGTTTTATACAAAACAACAGCTGAGAATATTTCTTTAGCTCAAATTCAATCTCAAATCGATGTATTGAATAAAGACTTTAATGCAACAAATTCAGATTTTAATAATGTACCTTCTACATTTTCTGGAGTTAAAGCAAACGTTGGAATAACTTTTGTTTTAGATGCTGTTGTTAGAAAAAGTACAACTAAAGTATCTTGGAAAACTGACGATTCTATGAAAAAATCAAATAGAGGTGGAATCGCTCCTACTAGTCCTACTACAAAATTAAACCTTTGGGTATGTAATATGAGTGGTGGAATTTTAGGTTATGCTCAATTTCCTGGAGGTTCTTCTGCGACTGATGGAGTTGTAATAGATAATAATGCTATGGGAACAAATGGATCTGCTTCTGCTCCTTTTAATTTAGGTAGAACTGCAACTCATGAAGTTGGTCATTGGATGAACTTAAGACATATTTGGGGAGATGCAACTTGTGGAAGTGATTTAGTAAATGATACACCTTCTCACAATACTGCAAATTATGGTTGTCCTTCTTTTCCTCATTATTCAACTTGTTCAGGAACTCCTGTAGAAATGACAATGAATTATATGGATTATACGGATGATGCATGTATGTATATGTTTTCAAACGGCCAAAAAAGTAGAATGCTAACTATTTTCTCTACTGGTGGTGCAAGAAATTCTTTTGCTCAACCTTAATTATTATAAGTTTAAAATTAAATTTAAAAACTCGTTATTTTATAGCGAGTTTTTTTTAATTTAGCCGTATGACATCAAAATCATTAGCTAACGGAATTTTAAGAGCAATAGGCATATTAATACTTGTTGCATTAAGTCTTTATATAATTTACCAAGTATCTACAGTTATTGTTTATTTGATAATTTCTATTGTTTTTACTTTAATAGCAAGTCCAGTTGTAAAGTTTTTAAAAGGAAAATTAAAATTCAAAAACACCTTAGCTGTTGCCACAACTCTGTTTATATTTATTTTAATTCTCGTTGGTTTTATTCTGCTTTTTGTACCCTTAATAATAAATCAAGTTGATAAATTATCTTTATTAGATATTAATTCATTAAAACAAAATTATAGCACTATACTAGATGAATTAACTACTTACTTTTCAAAATACAACATTAATCTCTCAAAAGTATTTGACAGCTCTTCAATGGTTAAAAGTATAGATTTTAATTTTGTACCTAACCTAATTAACGGGATTATAAATGTTTTAGGTAATTTTAGTGTTGGTTTAGTTTCTGTAATTTTTATCACATTTTTTCTATTAAAAGACAAAGCCTATTATTTTAAAAGTTTTAAAAGTCTTTTACCAAATTCAAACAAAGAAAAAATTGTCGATTCAGTTAGAAAAAGTAATGCTCTTTTATCAAGATATTTCATTGGCTTAATGCTTCAATTGTTTATCGTTTTTATTTTATACCTAGTCGTTTTATTAATATTTGGTGTTGACAATGCCTTTATAATTGCGCTATTGTGTGCAATATTAAATATCATTCCTTATGTTGGACCTATAATTAGTACAGTTTTAGCCGCTATATTAACAATGATAAGTAACATTCAAGGAGACTTTTCTACAGAAATAATTCCAACAACCATATATGTTGTAATTGGATTTATGTTAGTTCAATTTATTGACAACAATTTTAGTCAGCCAATTATTTTTTCAAAAAGTACTGATTCGCATCCCTTACAAATTTTCTTAGTTATTCTTATGACAGGTTATCTATTTGGAATTACAGGAATGATAATAGCTGTACCATTGTATACTGTTTTGAAAGTAATTGCAAAAGAGTTTTTTCCGGAAAATACATTTGTAAAATTGATAACGAAAAGTAATTAATTTTGGATTTTTCAATCTTATTATCAGAGGAAGTTCAGGATTTTATCCAAAGTATGTTAGAGGCAAATACTTCTGAATTGGCTTTAAAGAAAAATCCTTTTCCTACAATTGATTATCCTCAACTAATTAATCAAATTATTGCCAAAAAGAAAGCTAAAGATAAATTACCAACTTGGTTTAAAACTAAAAACATTGTTTATCCAGCTAAAATTTCTATAGAACAAACTTCTTCTGAAAGTACAGCCAATTATAAAGCATCTCTTATTAATGGTGAAAAACTTATTGATTTAACTGGTGGTTTTGGGGTTGATGACTACTATTTTGCAAAACGTTTTAAAAAAGTTTTTCATTGTGAGATGCATAAAGAATTATCTAAAGTAGTTTCGCATAATTACACTGTTTTAAACCAGAATAACATTACTTGCTTACAAAGTGATAGTTTTGCTGTTTTAGAGCAATTAAACACTACTTATGACTGGATTTACATTGATCCATCAAGAAGAAATGATGTAAAAGGAAAAGTATTTCTATTAAATGATTGTTTGCCAAATGTACCTGAATTATTGGAAGATTATTTTAAATACTCCAATAACATTCTCATTAAAACAGCACCAATTTTAGATTTAACTTCTGGCTTGAATGAATTAAGCTTCGTAAAGAAAATTCATATTGTTGCTATTAAAAATGAAATTAAAGAATTGCTTTGGGAAATTAAAAAAGGATTTGACGATGATGTTATAATTTCTTCAGTAAACATTGAAAATGAAACCATAAATCATTTTGAAACTATTTATAGAAAAGAATATTACGTTTCCTATTCGTTACCAAAAAAATATTTATATGAACCTTACAGTTCTATTATGAAATCTGGAAACATGAATGCAATTTCAGATTTTTATAAAATAGATAAATTACACCAACATTCACACTTATTCACCTCAGATGAAATTATAGCCTTTCAAGGTCGAAGTTTTCAAATAGATCAGATTTTACCCTTTCAAAAGGAATTTATGAAGCAATTTCAAAATCAAAAAATGAATTGCACTACTAGAAACTTTCCTTTAAGTGTAGAAGAAATCAAAAAAAAGTTTAAAATTAAAGATGGTGGTACTATATTTGCTTTCTTTACAACAAATCTCAATAACGAAAAAATCGTACTTATATGTACAAAATTATACCTATGAAAAATTATATTTTAGTCTTGTTTTTATTAATTACAACCTTTTCATTTGCCCAAAAAAAAGATTGTAAAATTGATTTTGAAGAAAAAACAGATTCAACCTACATAAAAAAAACATCTGAAGTTTTAATACATGAAAGAGTTTTTGGAAATAACAAAGAAATGATTTTCTTTTCGTTACTAAATTCAGAAGGAGTTCCAATGCTTGGCTTACAACAAATTCAAAAAAGTACAGAGTTTATTCCAGCCTTGTGTTTTGATAAAAATTCAAAAATAATTTTTCAATTAGAAAACGGAAAATTTGTTACACTAGTCAATTCAAGTCAAGAAAATTGTAGTTCATTAACTTATGATGCTACTTCTAAAAGTAATATCAAAATTATAACTAATTATTTTTTGTTTGTAAAAGATAATTATGAAGATTTAAAAAAATCTCCTATTTCCATAATGCGAATAATTTATGTTGCTGACAAGAAAGATATTGCTTTAAAAAACAAAATGACTTCAGAATTACTTAAAGATACATCTACTCCTTCTTCTTATTTTATAGATTACTTGCACTGTATTGAATAAGGGATGAATAAAAAAAAAGATAGAATAAAAAAATCCACTTTATAAAGTGGATTTTTTTTTGTGGGCGATGAGGGGTTCGAACCCCCGACCCCCTCGGTGTAAACGAGGTGCTCTGAACCAGCTGAGCTAATCGCCCTATTTTATCTCACTATACTTGTTCTGTATTGCGAGTGCAAATATACATTAGAATTTGCTTTTTACAAGTGTTTTTTACTAAAATTTATTCTTTTTTTATGTCTTTCAGAATGACTTTATCTTCGTAACTAATCATTTCTATGATAATGTTCTGATTTGCAATTGTTTTGCCTTCAACTATGTATAATTTACCGTTTTCAAAAGACTCATTACTTTCAGAAAAGTCTACCTCTCCATGTTCTAAACTCATTTTTATGTCATCTAACGTCACCCATTTTTCATCGAATTTCTTAGTTGCTTCATCTCCTATTTTAAGAGGTTTTGAGCGAAGATCTTTTAAAACCCTACAATTAGGAAAATAACAAAAACTAACCCCACTTGCTTCTGCTTTTTTAGTCATAAAGAAATATACGAATACAATTCCGATCATTAATCCGAATAAATAAAATGCCAATCTATAACGTAAACTCATTGTTTATTTTTTTTGCAAAAATACGCTTAAAAAAACAAAAGCCCTAAAAAATTAGGGCTTTTGATATATAAAGGAAAAGAAAAATTATTTTTTCTCTTTTTTCTCCATTGCAGCTTTTAAATCTGCTAATGCGTCAATATCTCCTAATGTAGATTTTTCAGCATTGTTGTTTGAAGAATTTGATTCAACAGCAGCTTTTACATGCTTTTCTTCTTCTTCGCGGAAGATTGCAGTATGTGAAGCAACTACTCTTTTAAATTCTTTATTGAATTCGATAACTTTGAAATCAGCAGTTTCCCCTTTTTTCAATTTTTTACCGTCTTCTTTTTCTAAATGACGTGTTGGAATAAAAGCAACGATATCATCACCAAATTCTACAGTTGCTCCTTTGTCAACAATTTCAGCAATTTCACCATTGTGGATAGTTCCTACGGCGAAAGAATCTTCATATTTGTCCCAAGGATTAGCAGTAGTTTGTTTGTGACCTAAAGATAATTTACGTCCGTCAACATCTAATTCTAATACAATAACTTCTAAGTTATCACCAACATTTACAAATTCTGATGGATGTTTGATTTTCTTAGTCCAAGATAAATCAGAGATATATACTAAACCGTCAATTCCTTCTTCTAATTCAACAAATACACCAAAGTTTGTAAAGTTTCTTACAATACCTGTGTGCGTTGAACCAACTGGGAATTTAGTAGTAATATCAGTCCAAGGATCTTGCGATAATTGTTTGATACCTAATGACATTTTACGGTCATCTCTATCTAAAGTTAAAACAACTGCTTCTACTTCATCACCGATTTTCATGAAATCTTGTGCTGAACGTAAATGTGTTGACCAAGACATTTCAGAAACGTGAATAAGTCCTTCAACTCCTTCAGCAACTTCTACGAATGCTCCGTAATCAGCAATAACAACAACTTTACCTTTAACTTTATCACCGATAGCTAAATCAGCACCTAAAGCATCCCAAGGATGAGCGTTTAATTGTTTTAATCCTAATTGAATTCTTGTTTTCTCATCATCGAAATCAAGGATTACAACGTTTAATTTTTGATCTAATTCAAGAACTTCAGATGGGTGGTTAATTCTAGACCAAGAAAGGTCAGTAATGTGAATTAATCCATCTACTCCACCTAAGTCAATAAACACACCATAAGAAGTAATGTTTTTAACAACACCTTCTAATACTTGTCCTTTTTCTAATTGACCGATGATTTCTTTTTTCTGAATCTCAATATCAGCTTCAATAAGCGCTTTGTGAGATACAACTACGTTTTTAAATTCGTGATTAATTTTCACAACTTTAAATTCCATAGTTTTGTTTACATATTGATCGTAGTCACGGATTGGCTTAACATCAATTTGAGAACCTGGTAAGAATGCTTCAATTCCGAAGACATCTACAATCATACCACCTTTAGTTCTACACTTAACAAAACCATTAACAATTTCTCCAGTTTCGTTTGCAGAGATAACTCTATCCCATGCTTTGATAGTTCTTGCTTTTCTGTGAGATAATACTAACTGACCTGTTTTGTCCTCACGGATGTCGATTAATACTTCTACTTTGTCCCCAACTTTTAAACCTGGGTTGTAACGAAATTCGTTTAATGAAATAACACCTTCCGATTTAGCGTTGATATCAACGATAGCGTCTCTATCTGTGATTCTAACTACAATTCCGTCAACTACTTCGTCATCTTTTGTATCGATGAACGTTTTAGCTACTAAATCTTCGAATTCTTGTAAGTTTTTTTGATCTACGACATCTATTCCTTCAGAATAATTGTGCCAGTTAAAATCTGCTAAAAACTGTTCTTGTGTTTTTGTTGTTTCAGACATGCTGATAATAAATTTGTATTCTGTGTTTCTATTGAGTTTCTTATGTAGTTAAAAACAGCAGAAGTGATTTTTGTAAATTATTGATACCCAATGGAAACTCATCTCTACCAAAAGGTTTGCAAAAGTAATAAATTTTTATAATATAACAATACGTTTACAAAGAAATTTAATAGATACTATTATTGAAATTGTTTTATATTTACTAAAAATAGAACTTAGCATATATTCAAGTTAAATATGATGACTACAAAACAAAAACTACTTTCATTCTTTCTAATCTTTACAAGTGTTTATTCTTATTCTCAAAACGAATATTTAGATTATATGGTTACCAAAAATAATGATACAATATACGGAACAATAAGGATTGGCTATAATGATTTTGTACTATTTGAAAAAAAAGCAAAATATAAAAAAGGAGGTTTAAAATCAATTAGTCACAAATTAAAAAGAAGTAAATCCTTAAGATATAATGACAAAATATATACTTATCAGAAAAGAGATAATAGTGATGGAATATACGACACCACTTCTAAAGAAGAAAATAAACAAGACAATCTAATTGAAACTAAATTCAATAAAGATTACATTAATATTGAAGACAAATTAACAGATTATGTTATTACTACTAAATCAGACACTCTTTTTGGCACAATTAATAAGCCATTAATTGGAAAACTATATTTAGTAACAGAAAACAATGTTAAAATTAAGATTGAAAAAAATGAAGTATTAGAATATCGTTTTAATAATAGTATTTATAATTACTTAAAGATACCTAACAAAATATTTTTGATTGATGAGAATGATTATCTCAGACTCGTATCTAGTGGCAATATTAAAATTTATAAATTAATAATAAATAGTGATTCAAAGAACTTTCCATTAGGAACTCTAAACTACTATATAATTAAAGATAATGAAATTAGCCATATTCATTCTTTAAATTACAAAAAAAAATTGAGTGAAATACTAATTGAGAATCAAGAGTTAGTTGATAAAATAAATGAAAACGAATATACTTTAGAAAATATGTATTTAATTGGAAAGTATTATAACAACAATTAAGTCAACTTAAACCCTCTCTTCCACCAACTTCAAAACTAAATCAAATTGTTCTTCTTTGTTTAAAGTAGAGTTATTTATTTCAATGGCATCATCTGCTTTTACTAAAGGAGAATCCTCTCTGTGTGTATCAATATAATCGCGTTCTTGTACGTTTTCTAAAACTTCATCGTAAGTAACGTGTTGGCCTTTTTCGATTAATTCGTTGTAACGTCTTTCGGCACGCGTTTGTGCGCTTGAATTCATGAAGATTTTCAATTCAGCATCAGGAAAAACTACAGTTCCAATATCTCTTCCATCCATAACAATGGCTTTGTTTTTTCCCATATTTTGTTGAGAAGCCACTAATTTTGCACGAACTTCTGAAACTTCCGCTACTTGGCTTACACAACGTGAAACATCAAGTGTTCTAATTTCATTTTCAACGTTTGTTCCATTCAAATACATTTCAGCAAAACCAAGCTTTTCGTTAAAATGAAATTGTAAATCTATAGTTGGCAACGCTTTTATAAGGGATTCTTTATCTAAATGATCTTCTGAAACATAAGCATTTTGCATGGCATAAAAAGTCACGGCACGATACATAGCACCTGTGTCTACATAAACATAACCTAAATGCTTTGCCAATTGTTTGGCTAATGTACTTTTTCCGGTTGACGAAAATCCGTCTATGGCAATTGTAATTTTTTTCAAACTCTTAAATATATTTTATTGTAAATTAATCATCATTCCAAATAAGCTCGTATTTGCAGCTACAGTATATCTTGAATACGAATAATCGAATCGAACTTTTCCAAATCGAATTCCAAAACCAGCTGAAATTCCAGAAAAATTTCGTTGGTCTACTATTCGTAATTCTTCTGCTCTTCTAAAATTATATCCCAAACGAATACTGAATCCTTTATCTGGAAACAACTCTGCTCCCATTATCATGTGACGCATTGCATTGTTTAAAAACGAAACTTTTTCTTCTTGCACTGAGCCATCAAGTGAACCTTCTGCTCTATTTGGATTCGAAAATGCAATTTGCCATTGTTGTAGATTTTCCATCGTAAAATGCCAACGAATTGGCACATTTTCCATCAATTGTGAAACTCCAAAATCTATGGCTAAAGGTAATTTTTCGTTTGTATCTGCAAAGGGCTTAATTTGAACTCCCACATTTCTAATGGCTAAACCATAATTAATATCGTTAGGTTCATCAATGTATAAAATTCCGAAATCAGCTGCAACACCAAATGAACTATAGGTTTCTAAACTAGAAGAAATCATTTTTGCATTAGCGCCAACATAAAAATCGGTCCAAGGAATATTTTGTGCATAACCAAACGATAAAGCTATTTCACTTCCAGTGAATTCTCCTGTTATGTTACCTAGCTCGTCTCTTCCTTCAAAATTACCGTAGTTGATATAATTTACACCTGCATGAAACGTTTGCACATGTCTATCATATGTATAAGCATAAGCTGCAGTTCCATAAGTTACTTCTCCAAAATAATTACCATAATTAGCTGACAAATGATTATCCATTTGTGGATTAATAGTTGCTGGATTATAAAAGGCTTGATTAACATCATA
>NZ_CAXBFR010000026.1:0-28671 GCF_963975005.1 uncultured Flavobacterium sp.
AGTATAAACTCCGAATTTCGCTTCCAAAGGTAAGTTTTTAATTCCTTCATAAGCGGCTTCAAAATCACTTTCGATGTCGTCAATAATTTCTTGTTTCGATTTTTCATCTAAATGATTCAAATCTGTATTTGGAAAATAGGTTCTGCTTAAATCTTCAAAATCAGCTTTTAAATCTCTTAAGAAATTTACCTTTTGAAACGCTGAACCTAATCGCATTGCAGAATCTTTTAGTTCATTGTACTTTTCATCGTTCCCTTTTACAAAAACTTTCAAACACATTAACCCAACTACATCCGCAGAGCCATAAATATATTCGTTATATTCTTCTGTAGTTGTGTATTCGCTTTTAGTTAAATCTAATTTCATACTTTTCATAAAAGCATCAATCATTTCTTGTGGAATATTATGCATATTCACAGTATGTTGAAATGAATTCAAAATCGGATTTAAACTTATTTTATGTTGAAGTGCATCAGCTAAATCTTGTTCAAATTTAGCAAATAAAAATTCTTTGTCATACTCATGAAACGAATCTACAATTTCATCAGCAAAGCGAACAAAACCGTAAATGTTATATATATCTTGTCTAATGCAAGGTGCAAGCATTTTTACAGCACTCGAAAAAGAAGTACTGTAAGCTTTAGTTACTTTTACACTACATTCATTAGAAACTTTGTCAAATAGAGACTTCATACTTATTGATATTTTTCTATTAAATCGGATACTAATTTACCTGAAATTAATGCTGGAGGAACTCCAGGACCAGGAACTGTTAATTGTCCAGTAAAATATAAATTTTTGACTTTTTGACTTTTCAATTTTGGTCTTAAAAATGCTGTTTGTAAAAGCGTATTTGCCATTCCGTAAGCATTTCCTTTGTAAGAATTGTAATCTTTGATAAAATCGTTTACACAAAATGAATCCTTAAAGATAATACTTTTTCTGACATCTTGATTAGTTAGTTTTTCGAAACGATCTATAATCTTATTAAAATATAATTCTCTTAACTCTTCGGTGTCCTCAATTCCTGGAGCTATTGGTATAAGGAAAAAACCATTTTCACAACCTTCTGGTGCAGTTTTTTCATTTGTTATCGAAGTGAAATTTGCATAAAATAAAGGCTCTGTTGGCCATTTTGGGTTATCATAAATTTCTTCTGCATGTTTATTGAAATTAACATCAAAAAATAAATTATGGTGCTCTACATTTTTAATTTTCTTATCAAAACCCACATAAAAAAGCAATGAAGAAGGTGCAAATGTCTTATTTGACCAATACTTTTCTGAATACTGACGATATTCTATATCTAACAATGTTTCTGTATGATGATAGTCTGCACCCGATAATATTATATCCGATTCTTCAGTATTACCATTACAAACTAACCCTTTAGTAAAATTATTTTGTACAATTATTTTTTCAATATTTGCATTAGTTTTAAAAGTAACACCTAATTCTGTTGCTAACTTTGTCATTCCCAATACCACATCATAAAATCCATTTGTAGGTTGCCATGTTCCAAGCCCAAAATCTGCAAAATTCATAAAACTATAAAAAGACGGAGTTTTAGATGGTTTTGCTCCTAAAAATAACACAGGAAATTCTAATACTTGTATTAATTTTTCATTTTTAAATTGTTTTCTAACATCTCTACTTATGTTTGAGAAGAATTGATCAATTTTAGCTGCTGTTTCTACTGTAATTAGTTCACCTATACTTTCTCCTGGTCTATAAACTAATTTTTTTATTGCAATTTCATAATTTTTTTGAGCGTTTTTAATAAAATTCTCTAATTTTTCACCGCTACCAACTTCTATACTTTCAAATGTATTTACTATTTCTGATAAATTATCTGAAATTAAAATAAAGTCATCTATGCCAAAAAACACTTTGTAGGCTGGTGATAATTTTGTTAAATGATAATAATCTGATGGTTTTTTATTGAAATCTGCAAAAAAACTCTCGAATACATCTGGCATCCAATACCAAGATGGTCCCATGTCAAATGTGAAACCTTCTTTTTTTAACTGCCTTGCTCTGCCTCCAATAGAGTCATTTTTTTCGTAAACAGTAACATCATTGCCTTTTTGAGCTAGATAACAAGCTGCAGCTAATGATGAAAATCCAGAACCAATTATAGCTATTTTTTTATTCATTTTATAAACTTATCATGCAATCAGAAATAGAACTAAATACTTTAACTTTTTCAGTAAGCTTAGATAGGTTTATTTCTGCAGTTAATCTTCCTAATAACATTAATTCGTGGTTAGTGTCTTTTAATAAATCTTCCTCTATTTTTTCAATATATTGAGGGAGATTTTCAACAGTTGGTTCAACAGTCATATAGCCAACAAAAGTTATTTTTTCAAAATAATTTTTTAAATCAACTAAACTTTCTATGGGAACACTTTCTCCAAGATAAATGGTATGATAGCCATTGTCTAACAATTCGTAATTTAAGTACATAAGTCCTAATTCATGAATTTCATTTGAAGGAAGGTATAACACATAAACTCTGTCCGTTTTTGTGGGAGGTCTACTTTGAATTTGTTCAGTTATGCTTAAAAGTTTTTGTTTAATCAGGTAAGTTATAAAATGCTCGTGTGCCGGAGAAATTGTATCCGTCTGCCATAAGTAGCCTAATTCTTCCATTAAAGGAATAAAAACTTCGTGAAATACTTCTTTAAACGTTTTGTCTTTTAGTAGCTCATCATAAGTATTAAAGAACAATGTGTGATCAAAATTCATCATTGCCAACTTAAAAGATTTTATGGCATGAATTTTAGCACTCTTTTCAGAAATAATCTCTTTAACTTTTAGTGGAATTTCCTCAGGTGTTAGTAAGGCAATTTTAGAGATTTTATAACCGTAATTATGCAGTACAACAATGTTTAATAGTTTTTGTAAGTTTTTAATATCATAACAACGAATATTTGTATCAGTTCGCATAGGTTCTAGAATGTTATATCTCTTTTCCCAAATCCTAATAGTGTGCGCTTTTATACCCGAAAGGTTTTCAAAGTCTTTAATACTAAAAATATTTTTTACACTGTTCATTGTTATTGTTATTTTGTTAAACAAAAGTAGTAAAAAAAAAATAGTTTGTGCAATAAAAACAAAAAAAAGATAAACAAAATAATTTATTTATCTTTATGAATGTGACCATGGAGGGATTTGAACCCTCACGCCCTTGCGAGCACCACCCCCTCAAGATGGCGAGTCTACCGTTTCTCCACATGGCCTAAAACAAAAAAAGTTAAGCGTTGTGCTTAACTTTTTTTGTTTTTTGTGACCTGGCTGGGGCTCGAACCCAGGACCCCATCATTAAAAGTGATGTGCTCTACCAACTGAGCTACCAAGTCATTTTTTATTTCCTGAATGCGGGTGCAAATATAAAGCCTATTATTTAAAAACCAAGAAGAATTTGTTATAAATTTGTATTTTTTTATGTCATTTTTTATAAATGCTTGTTTTGTAACGAATTAATGAAAATATGAAAATAATATTATTAGGTTATATGGGTGTAGGAAAGACATCTTTATCCAAAAAACTTTCAAAAAAAACAAGAATTCCTTGTTTTGATTTAGATGAAATTATCGAAAAAAGCGAGAATTCTTCAATTTCTTCAATTTTTAAAGAGAGAGGAGAAGTCTATTTTAGAAAAATTGAGCATCAATTATTTAAAGATTTTATTGAAAAAGAAGAAAATTTTATTTTAAGTTTAGGGGGAGGAACAGCTTGTTATGCCAATAATCATCTTTTTTTACAAAAAGAAGACATTATTTCAATTTACTTGAAAGCTAGTATTGAAAATTTAACAGATAGGTTAAAAAAAAAAAGAGAAAAAAGACCACTACTTAAGAATTTAACAGAAGATGAGTTACAAGAATATGTTGCAAAACATCTTTTTGATAGGAATTATTATTATCAAAATTCAAAATTAACTGTAGTCGTTGACGGAAAATCTAAAAAAGAAATAGTTAAAGAAATTCTTCAATTAATTTAAATATACATACATATCGTCTTTTTCAAAGACAACCTGAATGTGTTCTTGTAATGATGTTGAAAGTGAAATACCTTTAAAATCTGCTTTTACAGGATATTTTTTGTGATTTCTATCTACTAAAACAGCTGTTTTAAATTTGTTTAAAGGCACTTCTAAAAAATGCTTAACACCATAAATAAGCGTTGTGCCTGAGTTTAAAACATCATCTATAAGAACTAAGCCTTTATTGCTATATTCTTCTTTCGGAATAGATGTTTTGATAGTGTCTTGTGGTTTCGTTTTATTGATAAAAACTTCACACATAGTGATTTTAATAGGAGATATTTTTTCTAATTCTTCTGCGATTTTATTAGCAAAAATATAACCATTAGAGCTTATTCCAGCTAAAACTACTTCTTTTTCATCTACAAAAGTTTCATAAATTTGATAAGCTATACGTTTAGTTTTGTGCTGAATTTCTTCTTTATTTAATATTATATTTTGCATTGTGATTTATTTTTTCTCAAAGATAAAAAAGAGTTCTCTATCTTTTCGTGGTTTTATGGAATTATATGCTCTTTCTAATTTTCGTATCTTGAATTTTTCTGAAAACAAAGTTAAATATTCTTCTTCTGAACCTCCAAAGGGTGGACCAACTTCAGTAAGTGGAAAGTCAAAAAATAATCCTGCTAATTTTCCATTTTCTTTTAGTAAAGAATGCATTTGTGTTACATATTTTGTTCTCAATTCTGGATTTAATGCACAAAAAAATGTTTGTTCAATTACTAAATCAAAAGTTTTATCTACATCAAAAAAATCTGCCTGAATAAAGCTTTTTATGTGTTTTGGTTTTCTTTTCTTTAGAGATTCTAAGGGTTGCTCGGCAATATCTATTACAGTAATGTTGGTAAATCCTTTTTCAATCAAATAATCAAATTCATGTCCGATTCCTGCACCAGGAATTAAAATTTTTAACGCTTTATTTTCAATTTGATCAATATATTCTTTTAATGGAGTTGTTATTTTGCCAACATCCCAACCAATTTCATTGCTAATATATCTTTCTTCCCAATATTCTTTATTCATCTTTTTTGTCATCATCATCTTTTTCTTCCCAAATATAATCATCTATTTCTCTACGGTCTTTTTTAGTAGGTCTTCCTTCTCCTTTAGCTCTATAGTGATCTTTTGATAATTTTAATAAAGCCAAATGTTCAAAAGCTTCTTTTGGGGTTTCATCTTTTCTATACATGTCAACCAATTTTGCACCGACACGATTTTGAGGAATATCCAAAACAGTAATTTGATAATTAATTTGGTCTTTTCTTAAAATAATTTTGTCAGAAGCATAAACTTCTCTTGATGGTTTTGCAGTTTGATTATTTACAGAAATATGCCCTTTTTTTATAGCTTCTGTGGCTATATTTCGGGTTTTATAATATCTAATGCACCAAAGGTATTTGTCAATTCGCATGATTATTCAAAAATGAATGTTAATTATTATACAAAAATAAATCAAAATTGTATCTTGCACCTCAATAAAAAAGAAAAAGAATGAAGAATATTTTAAAAGTTTTATGCTTACTAGTATTAGCTACTTTTTTTGTGGGCTGTCCAAAAGATGATTCTATAACTGCTGAGCCTGCAAAGGCCTTCTCAGAGCAATACCCTATTGATGAAGCTACAATAGATGATTTTTTAGCAACTCATTTTGTAACAGTTGATGGTGATTATAATACAACTTTTACCGAAATCCAAGAAGGAGGGACAGAAACTCCTATTAAAGATATGCCAAATCTTGCTTTTAAAATGGTTGATAGAAATGATTTAACATATAAATTATATTATCTTGTATTAAATGAAGGTATTGGTGAAAGTCCTATTAAAGTTGATTCAGCCTTTGTTTCTTATAAAGCAACTCTAACCGATGCTGATAATACTACTTTTGATAGTGCTGAGAACCCTGTTTGGTTTATGTTACAAGATGTTATTCCGGGTTGGGGAGAAATTGTACCTCAATTTAAATCTGGAACTTCAGTTGAGAATCCTAATGGAACAGTTTCATATCAAAATTTTGGTGCTGGTGTAATGTTTTTACCTTCATCATTTGCATATTATAATGGCTCAATAGGAGTTATTCCTCAATATTCCTGTTTGATTTTTAATTTTAAATTGATTAATCAAAAACATATAGATCATGATAGTGATAGAGTTTTATCTGTATATGAATATTATGCGTCAGATGGGACATTACTAGATACTGATGCAGATGGAGTACCAGATTACTTGGATGTTGATGATGATAATGATGGTATTTTGACTAAAGAAGAGGTTAAGTTTACTCATATTGAAAATAATGTAACAAAAAAAGGATACTATCCTTTTAATGGTGCTGCAACAGACGATCCTTTAACTCCTTATGATGAAACAAAAGGAATACCAAGTTGCACCGGTGATTATTTTACTCCGACTAGAGTTAGAAGACATTTAGTAAAGTGTAATTAAATTACAAAAAATAGTTTATAAAAAAAAACCAATTCGAACGAATTGGTTTTTTTGTCTATTAAATAATTATAAATTTATTTTCTTGAAACTGCTTTAATGGCAGCATTTATGATTGCTTCATTATTCAATTTGTATTTTTCCATTAATTGGTCTGGTGTTCCACTTTCACCAAAACTGTCATTAACAGCTACAAATTCTTGAGGAACTGGGTTGTTTGATACTAAAGTTCTAGAAACACTTTCTCCTAAACCACCTAATATATTATGCTCTTCTGCAGTTACAACACAACCTGTTTTAGCAACTGAATTTAGAATTGCTTCTTCATCTAAAGGTTTAATAGTATGAATATTGATGACTTCAGCAGAAATACCTCTTTCTTCTAGCTTTTCAGCAGCAATTAAAGCTTCCCAAACTAAATGTCCTGTTGCAATAATTGTAACGTCAGTACCTTCGCTAAGCATAACAGCTTTTCCAATAATAAATTCTCCGTTTTCTAGTGTAAAGTTAGCAACACTTGGACGACCAAAACGCAAATAAACGGGTCCATGATGATCAGCAATTGCCAAAGTAGCAGCTTTGGTTTGATTGTAATCACAAGTATTGATAACAGTCATTCCAGGTAGCATCTTCATTAAACCAATGTCTTCTAATATTTGATGTGTTGCTCCATCTTCTCCTAGTGTTAAACCAGCGTGAGAAGCACAAATTTTTACATTTTTATCTGAATAGGCAACCGATTGACGAATTTGATCATAAACTCTTCCAGTAGAAAAGTTAGCAAATGTTCCGGTAAATGGAATTTTTCCTCCAATGGTTAATCCAGCTGCAATTCCAATCATATTTGCTTCTGCAATTCCGATTTGAAAGAAACGTTCTGGATGATTTTTTTTGAAATCGTCCATTTTTAATGAACCGATTAAGTCTGCACAAAGTGCTACAACATTTTCATTTTTTTGACCTAGTTCTGTTAAACCAGCACCAAAACCTGAACGTGTATCTTTATTTCCTGTATTTGTATATTTTTTCATCTATTCTATATTTATACTAAAATTAGTTGTGTTTATATTTAGTAATTCAAATTTTTCTTGTTGTTTGTCATTAATATATAATGTCAAATTTTTAACGATTCTAGGATAAAAATTGTATTTCATGCATTTAAAACAGAATGTACCATGACCAAAATTTAAAGGTTGATTTTTTGTAATTGAAGAATTAATTGATTCAACAACTACCTTTGTATGACACTTTTTTTTTCTTTTATTGTAAAAAAAACTAAATGTTGTTTTGTTAATTTCATTTTCAACTTCAATCACTTTATTATAATTTTTATATCTTGGACAATGAACTTTAAATAAAAACTCAATGTCTTGAACATAATATGATCCAGTAGTGTATTCTTTTAAATGTTTGCTTATTTCAAAATTATTAATATTTATATCGTTAACATTAAAAGAATAGCTTTTTTGACTATTTTCATCAGAAAGCGAAGCTCCTTTAATAATATTGTTATGAGTAAATATGTATAGTTTATATGAACTATCTAAAGAGTCACTATAAATTATATTAATAATCGAATCATTTACTTTGTTAGTTGATAAGTATTCGGTGTAATAATTAAAAGTATAGTTTTTTTGAGCAAAATTAATGCTTATTATAAATAAAAATATAACAATAAATATTTTTTTCATATATAATTAATAATCTCCTAAAGTTTCAGTATTTTGACCTAGTGCATTTGCTAATTGTTCATCATTTGGTGCTTTTCCGTGCCAAGCATGTGTGTGCATCATAAAATCTACACCGTTACCCATTTCTGTATGTAAAAGTACACAAACTGGTTTTCCTTTTCCGGTTTTAGCTTTAGCTTCTGTCATTCCGTTTAGAATAGCTTCAATATTGTTTCCTTCTGTGATGTCTAAAACGTCCCATCCAAAAGCTTCAAATTTGGCTCTTATACTTCCCATTGGTAAAACTTCATCTGTAGTTCCATCTATTTGCTTTCCGTTAAGGTCAATTGTAGCAATAATATTGTCTACTTTTTTAGCAGATGCATACATAATTGCTTCCCAGTTTTGACCTTCTTGCAATTCACCATCACCATGTAAAGTGTAAACTAAATTTGAGTCGTTATTCAATTTTTTAGCTTGAGCAGCTCCAAGTGCTACTGATAAACCTTGTCCAAGTGATCCAGAAGCAATACGAACTCCAGGTAAACCTTCGTGCGTAGTTGGATGACCTTGTAATCTAGAGTTTAATAATCTAAAAGTTGCTAATTCTTTTACAGGAAAATAACCGCTTCTGGCTAAAACGCTATAAAAAACAGGAGAAATGTGACCGTTAGAAAGAAAGAATAAATCTTCATTCATTCCGTCCATGTCAAAACCTTCTTTTCTTTCCATTAAGTTTTGGTAAAGACAAACTAAAAATTCTGTACAGCCAAGAGAACCTCCTGGGTGACCCGAATTTACAGCATGTACCATTCTAAGAATGTCTCTTCTAACTTGTGTAGTTAAATCGTGTAGTCGTTGTGTGTTTGGTTTCATTTTGTTTTTAAAATTTGAAAGTACAAATATAAGCAGTTTATTGCGATTTATTTCTACTAACAAAATGCGACTTTTCAAAAGTTATCTACAAAAAAGAACCTTACCGAAGTAAGATACCTTATTATATTAAATTTAATTTTTAAAAGGATGCGTCCTTTCTATTTTGTATCAGCTTCACTGTAATAATTGTTTTCTTCATCTTCACTTCCGATATTTTCTTGTGCATCGTCTAATTCTGCACCTGGAACATCTAAATCAACTCCAGTTTTAACATTGTCAAATGATTTTTCATTCATTTTTCCGGGAGTAGTATCCGTTGACTTTGTTTTTGAAAGATCCTCTGGATTGATTTGTCTCTCTTCTTTATCATTATTATAAATATCTTCAGATGCTGGATAGTTCATAGCATCTAATCTTGATTTAATTTCAGCTTCTTTTGGGTTTTTTTTATTTTTCATGATTTTGAATTTAATTATTTGTTTTATAAAGTTATGTTTTTAAGTACAAATAATGTTGTAATGTTTTCGTAAAATGTTCCACAATTTTCATAAAAATTACTTTTTTCTATGTTAAATAATAGTTTAAAAGCTAAGGCAACGTTTGGAAAACAATTATATTTGCCCAGTAAAATT
Source organism: uncultured Flavobacterium sp. (assembly GCF_963975005.1). Lineage (GTDB taxonomy): Bacteria > Bacteroidota > Bacteroidia > Flavobacteriales > Flavobacteriaceae > Flavobacterium. The sequence goes on from NZ_CAXBFR010000026.1 coordinate 9,666, forward strand.
TTTATATGAAGTTCGATTTAATTACGAAAGACCCCAAAAGTCAGGCAAGAGCAGGAAAATTAACAACAGATCATGGTGTAATTGAAACACCAATATTTATGCCTGTTGGAACAGTAGCTTCCGTTAAAGGAGTTCATCAACGTGAATTGAAAAACGATATTAATCCAGATATTATTCTTGGAAATACTTATCATTTATATTTGCGTCCGCAAACTGAAATTTTAGAAAAGGCTGGTGGATTGCATAAATTTATGAATTGGGATAGAAATATTTTAACTGATTCAGGAGGTTATCAAGTCTATTCACTTTCTTCAAATAGAAAAATTAAAGAAGAAGGCGTAAAGTTTAAATCACATATTGATGGTTCTTATCATTTTTTTTCACCTGAAAATGTAATGGAAATTCAGAGAACTATTGGAGCTGATATTATTATGGCTTTTGATGAATGTACTCCATATCCTTGTGATTATCGTTATGCTAAACGTTCTATGCATATGACACATCGTTGGTTGGATAGATGTATTTCGCATTTGGACAATTTGCCATTTAAATATGGGTATGAACAAACTTTTTTTCCAATTGTTCAAGGAAGTACATACAAAGATTTAAGACAACAATCGGCAGAATATATTGCAAATGCTGGAGCACAAGGAAATGCTATTGGAGGATTGTCAGTGGGTGAACCAGCTGAAGAAATGTATGCAATGACTGAAATCGTTACTGCAATTCTACCAGAAGATAAACCAAGATATTTAATGGGTGTTGGTACTCCTATTAATATTCTAGAAAATATAGCTTTAGGAATTGATATGTTCGATTGCGTAATGCCAACACGTAACGCAAGAAACGGAATGTTGTTTACGGCATTTGGTTCAATAAATATAAAAAATAAAAAGTGGGAAGCTGATTTTTCTCCTATTGATGAAATGGGACACACATTTGTGGATACAGAATATACAAAAGCATATCTTCGTCACTTGTTTGCAGCAAATGAATATTTAGGAAAACAAATTGCTACAATTCATAATCTAGGATTTTACATGTGGTTAGTTCGTGAAGCAAGAAGACAAATTATTGCTGGAACTTTTAGAGAATGGAAAGATAAAATGGTTATTCAAATGAACCAACGTTTATAACTATATGAAAATAATTGATAAATACATATTAAAACGATATTTAGGTACATTTTCAGTAATGTTATTAATGTTTATTCCTATTGGAATTGTCATTGATGTCTCTGAGAAAGTAAATAAAATGATTGAAAATAAAATCCCTATAAAAGAGATATTAATCTATTATGGTGATTTTACAGTTTATTTTGCTAATTTATTGTTCCCAATTTTTCTTTTTTTATCAGTTATATGGTTTACTTCAAAATTAGCTAATAATACTGAAATCATTGCTATACTAAGTTCTGGAATTTCGTTTAACCGTTTCTTAAGACCTTATATTGTAGGAGCATCAATAGTTTCCATATTCGCATTATTGATGGGCTTTTTTCTTGTGCCTATGGCAAGTAAAGGGTTTAATGATTTTAGATACACCAATTTAAAAGGAAATAGTCAAACTAGAGAAACAAATGATATTTATCGTCAAATTAAGAATGAAGATAATATTAGTGAATATATTTATGTAAGTAATTATGATTACATAAGAAAAACAGGATTCAATTTTACCTTTGAAAAATGTATTGGCAATAAAATGCAATATAAAGTAACAGCCAGTAGAATTAAATACAATGAAAAGACTAATAGTTATACCCTTTATAATTATAAAAAAAGAACTATTGGCAAATTAAACGATATCTTAGAATCATATGAAAAGAAAAGTCAAAAATATAATTTCGAGCCCGATGATTTAACGCCAGTTATTTACGCTGCAGAAACTATGTCGATTTCCGAAATTAATGATTTTATAGATAAAGAAACGCTTAGAGGAAATTCTAACATTAATACTTATTTGGTTGTACTTTACAAAAAGTACAGTTTACCAATTTCAGCTTTTATATTGACTATAATTGCAGTTGCTGTTTCTGCGATGAAGCGAAGAGGAGGAATGGGTGTAAATTTAGCCATTGGAATAATCATAGCTTTCACATTTATTTTCTTTGATAAAGTATTTGGAACTATTGCAGAAAAATCTAGTTTTTCACCTTTATTAGCCGTTTGGATTCCTAATATCGTTTTTGGAATTTTAGCTGTTTATTTACTTCGAAATGCTAAACGATAAACTAAAAAACTACCTTCATTTACATGTAATTGTATTTATTTGGGGATTTACAGCCATTTTTGGAAAGCTAATTTCTTTAGAAGCTTTAGATTTAGTTTGGTTTCGAATGTTTTTTGGAGCACTTTTTATTGTTGGATTTTTAATATATAAAAAAGATAGTATTAAAGTGCCTTTTAATGTGTTAATGGGATTTATTGTTTCAGGAATAATAATTGCAGCGCATTGGTACACTTTTTATCAAGCTATTAAAGTTTCAAATATTTCCATAACATTAGCTTGTTTGTCTACTGGAGCTTTTTTTGCATCACTAATTGAGCCTGTTTTTTATAAACGAAAAGTTATTTGGTATGAAGTTGCTTTTGGACTCTTTGCTGTGATTGGAATTTCTATTATATTTAACGCTGAAACAAATCATAAATTAGGCATTATTTTGGCGATTATCTCTGCTTTTTTATCGGCATTATTTTCAGTTATTAATAGTAAATATGCTAAGATATATGATGCTAATGTTATTTCCTTTTACGAATTGTCAAGTGGCGTTTTCTTTTTAAGTTTATATTTATTAGCAACAGAAAAATTTTCAGCCTCATTTTTTCAATTGTCATTTGAAGATTTGATTTGGTTGTTAATATTAGCCTCAATTTGTACGGCATATGCTTTCTCTGCTTCCATAAAAGTAATGAAATTTTTAAGTCCTTTTACAGTAATGTTAACCGTAAACTTAGAACCTGTTTACGGAATAATTTTAGCTTTATTTATTTTTAAGGATTCAGAACACATGAACTCACTTTTTTATGTTGGTGCTGCTATAATTCTTTTAACAGTTATAGCAAATGGAATAGTTAAGAATAGAAAAAAGTTAAAAACTAATTAAATTTAAGTTAGATAAAAGTTATAAAAATTTTATATTTGTATTTACAAAAATAAACTAAACATAAACCATATATGGAATATTTAGATTTTGAATTACCAATAAAAGAACTTGAAGATCAGTTAGATAAATGTATGGTAATTGGAGAAGAATCTGATGTAGATGTATCAACTACCTGCAAGCAAATTCAGAAGAAATTAGACGAAACGAAGAAAGATATATATAAAAACCTTACAGCTTGGCAACGTGTTCAGCTTTCGCGTCATCCAAATCGTCCATATACAATGGACCACATTAATGCCTTAACAGAAGGAACTTTCTTAGAACTTTTTGGAGATAGAGGTGTAAAGGATGATAAAGCTATGGTTGGTGGTTTAGGGAAAATAGGAGGTCAATCGTTTATGATCATTGGTCAACAAAAAGGATATAACACCAAAACACGTCAATACAGAAATTTCGGAATGGCTAACCCAGAAGGGTATAGAAAAGCCTTACGATTAATGAAAATGGCTGAAAAATTCGGAATACCAGTTGTAACATTAATTGATACTCCAGGTGCTTATCCAGGATTAGAAGCTGAAGAAAGAGGTCAAGGTGAAGCAATTGCTCGTAATATTTTTGAAATGTGTCGACTTCAAGTGCCAATTATAACAGTTATTGTTGGTGAAGGTGCTTCGGGTGGTGCATTAGGAATAGGCGTTGGAAATAAAGTATATATGTTAGAAAATACTTGGTATTCTGTAATTTCACCTGAATCTTGTTCGTCAATCTTATGGAGAAGCTGGGAATACAAAGAAATAGCAGCTGAAGCTCTTAAACTAACTTCATTTGATATGAAAAAACAAAAGTTAATTGACGATATTATACCAGAACCACTGGGTGGAGCACATTATGATCGAGTTACAACTTTTGCATCAGTAAAAAAATATATACTAAAAGCTTTTGATGAATTGAAAGAGTTATCAACAAAAGATTTAGTAGCTCAAAGAATGGATAAATACAGTAATATGGGGGAATATAGAGATTAACAACCCAATTTCTTACTTTTTAGCTAAATCCGTCTTTTTCAATAACTGGCGGATTTTTTTTATACGTTGTTAACAGAAAATTTTATTTACTAACATTCTTTTTTTAAAAGTCAAATTTCGTTTTTGAACGATTTGAGTTACCTTAGCATTATGGAAAACGTCAAAAATATAAACCCTTATAAAGTAGATAAAACTACGATTATAAATCTTGAAAAAGGAAAATTGCCACCTCAAGTTTTAGACCTTGAAGAAGCAGTTCTTGGAGCAATGATGATTGATAAAAAAGGTGTTGATGAGGTTATCGATATTTTGCAAGCCGAAGCTTTCTATAAAGAATCTCATAAACATATTTTTGAAGCTATTGTTGAATTATTTAATGATACACAACCAATCGATCTATTAACAGTTTCTGCTCAATTGCGTAAAAATGCTAAATTAGATTTAGCGGGTGGAGATTTTTACTTAATTCAATTAACGCAAAAAGTTTCTTCTTCTGCACATATCGAATTTCACTCAAGAATTATTTTGCAAAAATTTATTCAACGTAGTTTGATAAAAATTTCAAGCGAAATCATCGAAGAATCTTATGATGAAACTACAGATGTATTTGATTTACTAGATAGAGCTGAATCAAAATTATATGAAGTTACACAAGGAAACATTAAACGTAGTTCAGAAACGGCTCAAAGTTTAGTAATTCAAGCAAAAAAACGAATTGAAGAAATTGCAGGAAAAGAGGGATTGAGTGGGGTTCCGACTGGTTTTCATGCCTTGGATAAACTGACTTCTGGATGGCAACCTTCCGATTTAATTATTGTGGCTGCTCGTCCTGGTATGGGTAAAACAGCCTTTACGCTTTCAATGGCTCGTAATATGGCTATTGATTATGGTAAACCTGTTGCTTTCTTTTCATTAGAGATGTCATCTGTTCAGTTAATTACACGTTTAATTTCTTCTGAAACTGGATTGTCTTCTGAAAAATTAAGAACAGGAAAATTAGAAAAACACGAATGGGAACAACTTTCTATCAAAGTAAAAAATTTAGAAAAAGCTCCTTTATATATAGATGATACTCCTTCTTTATCAATTTTCGATTTACGTGCAAAAGCAAGACGATTAGCCTCGCAATACGGAATTAAATTAATTGTTGTTGATTATTTGCAATTAATGACTGCTGGTGGAAATGGAAAAGGAGGTGGAAATCGGGAACAAGAAATTTCAACAATTTCCCGAAATCTAAAAGCTTTAGCAAAAGAATTAGCTATTCCAGTTATTGCACTTTCTCAACTTTCTCGTGCTGTTGAAACACGTGGTTCTAGTAAAAGGCCTTTGCTTTCTGACCTTCGTGAATCTGGAGCTATTGAGCAAGATGCCGATATTGTATCCTTCATTTATCGTCCAGAATATTATAAAATTGATGAATGGGATGATGAAGAACGTTCACCAACACAAGGTCAAGCCGAATTTATTGTTGCAAAACATAGAAATGGTGGATTGGATAACGTTAGACTTAAATTTATAGGAAACCTTGGTAAGTTTGATAACTTGGATGACTTTAGTTCTCCTTTTGCCGATTTGCCTTCAAAAATGAATTTAGATGATCAACAAAATCCATTTGCAACTCCCAAATTACCTTCAGCTAATGAAGCGTTTGGAAGTAATTTTAATAATGATGATGATGATGACGATTCAGATGTTCCTTTCTAAAATAGTTATTTGAAAATTACCCATATAAAGAAAGAGGTTTCAAATTTTTGAAACCTCTTTCTAATTAGTTTTTTTCTAAATTAAAATTAAAATTGCTAGTATTTAGTTTTAAATATTTTCAATTTATGATTATTTTTTAATTATTACTCTCTGAGAACTTATTTGAGTTCCATTAGTTCCTTTTATAAAATATATACCATGTGCCATATTATCTACATTAATTGTGTTTTGAGCTGTTCTATATACTTTAAAACTTTTAACTGTTTGACCTAATTGATTTACAATTATAAAATCACTATATATATTAGTTTCAAAATTGAAAACATTAGATATTATTAACAATTCTACTACTTTGCTAAAGTAATAGTATTTAATAACGAGTATACCCGTAAAAACAACTGTTTTTAACTTTAATTAATTCTTTATTCAATATTAATACTATTTTTGTTTTAGATATTTAATAAATCTAAAACTATATTATGGCAAAAGACACAATTACGCTTGAAACAGCACAAGAATGGGCTGCAACATGGAAAGAAAATGCAGTAACTTATTTAAGTGAAAATCAACTAAAAGCTTTTTTAATTCCTGGAACTGATGTAACTCAAGTGCTTGCCGAAGAAGGAGTTGTGAATGTAAGATCTTATATAGGAATTGATGAAAATAATGAGCCGCACTTAATGATTGTTGGTGTAGATGCTAATGGTAATGATATGATTGACGATTCAAAAGGTTGGTTTATTTATGACTTTTCAGAACCATGTCCAAACGTATGTAATCAAAAAGTTCCATTTATTAGTTTGTAAATATTTTGCTAAAAATTATTATATATATAGGGCATTTATTACTAGGCATTAATTTTATTTTGTTTGCTATCAAATTGAATAAAAAGATGCCTAAATCTCATTATATTTTTACTTTTTATTTATTTGTAATGATTATAATACAATTTTTTACAAGTTATTTAAGTAGTATTGGACAAAATAATCTGTACCTCTCTCATTATTATTTTATTTTTCAGTTTATTTTGTTAAGTTTTTTTTATTTAGAGATAATCAATAATTCATTTCAAAGAAAAATAATTAAAATTGCAATTCCTTTTTGTTTGTTTGTTTTAGGAATTCAATATTTTTTAAATAATGATTTGTACGAAAAGTTTAATTTACTGGAAATTTTTATTACATCATTTTTTATCATCATTTTTTCAATGTTTCATTTTTATAATATTTTGAATGAAAAAAAGAGATATTACTATTTAAATACAGGAATACTATTATATTTGTTTGGAAGTACTGTTTTATTCTTGTCAGGAAATTTAATTTCAAGATTAGATTTAGCACTAAGTAAGATAGTATGGATACTTAATTTACTATTGTACATTGTATATCAGATTTTTATACTTCTAGAATGGAGAGAGATTTTTTATAAAAAAACAAATAAAATATATGATAAATGATAGAGAGCTTGTATCAGCTATAGTTTATACATTCTTGGCTTTTATTTTATTAACTATTTCCGTATTAGTTTTTATTTATTACTCAAGAAAAAAAGTAATTCAAAAGGAAATAGAAAAAAAAGATATAGAAATAAAATATCAAAAGGAAATGCTCAACGCTGCAATTCTAACACAAGAAAAGGAACGTAAGAGAATTGCAAGAGATTTACACGATGATATAAGTTCAAAAATTAATATAATTTCATTAAATAGTCATTTTTTGAATGTTAAAGATCTATCTGAAACCGAAATAAAACAAATTACATCAAATATTATTGATGTTTCTGCAAAAGTTTTAGAAAGCACTAGAAGAATATCACATGATTTATTACCACCTATTTTTGAAGAATTTGGTATTCATGTAGCTATAGAAGAACTCTGTACTAATTATTCTAATGGTAATTTACTTGAAATAGAGTATCAAAATCCATACAAACAAGATGTTTTTGATGAAATAGATAAAAATAATCATTTGCATCTTTTTAGAATTTTGCAAGAACTGGTTAATAATTCCATAAGACACGGGAAAGCCACAAAAATTAAGGTTGAATTAGATAAAAGAGAAAGTAATCGCATATTGACTTATGAAGATAACGGAATAGGTTTTGACGCTACTTATGAGTCTAATAAAAAAGGTTTAGGAATGAAAAATATTGAAAGTAGGGTAGAGTTTTTAAATGGAAAATTTAAAATAGAAAGTGTTATTAACCATGGAGTAAAAGGCGTTTTAAATTTTTAAATTATGAATGAAACTGTAAAGATAGCACTTGTAGATGATGAGATTTTATTTCGAAAAGGAGTTTTATTCTTGCTTGAGCGCGAGAAAAATATTGAGATTGTCTTTGAAGCTTCAAATGGTGAAGAGTTACTTGCTTATTTGAATGATAATCAAGAAAGCCTTCCTGATATAATCTTAATGGATTTAAAAATGCCTCTTTTAAATGGAGTAGAAGCCACAAAAAAAGTACACAAAAAATTTCCTACAATTAAAATAATAGCATTGACTAGTTATGATACTAAACCTTTTATTATTAATATGATACAAGAAGGTGCTTGTTCTTATTTGGTTAAAAATTCTTCGCCAAATGATATGATTCATACGATAAATGAAGTTGCTTCAAAGGGTTTTTATTATAATGATTTAATAATGAGTATTATTCAAGAAGGATTAATTTTTGGAACTAAAAAAACAAAAAGTAGCTTTGATGAAGAATATCTTACCACTAGAGAAAAAGAAATTTTAGAATTGGTTTGTCAACAATATAGCACCAATGAAATAGCCGATAAATTATTCATAAGTCCCAGAACTGTCGATGGCCATCGTAATAATTTATTATTAAAAACAGAATCAAAAAACATTGCTGGATTAGTAGTATATGCAATTCAAAATGATGTAGTTAATTTAAAAAACATTACGAATCGAATTTAAATTAAAAATAGTCAAACATGCATTTTATGTTATAGAAAAATGTATAAAGTTTTAATGTTTTACTAATTTTTATATCAAGTTTAAGTTAAGTAGGAATTTTTCATCATCTTTTAATAAGCTAAAGTTCCTGTTTCACAAACCATTTCTAAAAACTGTTTTTTTAAAACCAATTTTTATATCTTTGGATAAATATAACTATTTTGAAAAATTCATTATACATACTTTTTTTATTATTTACCATTTCAGCAAAAGCTTCATTTGTATTAATTCCAATGGAAGCTGAAGGGCAACAAAACCACCTTAAAGCATATGGAATTACATATTGGGCTTTAGAAAAAAATTACAAAGTCAATTGGTTGTTGAATTATCGTGGAGGTTCATTCTTATTTCCTGATGCCGAAGAAATTCGTAAAGAATGCCAAATTAGAGGCGTAACTTTTGAAATTATATCTGATGGACAAACGGCAACAATTTTAGAAGATATTAGCAGTCCATCTCAAAATCAGGAAACCGTAATTTTAGAGAAAGCTCCCAAAATTGCAGTTTATACACCTAAAGGTAAAAAGCCTTGGGATGATGCAGTAACAATGGTTTTAACCTATGCAGAGATTCCATATACAGAAATTTATGATGAAGAAGTGTTAAGTGATCAACTAATTTTATACGATTGGTTGCATTTGCATCATGAAGATTTTACAGGTCAATATGGAAAGTTTTTTTCGGCTTATAGAAATGCACCTTGGTATATAGAACAAAAGAAAGATGCAGAAGCATTAGCTACAAAATTAGGTTTTAGTAAAGTTTCTGAAGAAAAAAGAGCAGTTGCTATAAAAATCAGGGATTATGTAATTGGTGGTGGATTTATGTTTGCTATGTGTTCGGCAACGGATAGTTTTGATATTGCACTTTCTGCTGAAAACGTAGATATTTGTGAACCTATGTTTGATGGTGACGAAAGCGATGCCAATTATCAATCTAAAATTGATTACTCAAACACATTTGCTTTTAAAGATTATATTTTAGAAAGAAGTCCAATGGTTTATGAGTTTTCTGATATTGATACAACAAATGATCATGGGAAAGGTGCACTTGCTATGGATAATGATTATTTTTCGTTAATGGAATATTCTGCAAAATGGGATCCAATTCCAACAATGTTATGCCAAAATCATACTACTTTAGTGAAAGGTTTTATGGGACAAACTACTGCTTTTGATGCATCTAAAGTAAAATCAAATGTTTTAATTATGGGTGAATGTAAAATAAATGGAGAAGCAAGATACATTCATGGTACAAAAGGAAAAGGAATGTTTACTTTTTATGGTGGTCATGATCCAGAAGATTTTCAACATAGAGTAGGAGATGCTCCGACAGTTTTAGATTTACATCCAAATTCGCCAGGTTATCGATTAATATTGAATAATGTATTGTTCCCTGCTGCTAGAAAGAAGAAGCAAAAGACTTAATAGGTGTATTTTCTTCCTTTTTAGTATTTAAGAATAGTAATTGATTTATGTTTTTTACTGATAATATTTTAATGTTTTGACAAATAGTGTAAAAATAACACAAGTTTTTTGTTAAAAATAATCATTAATTACGGTTAAACCTTTTTTGTTTTACATAAAACCCTCATTCATGATATTAGTACTTGTAATGTATTAATTTTTAGTTGTAGTTTTAACATATCAAAAACAAACAAACAATTATTTAGTCATGAAAAAGCAAACTACACATCCAAAACAAGATGCTTTTTTTCAAATCGAAAAAAACGAATTTGTAAACTATCATTATAAAATTTATCGAGTCAAAAAAAAGCGATAAATTCTACTTTATTAATTTCAGAATTATTCCCAAATCTACTATCATTTTCTGTTTGAAGAAATTCTCACCTTGTTTATGTTCCTTGCATGAATAAGTTGAATTAAATCCTCGAGGTCAAATAGTTAAAGATACCTTATTTTATTTTTATATTAATTTTTTTGCTGAAGAAATTCAGCCTAGAATTCTAGTACCCAAAACAAACTTAACAATTAGACTTTTTTAGTCTCAAAAAATACTATTCTCATGAAAAACCTACTTACTATATCGATCCTTGCATTAACATTATCTTTAAATGCACAAAATTTTGAAAGTTACTCATTCAGTGGTGGTCACACTACAGCTAAAAAATCTGATGGAACTCTTTGGGGTTGGGGCTATGCGTCTTCAGGTCAATTGGCAACTTTAAGTCAAAACGAACCTAAACCAGTTAAACTAAGCGAAGAAAAAGATTGGAAAACAGTTCAAACAGGAATTAAAAATACATTTGCTATCAAACAAGACGGAACACTTTGGGCTTGTGGAAGTAACGAATATGGTGCTTTAGGAATTAACTCTGAAGAACAAGTTGTTGAATACTTTCATCAAGTTGGTGAAGATTCAAACTGGATTAAAGTTGCACCATCTTATTTGTTTACTGTTGGTATAAAAGCAGACGGAACAATTTGGGCTTGGGGTCAAAATGATTCAAACCAAATGGGAAATAAAACAAAAAGTGCTCAAGAATTGTCACCTATTCAAATTGGAGAAGCTTCAAATTGGGGTGATATAGCTACAACTACAAATAAAACGGCCTTCGCAATTAAAGAAGATGGAACAATTTGGGGTTGGGGATTAAATGATTCTAATTTAATAGTTGCAGATTCAAGAGTTGGGAACACTTATTTACCAACACAAGTAAATAATGATAAAGACTGGGTTAGAATTGAGGGTGGAAAAAACCATGTTATCGCTCAAAAAACTGACGGAACAATTTGGGCTTGGGGAGAATCTAGTATGGGTCAATTAGGAAGTGGTGATTTAGTTACTTATACAAACAGACCACAATTAGTTTCTGCTGATAAATGGATTGATTTCTCTGCTGGATTTGCTGTTTCTTATGCCGTTAAAAACGACGGAACATTATGGGCTTGGGGAAGAAATAACTTCGGACAACTTGGTGATGGAACTACAGAAAATCGTAATGTGCCAGTACAAATTGGAACTAATAAAAACTGGAAAACTGTTCAAGCAAAAGGATTTCAAGCAACTATGTTGACTAAAGCTGACGGAAGTATTTGGTATATGGGATGGAATACTTTTGGTTCATTTGGTAACGGAACTTATACTAATGCTATGGTTCCAACTAAAAATGACAATCTTAATTTATTAAATACACCTCAATACAATCACAGAGAAGTTCTAGCAGCTAACAAAAAAGCTAAAGGAAGAATGCAAGAAAAAGATTTACAAGCTAATTTAGATGCTGCAATTAAAAACAAAAATGAAGTTACAGTTCTAGATAAAAATTAAATAATTGTTTGTTTTGATAAAAAACCCAAATTCTAATTATTGAATTTGGGTTTTTGTTTTTTATAATATGATTAAATGAATCTTCGTTTTCATTAAATAAATTTTCACTTTTAGAATCGTTTAAAACTTTATATAATTTCTAAACATTCTGTTCCTCATTTTCTTTATCCAAATAATTTTGAACAATGTCAATGGCATTAGCAACTACATCACTTAAAGCTGTAATAAATGCACCTTCTTCTACAGTGTCTATTGCATGTTTTATAGCTTCTGTTTCTAATGGAATTATTTCATAAGTAGTATTGCTGTTTGCTTCATTAATTCCTTCTAAGATTAAATCAATGATTTCTTGTTCGGTTCTACCACGTAAATATTTTTCTTGTCTGATGATAATATGATCAAACATTCTTCCCGCGATTAAACCACATTCTTTAATGTCTTCATCACGTCTGTCTCCGACACCGGCAATAATTCCAATTTTTTTAGCAGCTTCTATATTGTTTAAATAATCTTCAATTCCTCGATATCCAGCAGGATTGTGAGCAAAATCAATTAATACTTTAAATTTTCTAAACTCAAAAATATTCATTCGTCCAGGAGTTTGAGCTACACTTGGAATAAATGTTTTTAAAGATAAACTGATATCGTCTGTTTTAAATCCCCATAAATAACTCGCAAGAGTTGCCGCTAAAACATTAGCAATCATAAAACGTGCTTTTCCATTTAATGTTAAAGGAACGTGAGTTGCTCTTTCAACTCTAATTTTCCATTCTCCTTTTTTAATTGTGATATATCCATTTTCATAAACCGCAACAGTTTTACCTTCTTTGCTTAATTTTTTTATAAATGGATTTTCTTCGTCTAAACTAAAATAAGCTACGTTGCAATCTAAACTTTCTCCAATTTTTACACATTGTTCATCTTCACCATTTAAAATGGCCCAACCATCTTTTTTTACACTTCTAACTACAACACTTTTTACTTTTGCTAAATCTTCTAAGGTATGAATGTCAGCTAAACCTAAATGATCTTCAGCAACATTTGTCATTACGGCAATATCACAACGACCGAAGCCTAAACCAGAACGCAAAATTCCACCACGAGCTGTTTCTAAAACGGCAAATTCTACTGTCGGATCTTTTAAAATATATTCTGCAGAAAGTGGACCAGTTGTGTCTCCTTTTTCCATCATGTGGTTTTGAATGTAAATTCCATCTGATGTTGTGAAACCAACTTTGTACCCATTATTTTTTACAATATGAGCAATTAAACGAGTAGTAGTTGTTTTTCCATTTGTTCCAGTTACTGCTATAATTGGAATGCGACTTTCTTTTCCTGGAGGATAAAGCATATCGATTACTGGAGCAGCTACATTCCTTGGTAATCCTTCAGATGGAGCTAAGTGCATTCTAAATCCAGGTGCTGCGTTTACTTCTAAAATACAACCTCCATTTTCTTTAAGAGGTTGCGTTAAGTTTTCGGCCATTATATCTACACCACAAATATCTAATCCAATAACTCTTGAAATTCTTTCGCAAAGAAAAATATTTTCTGGATGCATCATATCAGTAACATCTACTGAAGTTCCACCTGTACTTAAATTTGCAGTTGATTTTAAATAAACTACCTCACCATTTGCAGGAATTGTGTCAACGGTGTAACCATATTTTTCTAATAAATCTTCTGAATCTCTATCTATTTCTATTTGAGTTAATACATTTTCGTGTCCATAACCACGTCTTGGATCTTTATTGGTAATATCTATTAATTGTTGGATTGAATTTTTTCCGTTACCAACAACATTTGCTGGCACTCTTTTAGCAGCAGCAACTAATTTATTATCAATGATTAAAACCCTGAAATCAAAACCAGTTACGAATTTCTCTACAATAACTCTTCTACTATATTTTTTGGCATACGTTAAACCTTCAACAGCTTCTTCCCATGTTTTTACGTTTATAGATGCACCTTTTCCATGATTTCCGTCCAAAGGTTTTAGAACAATTGGGTAACCTATTTTTTTGATTGTATCTTCTAAGTCTTCTTCGTCTACACAAATGTCTCCATCTGCAACAGGTATTGAAGCCATGTTTAACATTCTTTTAGTTTGTTCTTTATCACAAGCAATATCTACCGCAATGTTACTAGTTTTACATGTAATAGTTGCCTGAAAGCGCATTTGATTAATTCCATAACCCAATTGTACTAAGGAATTTGTTCCCAAACGAATCCAAGGAATATCTCTTGCAACAGCTTCTTCTACAATACTTCCTGTGCTTGGTCCAAGTCGAACGCGCTCACGAATTTCACGCATTTTTTGTAAATCAGCTTCTAAATCATAATCAGTTCCAGAAATTAGAGCTTCGGCAATTCGTACTGATGATTCAGCTGCAAAAACTCCTACATTTTCTTCTGTATAACTAAAGACTACATTATAAATTCCAGGTGTTTTGGTTTCTCTGGTTCGACCAAAACCAGTATCCATTCCGGCAAGTGTTTGAATTTCTAAGGCAATATGTTCAATGACATGACCCATCCAAGTACCTCGTTCTACCCGCATAAAAAAACCACCTTTACAACCTTCTGAACATCTGTGTTCTATCATGGTTGGAAACATTGCTTCAATTCGCTCACGAAAACCTTCAATCTTATCGGTTGGAGATTGTTCCATTTCCTCTAAATCTAATCGCATTTGGATTAGTTTTTTTCTTTTTACACTCCAAAGGTTTGGTCCACGTAAGGCTTGAATTTTAAGTATTTTCATTATTGGTCTTTGTTTATTGTTGTAATAGTTACGAATCTGTTAAAATTAAGGATTTTTTGTTTTAATATTTTATTTTTTTTGAAAGAAATTTAAAAATATTTTTTTTATTTGAATCGGATGTTGATTTTCAGACTTTTAGAAACATTATCTAATACAAAAGAGGATTATCTTCAAGCCCTGATAGGAATGGCATCCTTTTTTGTACTTCTTTTTTCTTTTTAAAAGTAACTTGAAAAAAAAGATAGAATGGATAGCAGAAAAATAGATTGTTAATAAGCTAAGTGTTTTGCTCAAAAATAAAATAAAATAAAATTGAAGGTTGATGGTATGAATTTGTTACTTTTACCAAATGAATTCGATCAATAGAATTTATACTAATTGGGGGAAATATAACACTATATGAACTGTAAAGGTAAATTAATAATTATTGGTGGAGCTGTTGATAAAGGCAGTTTTACAGAAAATAAATTCGATAAAGACGTAGCAAAAAATATTAATTTCTTTGAAAAAGGAATTTTGAAACGTATTATTGATGAATCGAAGCATAAAGAAAAATCTAGAATTGAAATTATACCAACTGCATCAAGTATTCCTAAAGAAGTTGGAGCAGAATATGTAAAAGCTTTACATTATTTAGAAGCAGAAAACACAGATGTTTTAAATATCGAAAATCGTGAACAAGCCAATAGTGAGGAAACTTTAGCTCGTTTAAAAGCAGCTGATGTTGTTATGTTTACGGGTGGAGATCAATTGCGTTTGACATCTATTTTGGGTGGAACAAAGTTTCATGATATGTTGTTGGATAAGTATGAAAATGAAGAATTTGTTTACGCAGGAACTTCGGCTGGTGCAGCTGCAGCATCTAATCACATGATCTATCAAGGTAGTAGTAGTGAAGCCTTATTAAAAGGTGAAGTAAAAATCACAAGTGGTCTTTCGTTAATTGACAATGTGATTATTGATACGCATTTTGTTAAACGTGGCCGAATTGGTCGTTTGTTTCAAGCAGTTGTTAGTAATCCAAGATTGTTAGGAATTGGACTTGGTGAAGATACCGGACTTTTAATTAAGAATAACAATCAAATGGAAGCTATTGGTTCTGGTTTGGTAATTTTAGTGGATGGAAAAGAAATAAAAGAAACTAATTTAACTGAAATTTCATTAGGCGAACCAATTTCTATAAATCATTTAGTTACTCACGTAATGAGTATGCATGATCTTTTTGATTTGAGTACTTATAAAATGAAAATTCATACTTCTCAACACGTTTAAAAAAAATATTGCAGATTTTAGAAAGTAGATTTTACATCTGCTGACTATTTTCTATATTCCAAAATCATATTTCTATGAAATTAATTATTCACGGTGGATTTTTTTCGGAATCATCGACATCAGATACGACAAAAGTTGCTAAACAAAATGCTTTATTGAGAATTGTAAAAGATTCTTATACTTATATGGAAACGCATTCTGCTTTAGAAACAGTAGTTTTTGCAGTTTCTTTGTTGGAAGATGATGCCTTGTTTAATGCTGGAATTGGTTCTCAAATTCAGAGTGATGGAAAAATTAGAATGAGTGCTTCTTTAATGGATGGTATGACTAATAAATTTAGTGGTGTTATTAATATTGAAGAAGTTAAAAATCCCATTCAGGTTACTGAAATTTTATTGCATGTTGATGATAGAGTTTTAAGTGGTGAAGGTGCAACTCAATTTGCAAGAAATCATGGTTTTGAAAAATTCTCTACTGAAATTCCACAACGAAAAGCTGAATATGAAGCAAAAGCAAAATCAAACGGTCAAGGAACTGTAGGTTGTGTGGCTTTTGATAAAAACGGAAACATTGCAGTAGCAACTTCTACGGGTGGAAAAGGTTTCGAAATTGTAGGAAGAGTTTCTGATTCGGCAACTGTAGCAGGAAATTATGCAAATGCTTACTGTGGTGTAAGTCTAACTGGTGTTGGAGAAGATATTACAAGTAATGCAACTGCTGCAAAAATTGTAACTCGAGTTACAGATGGATTTACGTTAGAACAAGCTTTTGAAAAAACTTTTGAAGAATTAAAGCCTTATGATGGTTTTGCAGGTGCAATTGCTATAGATAAAAAGGGAAATATGTTTCATCAAGATTCACATCCTACAATGGTTTTTGCTAGTTTTGATGGGAAAAAGGAAGAGGTTTTTGGATAATACTTACTATCACAAAATAAAAACACCTAACAAGTTTAATAATCTGTTAAGTGTTTTTTTGTTTTAGTAAATTAGTTCTTAATTAATTTAGTCATTATACTACTGTTGTCAGTTGTTAATGTAATAAAGTAAATTCCGTTAGATTGATTAGAAAAATCTAAACGATTACTTTGTAACCCAGAATTTCTTTCAGATTTTAAAATAGTAATAACTTGACCTTGAATATTTGTTACTGTTATTGTTATTTTTTCAGATTTGTCCATAGTATAATCAATATTCACAAAACCATTTGTAGGATTAGGATAAGCAACTAAATTTCTTTTATCCTTTATTATATTGTTTATAGCTAAAGTAGTAGGACATGAAACATTTTGAAAAGTATTTGATGGAGTATTATTTCCAATTCCTAGTTGACCTTCAATATTTCTACCAGTTGACCAAGTGCTAGTTGTAGTTTCCATTGTTAATGAATGTAAATTTCCTGCAGAAATTAATTGCCAAGTATTACTTGTACCAACTTGATTAAAAACATTTGTATTTGTATTGTTTCCAAGACCTAATTGTCCACTATTGTTAAATCCACTTGACCTTAAAGTATTATCATTTTTAATAATTAAAGAAAAAGTTTCACCAGCAGAAATTGCCAAACATAAAGAAGGAGTTCCGTCAGAACTAAAGCTAATTGGAATTGGTAAATTAGTAGGAGTATTAGTTCCATCACCAAGTTGACCGTTAACATTGTTTCCCCAAGAATATAAAAATCCTGAAGTATCAATTGCTAAACTATGATCAAATCCAGCTGAAACTTCAGACCAATTATTTGCTGATCCAATTAAAGTAGGAAATAAACTAGTGTTAATAGTTCCGTCACCAAGTTGACCAAAAGTATTATTTCCCCAAGCATACATAAGACCAGCGTTATCAATCGCTAACGAATGTTGATTTCCAGCATCAATTTTTAACCAATTTGAAGCAGTTCCAACTTGCACTGCAACACTTTGATCTATAATGCTATTTATTCCAAGTTGGCCTAAATTGTTTAATCCAAAAGACCATAAAGTTCCATTTGTTTTTATCACTAAACTAAATCTGTTTCCAGCAGAAACAGTTTGCCAATCTGTTGCAGATCCTACTTGAGTAACTGTCCAAGTAGCAGAATTAAAGACACCGTTTCCTAACTGACCAAATTGTCCATTTCCCCAAGACCAAAGAGTTCCGTTAGTTTTTACAGCTAAAGTATGAACTGTTCCAGCAGAAACTGTTGCCCAATCATTAGCAGTGCCAATTTGGATTGGTAAGTTTTGATTGGCCATATTTCCGTTTAGACCAAGAAGATTTCCGTTCATTCCCCAACCCCAAAGAGTTCCGTCTATTTTAATTCCCATAGAGAAATTTTGTCCAGCTGAAACCGTACGCCAACAACCTGTTCCTGTTTGAGCGTTTATTGAAATTGAAAACAAAAAAGTAATAACTGAGATAAGTAATGATTTTTTCATAATAGTTTAAATTTAGAGTGTTAATTCAACTATATATCAAAGAACGTATTCGTTTGTTACCTTTTATTTGAAATAAGTCATAAATAACTGATAACAAAATACTTATAAAGGTAATTCATTATTTAATACAAAAGGTTTTTTGTTAAAAAATAAATGCAAAAAAAATCCAATCCATAGATTGGATTTTTAATTTAATTAGTGATTGATGTGCTTTTATTAATATCTAGAGTTTAAAATAAAATTGTTTATTTTATCAGATTTACCAAAGTAAACTTCATCGTCTTTGAAAAATATTAAAACAAGTTGATCCAAGGGACTTGACCTTAATCTGAATATGTTTATTTTTTTATTTTTTAACTCCTTTGTTATTGTTGAATTTAGTAAATCGTTTTTAGGAAATTCATAAGCACTTATATAGTTTCCATTTTTATCGACATTTACTTCAACAAAGTACCATGAGTTATTAAA
>NZ_CAXBFR010000027.1:0-27834 GCF_963975005.1 uncultured Flavobacterium sp.
TCAAAATTGGCGTTATGCTACTAAGAGATTTGATGCTAGCAAAAAAATATCAGATCAAGATTTAGAAACTTTAAAAGAAGCAATTCAATTAAGTGCTTCATCTTATGGCTTACAACCTTATAAGGTTTTAATTATTGAAAATACTGAAGTAAGAGCAAAATTACAACCTGTTTCTTGGGGGCAATCGCAAATTGTTGAAGCTTCTCACTTATTTGTGTTTGTAAATTTAGTTGATGTGCAAGAGAATCATATAGATGACTACGTAACAAATTTGGCTACAACTAGAGGATTAAAAGTAGAAGATTTAAAAGGATATAGTGATTTTATGAAATCGAAACTTGTGCCTTTATCTTCAGAAGCAAAATCTACATGGACATCAAAACAAACTTACTTAGCGATGGGTAATTTATTAAATGCTGCTGCTGAATTAAAAATTGATGTAACTCCAATTGAAGGTTTTGAACCAGAAAAATACAATGAAATTTTAGGATTAGATAAGTTAGGTCTTAATGCTTCATTAGTAGCAACTATTGGATATCGCCATGAAGAAGATGCTACACAACATTTTCCAAAAGTAAGAAAACCAATTAACGAATTATTTATAACAATATAATTAAAATAAAAACTAAAAATTAAAATAAAATGAAAAATTTAAAATCAATTGCATTAGCATTAGTAACATTAGTAACGATTTCTGCAACAGCACAAAAAACAGTAAAAGTTGACGCTGCTAAAAGTACAATTAACTGGGTTGGAAAAAAAGTAACTGGTAAACATGAAGGCACAGTAAACTTAAAAGATGGTGCTTTAGTATTTGAAAGTAAAAAATTAGTAGGTGGAAATTTCTCAGTTGATATGACAAGTATTGCAGTAACCGATTTAGAAGGTGGAATGAAAGGAAAATTAGAAGGACATTTAAAAGCGGATGACTTTTTTGGTACTGAAAAATACACAACGTCTAAATTAGTTTTCAAAAAAATTGCAACTAAAGAAAACGGAACTTATACGATTTATGCTGATTTAACAATTAAAGATAAAACAAATGAGGTAGTTTTTGATATCGTAGTTAAAGACAAAACAGCAACTGCTGAAGTTGTAATTGACAGAACAAAATATGGAATCGAATATAATTCAGGAAGTATTTTTGATGGTTTAGGTGACAAAGCTATTAACGATGATTTTACTTTAAACGTAGTTTTATCATTCTAATTTAATAAAGGGAAAAATTGCTATGAAAAAAGGCTATTCATGTTATGTGAATAGCCTTTCCCTTTTTTATTCCGTAAAATTAAGTTTGATAATTTTATTTTTTCCAGCTGCAAAAGCCGTTTTATTATTTAAAAAACGAATGGTATATAATTCTTTATCATCATCTAATTGTTTCCAAGAATTTCCATAATCATTTGAATATTGAATTCCATTTGCTCCAACAGAAACTAATGCTTTTGCCTTACTATTTGGAATAAACTGCACACAAGAACCATAACCAAAACCTGCTCCATTTGCGACTAATTTCCAAGTTTTTCCACCATCAAAAGTTATAGCTTTATTGTTTGAATTATCATCTGGATTTTCATAATTTCCACCAGTTATAAAACCGCTTTTATCGTTAAAGAAATCGGCTGAAAAAATTCCGGTCATTGCTTCACCTTGAACTATTGGTGTTTCATAAACTTGCCAATTCTTTCCAAAATCATCACTTACGAAAACTCTTGATTTCTTTCCACCTGAAACCAAAAACACTTTAGATTTTGTTATAATTAAATTAGAATTACTTGCCGCAAAAGCAGCTTCTCCTTCTTCAACTTTCGGTAAATCATCACAGCTGACTTTTCTCCAAGAATTTCCACCATCAATAGTAATAATTACCGATAAACAATCTTCTGTTGGATCGCCCATTGCCATACCGTTAAGTTCATCTCTAAATTGCATACTATCATAAAATACTTTTTCATTTATTTCTGAATAAACAATTTGCTGTGAATTATCTTTTTTAGAAATTTTATAAACATTAGCCGGATTTGCTACGGGCAACAAAAATAAAAAGTCTTTGGTTTGAGCTATACTTCGGATTTCATTTACTATTGTATCGGATTTAATCTTGAATTTTAAAACTTCATTAGTTTTTAGATTTATTTTTCCATAATTACCCTCATTCCCTGCGTACCAAAGATAATTTTCATCCGTAAGAATTGCTCTAATACTAATTTTATCCTTTAAAACTGTCTCTTTTGCTACTTTCGAATAATTAGTGTTTATTTCTTTTTGTGAACTACATGCACTTATTATAAATAGCAAAAAAATGTATTTAAAATATTTCATCATAATTTGTTTTTTGTAAAGTTAGGAAACAATTCTAAATTCAAACTATAAAACTATAATTTTGTAAATTATTGATTTACAGACAACTATATGTTTAATTTAATCTTTGGCACGAATATTGAATATTGTTATATCGAATGTAAAAATTCAAAACAGTTTAGTAACTTAATACTATATATTATGAAAAAATTATTTACCCTTACCCTTTTATTAAGTTTAACAACTATGTTTGTTAATGCTCAGGATAAAACAACCGTTACAGCCAATTCATCTGAAATTAGTGATAATTTAGATTTAAGAGCTATTGCTACTATATTTGGAGAATCTTCGGATTTAGAAGACTTTGAAAAAAGAATCAACGATCCTAAAGCTCAAATTAGCAATTTGGATTTAAACGATGATAATTTTGTTGATTATTTACGAGTAATTGAATCAATTGAAGGTAATGATCACATTATAGTTATTCAATCTGTAATTGATAAAGATTTATATCAAGATGTAGCTTCAATTGAAGTGCAGAGAGATAAAAACAATAAAGTACAAGTACAAGTTGTTGGAGATGTATATATGTATGGTGATGATTACATTTACGAACCTGTTTATGTTCACACACCTATAATTTATACAACATTTTGGGTAAATAATTACCGTCCTTATTATTCTAGTTGGTATTGGAATTATTATCCTTCTTATTATTCATATTGGAATCCATTCCCAATTTTTAGATATAGAAATCATATAAATATTTACATTGGTGGATATGGTCACTCTTACAACTATGTAAACTATAGAAACTGTAGAGTTTCATATAATGCTTATTACGGAAGAAGAGCACATGGTTATGAAACAAGATATCCAAATCGTTCATTTTCTCATAGAAACGCAAGTGTTTCTAACAGACATGAATTAGACAGAACTAGAGATGTAAGAACTGTAAATACAAGAGAAAGAGGAAATACGCAACCAAGAATTGAGTCTTCTCCAAGAAGTACTAGAAATAATACTTCAACAAGAACTGAAAATCCAAGAAGTACAAATTCGCCAAGAACGACTACTTCTACTAGAGATGAAAATCCAAGAAGTACTTCATCTTCTCCAAGAACTAATACTTCCACAAGAGATGAAAGTCCAAGAAACACTTCTTCTTCTCCAAGAGTAAATAGTTCTACAAAAAATGAAAATCCAAGAACTAATACTTCTTCACCAAGAAGTAACACTTCTACAAGAAATGAGAGTCCAAGAAACACTTCTTCTTCGCCTAGTGTAAAAAGTTCAACAAGGACTAATTCATCTCCTAGAGTTAGTACACCTTCTCGTTCAAATTCTGGATCAAGTCCAAGAGTTAGTGCTCCATCAAGAAGTTCATCTCCATCAGTGGGAAGTTCAAGAGGTTCTTCTTCAAAAAGTAGTTCATCAAGAGGTGGAAGAGGATAAAAAAATCATCAATCAACTAAAGAAAAGGTCGCAATTATTGTGACCTTTTTTTATGATTAAAAAATTCCATAAACACATTATTAATACTATCTTTGCAAGCTGATTAAAAAAGAAATGAGATTACATAGAAATTTAGTATTTACAGTTATTGATTCATTAATGGCCATCTTTAATGAAGGTGCATATGCCGACAAAATGGTAGCACAAGCCTTAAAAAAAGACAAACGTTGGGGAAGTCACGACCGTAAATTTGTTGCCGAAACTATTTATGAAATAGTTCGATGGAAAAGATTATATACAGAAATTGCCGAAGTAAAAGATCCTTTTACTAGAGATGACATTTGGAGAATCTTTGCCGTTTGGGCTGTTTTAAGAGGAATTAAACTACCTGAATGGAAGTATTTTGAAGCTACTCCAACTCGAAAAATTAAAGGACGTTTTGACGAGTTGACTAAAATTAGAAAATTCAAAGAAGCTATTCCAGATTGGATAGATGAATTAGGTTTAAAAGAATTAGGAAAAGAAACTTGGGAAAAGGAACTAACGGCTCAGAACGAACAAGCTAAAGTGATTTTAAGAGTTAATACTTTAAAAACTACCAAAGAGAAAGTACGTTCTATTTTGATGGACAACAACATTGAAACAGAATTGATAAAAGACCAACCAGATGCACTTGTTTTAAAAGAAAGAGCAAATGTTTTTATGATTCCAGCTTTTAAAGAAGGTTTTTATGAAGTTCAAGATGCTTCATCTCAGTTAGTGGCTTATTATTTAGATGTTAAACCAGGAATGAGAGTTGTTGATACTTGTGCTGGTGCAGGAGGAAAAACACTACACTTAGCTTCTTTAATGGAAAATAAAGGGCAATTAATTGCTATGGATATTTATGAAAGTAAATTAAAGCAATTAAAAATTCGTGCTAAAAGAAACGGCGTTTTTAATGCTGAATTTAGAGTAATTGATACTACAAAAGTAATCAAGCGTTTACACGAAAAAGCAGATAGAGTTCTAATTGATGCACCATGCAGTGGTTTAGGTGTTCTAAAAAGAAATCCAGATAGCAAGTGGAAATTAAGACCTGAATTTATTGACAATATCAAGAAAGTTCAAGAAGAAGTTTTACATAATTACTCAAAAATTGTTAAACCAGGTGGAAAAATGGTTTATGCAACTTGTTCTATTTTGCCTAGCGAAAATGAAGAGCAAATTAAAAAATTTTTAAAAACAGAAGAAGGTCAAAAATTTAATTTAGTAAAAGATCAAAAAGTATTAGCACATCAATCAGGTTTTGATGGGTTTTATATGGCATTAATGGAAAAAAAATCATAATTAAATAACTATGAAAAAGAATTACATTTTATTGTTTTTATTGAGTGTGACAATGGGTTTTGCACAAATTCCTACAGGATATTATAGCTCTGCAACTGGTACTGGTTATACCTTGAAAACTCAATTATATAACATCATAAAAAACCACAATGATCAAGGTTATGGTGCCTTATGGACTTTATATAGTAGTACTGCTTTTAGAGATAACTACTATGAAAACAATGGTTCTCTTTTGGATATGTATTCCGAAAATCCAACCGGAAGTGATAGTTATGAATATACTTCAACATCACAGCAATGTGGAAATTATTCTGGTGAAGGTTCTTGTTATAATAGAGAACATTTAGTACCACAATCTTATTTTGACAACTATGCTGTTGACCCAATGAAAAATGATGGTCATTTTGTTGTTCCTAGTGATGGATACGTAAATGGGCAAAGAAATAACTTTCCTTTCGGAAAAGTTGGTTCAGCATCATGGACTTCTACAAATGGTTCTAAAAAAGGAAACAATTTAAATTCAGGTTATTCAGCTGGATACAGCAATACAGTCTTTGAACCTATAGATGAATTTAAAGGGGATATTGCAAGAAGCCTTTTTTATTTTGCAACAAGGTATGAAAATATAATGTCTAACTTTTACACGACTACAGGTGCATCTACTGATGCAAAAGTTATGTTTGATGGTTCAAATAATAAAGCATTCTCTGATACTTTTTTAAACATCTTAATCACTTGGCATACAAACGACCCTGTTTCTGCTAAAGAAATAGCTATTAATAACAGAGTTTTTCAACATCAAGCAAATAGAAATCCATTTATTGATCATCCAGAATATGTATGTCAAATTTGGCCAACACAATGTGCAGCACTTTCAACGCAAGATTTTGTTAGTTTAGATGGTATTTCTGTTTATCCAAATCCATCAAATAATCATAGCATTAATATTCAATCTGAAGTAGCTTTAGACGAAATTCAGTTAATAAATCTTAACGGACAGTTAATTCAAGTAATTAATAAACCCGTATTTAATAATAACACGTATACTATAGATAATTTACCACAAGGATTTTATTTATTAAGATTAAGTTCAGAAAATCAATCGGTAACGAAAAAGATTATCGTTAACTAATACAACATTTTGATTTCTTTTACTCCATAATTTTTTATGGAATCATCCTCAAGCAAAACTTGAAGCTGACCAATAGAAGAAACTCCTTTTATAATTCCCATAAATTTTTGTTGATTTTCGTCTTCAAAAGTTGTGGGAATTTCTTTTTTAAATAAGTTATCTAAATATTTTTCCCACAACAAATCACTTTTAATCCGAACTAAAGAAATGTTTTGTTTCAAATTTTCCAATAGCCTATTTAAAATATTATCTAAATTAAAATCTAAGTTTTCTAGAAGCCTTAAAGAGGTAACATTGTTAATAGAATTAAAGTTAATTTGATTTACATTAAAACCAATTCCGATTACAGAATAAATTTCACCATTTTGTTGAATAGCGTTTTCGATCAAAATACCAGCAATTTTCTTATTATCTGCCATAATGTCGTTTGGCCATTTAACAGCGCATTTTTTACTTGTCAGTTGATTTAAGGTCTCCAAAACACTTAAAGCAACAGCAATATTTAATGTAAACAACTCAGTAGGACTCATTATTAAATCCCTCACTAAGATACTAAACGTTAAGTTCTTACCCGCTTCACTAAACCATTCCGCATCGCGTTGACCTCTACCCTTTTGTTGGCTATTTGCTACAACAATTGTAAAGTTATCAACAAACTGTTTTCGCATTAAATCCTTTAAATAATCATTAGTTGAGTTTGTGGCATTTAGTTTGATGATATTCATATGCAAAAATAATTTTTGTAAACTTTTGTTAACGTTCAAATGTAAAGACAAATTTTGTTAAATTTGCATAAAGTAAAAAAATTAGATGACTAAAAAGAAAGTGAATAATGATGATTTGATAGCAAATATCATTAAAGGGATAGAAGATGTAAAAGGAAACGATATTAATATTCTTGATTTAAGAGAAATTGACAACACCGTAAGCGATTATTATATTATTTGCAACGGAAATTCTAACACACAAGTTAACGCTATTGTTAACTCCATCCAAAAAGTAGTTTCAAAAGAATTAAAAGATAAGCCTTGGCATGTTGAAGGTTCTGATAATGCTGAATGGGTTCTTATGGATTATGTTAATGTAGTAGTTCATGTCTTTCAAAAACACATTAGAGAATATTATAACATCGAAGGTTTATGGGGCGATGCCAAAATAATTTCATTAGAAAATAAAAATTAAATATGTCAAAAGATAATAATAAAAAACCAAACTTTAAATTTAGTCCTTGGTATATATTCCTTTCAATACTTGCCTTATTTTTCATTATTCAATTGGCATCATCGGGAGTTGATTTAAGTAATCCGAAACCAACTTCAATTTCAAAATTTAATCAACTTTTAGATTCGTCTCAAGTTGAAAGGGTTGTTGTATTTAATGGAAAAACTGCTGAAATTTTCTTAAAAAAAGAAGTTCTAAGCGATAAAAAATACGATGGTGTAAACAAAGATGTTTTAGGAAAAATAAATGAGAAAGGGCCACATTACCTATTAGAAAATATTGGTAATGAAGAACTTTTTCAAAAGAAACTTGTAGAAGCTTCAGATAAAGGTTTAATAACTAATTATGATTTTAAATCAACTGGAGATTGGACTGAAATTTTCTTTTCATTTTTACCAATACTTATTTTAGTAGGTGTTTGGATTTACATGATGAGAAGAATGTCTGGTGGTGCTGGTGGTGGTGGCGGAAGTCAAATATTTAGCATTGGAAAATCTAAAGCTAAATTATTTGATGAAAAAACAGATGTTAAAACAACATTTGCCAATGTAGCCGGTTTAGAAGGAGCAAAAGAAGAAGTACAAGAAATTGTAGAATTCTTAAAAACTCCAGAAAAATATACTGCACTAGGTGGAAAAATTCCTAAAGGAGCCTTATTAGTTGGTCCTCCTGGAACAGGTAAAACATTATTAGCTAAAGCCGTTGCTGGTGAAGCTAAAGTTCCATTCTTTTCATTATCAGGATCTGATTTTGTGGAAATGTTCGTAGGTGTTGGTGCTTCACGTGTTCGTGATTTATTCAAACAAGCTAAAGAAAAAGCCCCATCAATTATATTTATTGATGAAATTGATGCTGTAGGTAGAGCTAGAGGAAAAAGCAACATGTCAGGTGGAAATGATGAAAGAGAGAATACTTTGAATCAACTTTTGACTGAAATGGATGGTTTTGGTTCAAATTCAAATGTAATTGTTATTGCTGCAACAAATAGAGCTGACGTCTTAGATAAGGCTTTATTGAGAGCTGGACGTTTTGACAGACAAATTTATGTTGATTTACCAGACATTAGAGAACGTAGAGAAATTTTTGAAGTACACTTAAAACCATTAAAAAAAGTTGAAGGTTTAGATACAGAATTTTTAGCAAAACAAACACCAGGTTTCTCTGGAGCAGATATTGCTAATGTTTGTAACGAAGCTGCTTTAATTGCAGCCAGAAATGACAAAAAAGCAGTTGATAAACAAGATTTCTTAGATGCAGTTGATAGAATTATTGGTGGGCTAGAAAAGAAAAATAAAATCATCACTAAAGATGAAAAAAGAGCTATTGCAGTTCACGAAGCTGGTCACGCAACAGTAAGTTGGATGTTAGAACATGCTGCACCATTAATCAAAGTAACAATTGTTCCTCGTGGACAAAGTCTTGGAGCTGCTTGGTACTTACCAGAAGAAAGACAAATTGTTCGTACTGAACAAATGTTAGACGAAATGTGTGCCACAATGGGCGGTCGTGCTGCAGAAAAAGTTATTTTTAATAAAATTTCTACAGGTGCATTAAGTGATTTAGAGAAAGTAACTAAACAAGCCAAAGCAATGGTTACTATCTATGGACTAAATGAAAAATTAGGAAATATTACATATTATGATTCTTCTGGTCAAAATGAATATAATTTTTCTAAACCATATTCTGAAGAAACAGCTAGAATTATTGATGATGAGATTTCAATCTTAATTGAAGGACAGTACGAAAGAGCAATCAAATTACTTGAAGAAAATAAAGACAAATTAAATCAATTAGCAGATATTTTAATTGAAAAAGAAGTAATCTTTAAAGATGATTTAGAAACTATTTTTGGTAAAAGAAAATATAATACTGCAGAGGAAATTATAAGTCCAACAATCGAAGATATAATCTAAGGTTATTAACAATTGTTTATTAATAAAAATTCTTAATTCATATTTAATATGAGTTAAGAATTTTTATCTTTGGTTAAATTCAAAAATCCAGCCATACATGAACATTTTCAAAAAAATATTTGGCAACACTTCAGAAGACAATAAAGATTCACAAGGAAGTCCTTATGAACCAGAAATAGATACTCCAATAGACGAAAAATTTACTTTTAATTTTAAAAATAACGGTGGCAAGTTTTTATACTGCGAAAACCTTAATGAATTAAGAGAACAGTTTGAAAATATATTAGAAGAAAACGATTGGTTTGAAAGTCAAGTTTTATGTCATGATGAAAAATTATTTTCACTTTTAGACGAGAATAAGCTAGCATACAAAGACATCGGAATACCTAAATTCTTTTTTACCATTTGTGAAGATTTAATTTCTGATGATGGTTCAATATTATTTTCCTCAAAACAATTTAAGCAATATAAAGCAAATGAATTACCATGTGATATGGTAGTCTTTGCAACTACTAGTCAAATTGTTGGTAATAAAAGTGACGGGTTAAGAAATATCAAAAAGAGATATGACAAAGATTATCCATCAAACATAACAACCATAAAATATTTTGAAAAAGCAAAAGAAGAAGACTTTCTTCATTATGGAAGCAGTCACAAAAACTTATACTTATTGCTACTAGAAGATTTATAAAATGAACGAAACTTTAACCAGATTACTGTCAGGTATAGTTTATATAGTTTTGTTACTGTTTGCTATTTCCTACTCTACCACTAGTTTTTTTATACTATTTGGAGTGTTTATGGTAATTGCAATTAACGAATTCTGCAATCTAGTTAAGATACCTAAAATTGCCCCTTTTCTTATTGGTAGTATCATTTACTGTTTTTTTACTTTTGGAACTATAACCGATGTTAGTATAGTAAATTCATTATTAGCAATCACTTTAGTAGTTTCAATAAAAGCCATGGCATTTCTCTTTTCCAAAGAAGGACTTTCTAGTTCAACAATTGATAAATACCTATATACATTGGGATACATTATTTTATCATTTGTTTTTATTACAAAAATCCCTTTCGGAATAAATGGCTACAATCCAAAAATAATTATCGGAATTTTTATTCTTATTTGGACAAACGATACATTTGCCTATATTGTTGGAAAATCAATTGGTAAGAACAAACTCTTTGAACGAATTTCGCCAAAAAAAACAATAGAAGGGTTTATCGGTGGACTAGTTTTTAGTATCTTAGCAAGCATTTTAATATCAAAATACTTTATAGGTTCTACTAGCATTAGTACTATGTATATTTGGATAGGAATTGCCTTTATTGCAAGTATTTTCGGGACTATTGGAGATTTAGTTGAATCCAAATTTAAAAGAATTGCTCAAGTAAAAGATAGCGGAAATATTATGCCTGGTCATGGAGGCGTGCTAGATAGGCTAGATAGTATTATATTTGTAGCACCATTTGTTTATTTATTTTATCAAATTTTATATTATGTTTCATAAAGAAGGAAGGAAAATTATTTTAATTACAGTTATTATTTCTGTAGCGTTGTTGTTAATTTCTGATGTATTTGACAATTTTTGGATAAGTAAGTTTATTCAAGTTTTGGCAATAGTAATATTAATTTTAGTGTTGCAGTTTTTTAGAAACCCTAAAAGAGATGTCGACAATAGCGACAATCATATAATTGCTCCAGTAGATGGAAAAGTTGTAGTTATTGAAGAAGTTTTTGAACCAGAATATTTTAAAGATAAAAGATTAATGGTTTCTATTTTCATGTCACCTATTAATGTGCATGTGACTCGTTATGCTTTAAACGGAATTGTAAAATACAGCAAATACCATCCAGGAAAATACCTAGTAGCTTGGCATCCAAAAGCAAGTGAAGAAAACGAAAGAACAACTGTAGTTATAGAAAATCGCATTTATGGAGAAATAATGTATAGACAAATTGCTGGTGCTTTAGCCCGTAGAATTGTAAACTATGCTGAAGT
The DNA here is from genome assembly GCF_963975005.1 of uncultured Flavobacterium sp. Classification (GTDB taxonomy): domain Bacteria; phylum Bacteroidota; class Bacteroidia; order Flavobacteriales; family Flavobacteriaceae; genus Flavobacterium. The sequence continues at coordinate 11,355 of NZ_CAXBFR010000027.1, forward strand.
TGGAATGCGAGTTGTTCAAGGAAAAGACGCTGGTTTTATCAAGTTTGGTTCGAGAGTGGATTTATATTTTCCAATTGGAACACCTATTGATGTTAAATTAGGACAAAAAGCAATTGGTGGCGTTACTGTATTAACAAAAAAACAATAAAATTGAATAGCGAAGAACTAAACATACTATTTGATAAAGCCTTTGAAAATGCTAATAAAATCGAAAAAGAATCGGTTCCACCAAATATGCAACTAGTTCTTTATGGTTTGTACAAACATGCTACTTCTACTCGCCCTTCCTTAAATATTGAAGCTTCACAAGATGCAAATGATTTAAAAAATGCTTTTAAAATGAATGCTTGGATGCAAGTAAATCATTTAACAATTGATGATGCTAAAGAACAATATATCAGTTTAATAAATTCTCTCTTAAAAGAAAGAAAACTTTAATTTTCAACAACCATATTACCTCAAAATGAAAAAATTAGTACTATTTAGTCTGTTTTTTATTTCATTATTATTTTCTTGTAAAAAAGAAAAAGTACTTCAAGAAGTTCAATTACCAGATCCAAACGCTGTTGAAGAAATTATTTATGCAAATCCTGCAGATGTAAAAACAAACGACAAACCCTTTTTAATGAATGGATTAGCCTATAAATATAATGATTTAGAACCTTATATTGATGCTAAAACAATGGAAATTCACTATTCTAAACATCATTTAGGGTATGCCAACAAATTAAATACAGCCATAAAGGATACTGAATTTAAAACTAATACAATTAAAGAAATTCTAAATAATTTAGACCTAAACAATTCTTTTCTTCGCAATAATGCTGGTGGATACTACAATCACAATTTATTCTTTGAAATTTTAAGTCCAAAAAAAGGAACTAAACCTAGCAGTACTTTTGGTGAAGCTATAATTAGAGATTTTGGTTCGTTTAATACTATGAATGCTAAACTTTCTGAGGCATCTACTGGTCTATTTGGATCAGGTTGGGTTTGGTTAATTGTAGATAAAGATGGGAAATTAAAAATTACACAAACTATTAATCAAGATAATCCGCTTATGTCTAATGCTGCTGAAAAGGGAACTCCAATTTTAGCTATCGACATATGGGAACATGCCTATTATTTAAAATACCAAAACAATAAATCAGAATATATTGAAGGTCTTTTTAACATTATAAACTGGGAAATTGTTTCAAAAAAATATGACAATTCTATAGCTCTTAAACTATAATTATGAAGAATATTATCTTTTTACTCTGCTTAACTACTTGCTTATTTTCTTGTAAAAAAGACAACAAAATAGTTAGTAAAGAACTGGAATCAGAAAAAGTTAACTCAGAATGGAATGATTTTGATTTAAATGGAAATGTAAAATCTACTTTAGAATACACTACAGCAGAAAAAAGAGATGAAACAAATACTAATTCAGTGCGTAAGTTTGAAAATCAATTTAATCCTGATATTGCATTAACGTTTGATGAAAATGGAAAATTAATAAATAAAATCACTTATAGCGAAGACGGAAATGTTTCTGAAGATATTATCTATGAAGGAAAAGACAAGATAATAACTATTAAAAATTTTACTAATCCTGAAGAATATATTGAAACAAAATACACTTGGAATACTACTAAAAACACTATTATCACAAGACGTTTTAATGGTTTACAAATGCTTGACAAAGAAGTTTTTCTATTTGAAAATGGCAAAAAAATCGAAAAATACAAATATGACAGTCATGAAAACCAAGCAGATAGAACTAGCTATTCTTATGACAATGACAATAGAGTTACAGAAGAAATTTATTTTCAGGCTAAACCTATAATGCAATCTAGACTTTCTATTGAATATGATAGTAATGGTAATAAATCAATAGAAATACTATACAATAAAGATTTTAAAATCATAACTAAAACAACTTATGAATATAATAGTTCCAATCAGTTACTTAACACTAAAACCTATACTGATAATGGAAGTTTAGATGCTGAATTATTCAGGACTTATGATGACAAAAATCGTTTAATTTCCAAAGGAAGCTATGAAGTTTTTGATAATTCAAACAACAAAGAAGATTTTGAATATGACGATAACGACAATACAACTTCATGGAAAATTTACAAAAACCAAAAATTACTTTCTAAAACTACTTACACGTTTGATTTAAAAAACAATCTAACTTCTGAAACTGTTACATTACCAGATGGAAAAGTAACACACAAAAAAATTGTTGAATATACTTATGACAAAAATGAAAATTGGATCACAAGAAAATCAACAATTGATAATTTAGTTTTATATACTTCTAGAAAGATTGAATATTATAACTAATTTTTAGATTATTTAGTCTTCTAAATCATCATAGTTTTTAGCAGTAGAATACGTTCTCCATTTTTCAATACAATCTTGTATATCTTGAGGAATTTCTGAATCAAAACGCATAAATTCTTTCGTAATTGGATGTTCAAAACCTAATGTTTTAGCATGAAGTGCTTGTCTTGGTAACACTTTAAAACAATTATCTACAAATTGCTTGTATTTGGTAAAAGTTGTACCTTTTAAGATTAGGTTTCCACCATAACGTTCGTCATTAAAAAGAGTGTGCCCAATATGTTTCATATGCACACGTATTTGATGCGTTCGTCCTGTTTCTAGTTTACAAGTAACCAAAGTCACATAACCCAAACGTTCTAGAACTTTATAATGTGTTACAGCAGGTTTTCCTTTATCGCCATCCACATCATAAACAGACATTTGCATTCTATTTGTAATGTGTCTATCAATATTACCTTCAATAGTTCCTTCATCTTCTTCAACATTTCCCCAAACAATTCCAATATATTCTCTCTCAGAAGTTTTATCAGCAAATTGCTTCGCTAAATAAGTCATAGCAAATTCAGTTTTAGCAACTACTAGTAAACCAGAAGTGTCTTTATCAATTCTATGCACCAAACCAGGACGTTCAGAGCTATTCATTGGCAAGTTGTCAAAATGATAAGCCAAAGCATTTACAAGCGTTCCAGTATAGTTTCCATAACCAGGATGCACCACTAAACCAGCAGGCTTATTTACAACCAACAATTGATCATCTTCATAAACAATATCTAAAGGGATATTTTCGGGAATAATTAAATTCTCAAATGGTGGATATTCTAATAAAATACGAACAACATCAAAAGCCTTGACTTTATAATTCGATTTTACTGGAACATCATTTACAAAGATATTTCCGTTCGTGGCTGCTTGTTGAATTTTATTTCTAGTGGCATTTTCAACTAAGTTCATTAAAAATTTATCAACTCTTAATGGAGCTTGTCCTTTAGTCGCTTCAAATTTAAAATGTTCAAATAAATTTTCGTCTTCTAATTCAGCTTCTATATTTTTTCCTTCTTCAATCATTAGTATTGTCCTTCTGTTTTTGGAACATCAGCATCAATTTCAGGTTTGTTTATTTGCAATGTATCTAACATTTCATCTAAATTCGATTCTTCAAAAGTTCTTTTTCCATCACCTAAATCTAGGTCAATTCTAGAATTTTTAAGAACCTTATCCCCTTTTTTTAATACTTTTCCGTTATGTCTTGCTACTAAAACTAAGTCTTTTGCTAAATTTGGCTTATATGTAATATCACCTTCTTGCAAACCTAATGCTCTAAATGTAGCTTGTATTTGTCTATATGTTTTTTCTTCTAAATCTGGTAAAGTGATCATTGCATAACCACCAGAATTAATTTTGACATATATTTTTCGTCCATCTTTTACTTTTTCACCGGCTTCTGGATCTTGTTCCACAATAGAATAAGGTGGAAAGTCCTTGTTATAATCGACTGTATCAAGAACTAATGCTACTACTCCAAGATCAGCTAATTTTTCTTCAGCGATTTCAATTTTCATTTTCTTTAAGTCTGGCACATCTATTTCTTCACCATGTCTGGTTCTAAAATCTAAAAAATTAACCAATAAAAAGCCAAATACACCTACAATTATAATTGCGATTAATATCTGTTTAACAAAAGTCCAACTCTTTAAAAATTCAAAAATTCTCATAAATTTTAATTTTAGCAAAGATATAAATTTATAGTTTGATTTCCCTATCTAATAATAACCACAAAAGTACCATTTTATTATTTATTTATTTATTTTTAATAAAACAGCAATTACTAACCTTCAAATAGATAAAATGTGATATTTTTGTAAGGAAGTATATATTCGATTTAATATGAACATAGCAGTTGTAATGGGTGGATATTCTGATGAGTCAGTAATTTCACTTCGAAGCGGACAATTAATTCTAAATAATTTAGATAAAGAAAAATATAACATTTATGAAATTCATATCTTGTTAGAAGGTTGGTTTGCTATTGTTGATGGAGAGAAACTTTCTATTAACAAAGCTGATTTTTCATTTTCTGATGGATTTTCTATTACTCATTTTGATGTGATATTAAACACCGTACACGGAACACCTGGCGAAGACGGGCATTTACAAGCTTATTGGGAACTATTAGAAATTCCGTATGCAGGTTGTAATTATTATCAATCGAGTTTAACTTTTAACAAACGTGATACCCTTTCAGTCCTGTCTAAATTTAATATTCCTAGAGCAAAATCTATTTATGTTTCAGAAGGAAATATTGATTTTACTTATGAAGATGTTGTTGCCGATTTAGGTTTACCTTTCTTTGTAAAACCGAATCAATCAGGAAGTAGTTTAGGAATTTCAAAAGTAAATTCGAAAGAAGAATATGAAAAAGCCTTGATTTTTGCTTTTGCAGAAGATAAAGATATTTTAATTGAAAGCTTCTTAGATGGAACGGAAATTTCGGTTGGCGTTTTAAATTACAAAGGAAAAACTACGGTTTTAGGTTTGACAGAAATCGTTTCTCACAATGACTTTTTTGATTATGAAGCCAAATATTTGGGTAAATCCGAAGAAATAACTCCAGCTAGAATTAGTCCAGAAATGACCGAAAAAGTCACTAAAACAGCAATTAAAGTCTACGAATCATTAAGAATGAAAGGTTTTTCTAGAGCAGAATACATTATTATGAATGATGAACCTCATTTTATTGAAATCAACACGAATCCTGGATTAAGCCCACAAAGTATATTTCCACAACAAGCTACTTATGCAAATATTCCAATGAGTGATTTGCTAGATAGCGAAATTGAATTAGCTTTACAGAACAAACCTATTTGGAAGAAATAAAAGTTAATGTTTGATAGTTAATGGTTCAATCAATAAACTACAATAAAAAAAGTATCTATAAAAAGATACTGAAATAAATTCAGTATAATATGAAAAAAGCAATTTTCCCAGGATCATTTGATCCGATAACAAACGGACATTTTGACATCATCAAAAGAGGAATTTCCCTGTTTGATGAAGTTATTGTTGCCATTGGTGTAAATGCTGAAAAAAAATACATGTTCACTCTTGAAGATAGAAAACGCTTTATTGAAGAATCTTTCAAAGACGAACCAAAAGTTAAAGTAATAACTTATACTGGATTAACAATCGATTTATGCAAAAGAGAAAATGCTCAATTCATTTTAAGAGGCTTGAGAAATCCAGCTGATTTTGAATTTGAAAAAGCCATTGCTCATGCCAACCGAACCATGTCTAAAATTGAAACGGTCTTTTTGTTAACTGCTGCTCGTACATCTTTTATTTCATCAAGTATAGTAAGAGATATTATAAGAAATGGTGGTGATGTTTCAAAATTAGTACCAGAAGTTGTTTTGAACAAGTAAGCTTTTTGGTTACACGAAGTTTCACAAAGTATTTAACAGAGTTACTCAAAGTTTTTTTCTAAATGCTTTTCGGTGAAGTAAATCTATTAAAATCCGTTAAATCTGCGTTCTATTTTTCAAATTTATACAATTCCTTAAACCTGTGTTCCAAAACCACAAAAGACATAATTTAATTTGAAAACCTTACCTTTGCGGCTTAATTTTTTTTCAAAGCCAAAATTATAATGCAAAAAGTACTGAATCTTTTCGATTTCAAACAAAAAATAGATTATAAAACCGAAATCCTTGCAGGTTTAACCGTTGCCATGACTATGATTCCAGAATCGTTGTCGTTTGCTATATTAGCTGGTTTTCCTCCATTAGTTGGATTATATGGAGCATTTATCATGGGAATAATCACCGCTATTTTTGGTGGTCGTCCTGGAATGGTTTCTGGAGGTGCTGGTGCAACAGTTATTGTATTAATAGCCTTAATGAATTCTAACGGCCTAGAATATGTTTTTGCAGCTGTTGCCTTGGCTGGAATCATTCAAATAGTTGTAGGATTACTAAAACTCGGAAAGTTTATTCGATTGGTGCCGCAACCTGTAATGTTTGGTTTCGTAAACGGATTAGCCGTAATAATCTTTATGTCGCAATTAGAACAATTTAAAACCATTATTAACGGACAAAGTGAATTATTATCAGGTTCACCTCTATATATCATGGCTGGATTAGTGGCTTTAACTATTGCTATTATCCTTTTCTTTCCAAAAATAACTAAAGCTGTTCCGGCTTCTTTGGTTGCTATTATTGTTGTTTTTGCAGTCGTTTTAATCTTTAATATTGACACCAAACAAGTTGTAGATATTGCTTCTGTTAGCGGAAGCCTTCCTCCTTTTCATATTCCTCAAATTCCTTTTACATTAGAAACTTTTAAAATCATTTTGCCTTATGGTTTAATCATGGCAGCTGTAGGTTTAACAGAAGGTTTATTAACGTTGAATTTAGTAGACGAAATCACAGGAACAAAAGGAAACAGTAATCGCGAATGTTTAGCACAAGGAACTGCCAATATTGCCAACGGATTTTTCTTTGGAATGGGTGGTTGTCCAATGATTGCCCAAACTTTAGTTAATTTATCGTCTGGTTCAAGAGCTAGATTATCTGGAATTGTAGCTGCTTTAACCATTTTAGCAATCATTTTATTTGGAGCACCCGTAATTGAATTATTACCAATGGCTGCTTTAACTGGAGTTATGATTATGGTTGCCATTGGAACATTTGAATGGGCAAGTTTTAGAGCCTTTACCAAAATGCCTAAATCAGATATTTTTGTGATGTTGGTGGTGACTTTTGTTACAATTTTAATGCATAATTTAGCTTTAGCCGTTTTAATTGGAGTCATTATTTCAGCTTTAGTTTTTGCTTGGGAAAATGCCAAAAGAATTCGTGCAAGAAAATTCACAGATGATAATGGAGTGAAACATTATGAAATTTTTGGTCCATTATTCTTTGGTTCCACAACAGCTTTTGCTGAAAAATTTGATGTACAAAACGATCCAAATGAAGTTATTATTGACTTTGCTGAAAGCCGAATTGCCGATATGAGTGCCATTGACGCTGTAAATAAAATTACAGAACGTTATGCTGTTGTAAATAAAGTAGTTCACTTAAAACATTTAAGTAACGATTGTATTGAATTACTTAATAATGCCAAGGCCATCATTGATGTAAATATTATAGAAGACCCAACCTATAAGGTTGTTCCTGCGAAATAAGTCAAAGTGACTTCGATAGGTTCAGACTGACATTTCGGACTTCATTTATGTTTTGTTGAATATAAAACATAATATCTTCTAATAATTCATAAACAATTGATACCACAATTGTCACAATAAACTTGTCGAAGTGATAACTTATTCTATTCACGTAGAAATGTCTTCGACAGGCTCAGACTGACATTTCGGACTTCATTTATGTTTTGTTAAATATAAAAATAACTTCTATTAATCTATAAACAATTGATAACACCTATTGTCACACTGAGCTTGTCGAAGTGCATATATAAACAAAAAAGCTGAAAATCTACCTTTGATTTTTAGCTTTCTTTGTACCGATCAAAAAAATTTCTAAATTAAAACTTAACACATTGTTAACCACTTCCTCTTTCTGTGTTAAAAAAGTTAAAAACAAATTAAATAAAATTTTTGAAACCTAAAATCAATCTACATTTATTCAAAATTAAACAAATCTATATTATGAAAAAATTACTTTTAGTAACTGCTTTAGCGGTTTTTGGATTTTCCAATGTTAAGGCACAAGACATTAAATTTGGAGTAAAAGGTGGACTTAACTTTGCTAACATCAGTGGAGACAATACTAGCGATTTAGAACCTGTAACAGCTTTTAACTTTGGAGTTATGAGTGAAATTACCATTACAGAAAAATTCTCATTTCAACCAGAGCTTATGTATTCTGGACAAGGCTTTAGTTTTAAAAATGACAGCAACCCTGTTGCATTAAGTTACATTAATCTACCTTTAATTGGAAAGTACTATGTGTTCAATGGTTTAAGCCTTGAAGCTGGTCCACAAATTGGCTATTTAATTGGAGCTGACTATGATGGTTTTGATGTTAAAGACAATTACAAAAAAATTGACTTTGGTGCAAACTTTGGATTAGGTTACAAACTAGACAACGGTATTAATTTTGGAGTGCGTTACAATTTAGGATTATCTAATATTAACGATTTAAGAGGTCAATCGGACAAAATTAAAAACAATGTATTACAAGTTTCTTTAGGGTACTTCTTTTAAGAATCACAAACACCATTTTTATAATAAGAAAGCTAAAAGTTAGAAATAATTTTTAGCTTTTTTTTTATTGTGGGAAACCGTAATGTTTGCTTGTTTTGTTTTTATATATTTACAATTGATTACAAATCATCATAAATATTTATATCTACATATAAATATTTATTAATTGTAAGTTTATATATACAAGTTCTATAAAAGCTATGAAAAATTACTTTTAATGAAATTAAAAAGAAATTCAGACAATTGGCTAGATATTATTATTGGAACTTCATTAAGTTTTATATATGTTATTCCATTTTACGTATTCATATTATTGTACTTTCATATAGAAATTAAAGTCTATTTATTTACAATTCCTTTTATATATATAATTTACAAACAATGGAAATCGAATCATTTTTCTGAATTCAATACAGAATTTACTGAGAAAAAAAATTCTGAACTTTTAGAAAGAGTATTTAAAAAAATGAAATGTAAAAGTTTTATGAAATATGGTGAAATAAAAATTGAGAAAACAAAAATATTTCATCATCCATTGGACACAACCTTTCAGGTTAGAAGTAAAAAAATTTACTACAATTTTGGATATGAAAATTTAGCAAGAGGTGGACGATTAACTTTCCTATTTGGAATTTCAACTATTCAGAAGATATGTTTCTTATATCATTTGTGGAAAGAAATAAAAAAGAACAATTAAAAGAAAACCTTCTAAAAAAGAAGGTTTTCTTTTATAAAATATAATCTGAATTTCTCTTAATAAGACTTATCCTCTTCCTCTTCTTTCTTCACAACCTTTCTGGCCACTTCAATTTTAAATTTCTTTCCTTTCATTTTTTGATCTTGGATGTTCTTTAAAAATTCGGTTACTTTTCCGTATTTTACGGCTGCAAACGAAATAAAATCTTTTACTTCAATTAAACCCAAATCTCCTTTTTCCAATTTTCCTTTTTGCGAAAAGAAACCAACAATGTCAAATTTATTCAACTTGTTTTTCTTTCCACCACTAATATAAATGGTCTGAAATTGCGGTGGTCTTGGCAATTTTGTCGTTTCGGTAACTACTAATTTTTCTAAACTATAATCAAAATACTCCAACTTCTTTTCACTTTCGTGAATCAAAGCATAAGCCGTTCCAGAAGCTAACATACGAGCCGTACGACCATTTCTGTGGGTAAACTCATCTTCCTTTAAAGGCAAATGATAATGAATAACATGCTTCATTTCAGGAATATCTAAACCACGAGCTGCTAAATCGGTCGTAATCAAATAACTCATACTTCCATTTCTAAACTGAATCAAAGCACGTTCACGCTCATCTTGATCCATTCCTCCATGATAAAAAGTAGCGTAAATTCCCTTTTCGTTTAGCATATCACTAATGCGTTCCACAGCATCACGATGGTTGCAAAACACAATCGCACTTTCTCCTTTTAAAGAGCAAATCAACTGAAAAAGTGTATTTATCTTATCTTTTTCTTTAGAAATAACCAATTTTACGTCTAAATTCGAGTTTTCCTCTTCTTCCACAATGAAGTCTAAAACCGTTGGATTTACAACTCGTGTGTATTTCGGAATTTCAATTCCAGCTGTAGCGGAAACTAAAACACGTTTGTTTAATTTTGGCAAACGACTAATGATATAAGACATTTCTTCATGAAAACCCAGTTGTAAGGATTTGTCAAATTCGTCTAAAACTAAAGTTGTGATATTTTCCACATCAAACGATTTTCTGTCTAAATGATCTCCAATTCTTCCTGGAGTTCCAATTAAAATCGCTGGTGGATTGCTTAAATTCTTAATTTCTGTATCTAATGAATGACCACCATAACAAATATTTACTTTGTAATTCGTTCCCATTTTCTTCCAAACTTGCTCAATTTGAAGTCCCAATTCTCGAGAAGGAACTAAAATTAAACACTGAACAGTATTGATATTTTCTTCCAAAAGTTGAAAAATTGGCATCAAAAAAGCCAAGGTTTTCCCTGAACCTGTTGGAGAAAGTAATAAAACATTATTATCTTGAAGAATAGTAGTCTGTGCTACTTCTTGCATTTCATTTAGGCTTTCGATTCCTAAATTGACAAGTAAATTTGTCGAATGGTGATTTGTATTCATGGGGCAAAGATAGTCTTTGAATTCAGAATTTAGAAATTAGAATTCAGAAATATGTCCTTGACCTTCACTTCGAGTGATTAAATTTAGCCACTGATTCACTGATTAAACATATAACTTTTAAAAATCTGTGAATCTGTGGCAAAAAAATTCTATTTTTGAAAGAACAAATCAAACATCATGCGTCACATAATTACATTATTGCTTTTAAGTTCATTGTTTTCCTATTCACAAGAAAAATACTTGACACCTTTTGAAAAAGGAAACGGCAATCAATCGACAACTTATGAAGAATGTATTGCTTATTATCAAAAACTAGATAGTGCTTTTGAAACGGTTTATCTAAAAGAAATGGGTAAAACCGATAGCGGTGAACCTTTACATATTGTGATTTATAATCCAGATAAGCAATTTAGTTTTACACAAATTAATAGAGATAAAGCTGTAATTTTAGTCAATAACGGCATTCATCCAGGTGAACCAGACGGAATTGACGCAACTATGATGTTAATTAGAGATTTAGCTACAAAAAAAGTTGCTGTTCCTAAAAACACGGTTTTAGTAGCTATTCCAGTTTATAATATTGGTGGAAGTTTGAATCGAAATTCACATTCAAGAGCCAATCAAAATGGTCCAGAAGCATATGGTTTTAGAGGGAATTCGAGAAACTATGATTTGAACAGAGATTTTATTAAAACAGATTCCAAAAATTCAAAGAGTTTTCAAGAGATTTTTCATTTGGTAAATCCAGATATGTTTATTGACAATCACGTGAGTAATGGTGCTGATTATCAATATACTTTTACGTGTATTGCTACACAACATCAACGTTTAGGTGGAAAATTAGGAGAATTTTATAAAACCGAAATGCATCCAGCAATCGTAAAAGATTTGCAGAAAAAAAAGATAGAAAGTGTTCCTTACGTAAACATTCACGGTGACAAACCAGATGATGGTTTTGCTCAATTTATGGATACACCAAGATATGCAACGGGTTACACTACGTTGTTCAACGCCATAGGTTCTGTACCTGAAACACATATGTTAAAAGATTTTTCAAGTCGCGTAAAAGTGACTTATGAATACATGGTTTCGAGTTTGAATTATGTGGATAAAAACTATCAAAAAATCAAAGCCTTAAAAGCTGAAAATTTAGAGAATTATAAAGTGGGAAATCTATATCCTTTAAATTGGGAACTTGATTCTACAAAAATTTCTACCATTACTTTTCGTGGTTATGAAGGTGCTTACAAACCAAGTGATGTTTCTGGAAAACCAAGATTGTTTTATGACAGAGCGAAACCTTTTACCAAAAATATTCCGTTTTATAATGATTATAAATCGACTAAAGACGTCGTGATTCCTGCTTATTATGTGGTTCCAAAATCACAGTGGACGATTTTAGATTTGTTGGAAGTCAACCAAATTGAAATGACGGAAATTAAAAATGATACCTTAATAGAAGTCGAAAGTTATAAAATTGCAGATTATAAAACCTCTAAAAATCCTTATGAAGGACATTATGGGCATTACAATACCGTTGTAAGTTCAAAAATAGAAAAGTTAAAATTCAGAAAAGGAGATTTTTTAATAAAAACCCAACAAAAAGGGATGAAATATCTTTTAGAAACCTTAGAACCAGAAGCAGTTGACAGTTACTTTAACTGGAATTATTTTGATCCTATTTTACAACAAAAAGAGTATTTTTCGGCTTATGTTTTTGAAGATTTAGCCAAAGAAATTTTAGATAAAAATCCAACCTTAAAAGCTGAAATTGAAGCTAAAAAGAAATCAGATGTTGCTTTTGAAAAAAGTGGTGAAGCACAATTGGATTGGATTTACAGACATTCAGAATATTTTGAAAAGGCTTATTTGCAATATCCTGTTTATAGGGTAAATTAAATAGTTTTAAATTAAATTTTCTTCTTTAAAAATTTTCAAAGCTTTTTCAGTTTCACTTTTACCATTAGAAAATGAACTTGGTAGCATTATTAATCTTTTATTTAATATATTATTTTCATTATTAAAATAAATTTCAAAATAAGCTCTAGTTAAAAAAGGTTTTGCTTTATTAAAAATAACTTTTTTAATTGAATTTCTAAAAATAATTGGAGTTGTTGAAGTATTTCTACTAGTTATAATTCCATAAACTAAATAGAGTCCAAGAGAAAGAAAAAGCAACGAAAAAACATAATCTTTATTAATAAAGACTGCATAAGATTTATATAATAAAAAAACAGAAATCAATCCATAAATAATTAAAACTCTATTTATATTATTACTAACAACAACTTTACTAATGTCATCTATATTTAAATCTTTAGATAAAATAATTTTATCATTAAATACGTGACAATAACCAATTTTAGCTTTAAAGATCTTATTTTCTTCTGAATTCATAAGTTGTAAACGGTTTAAAAAAACAAATTTCACGAATTAACAAAGGTCAATTCGTGAAATTTGTGTGATAAATTATTAAATATTAATGATTGTGACCTTCATGACTTTCTACTAAATCCATTTCACAAACTGGACATTTACCTGGAGCATCATACATTTTTCCTTTTTCACAATCCATTGGACATGCATAACTTGCCATGTGCATTTCTTCTGCTGGCATTTCTCCTGTAGCTTCAACACTAGTTTCTGTGGTCACTTCTTTTTTTGCTTCTTCTTTACAAGACACAAATGTTAGCGTAGCGATTGCGAATACAAACATTACAATTGATTTCTTCATTTTTTATATAGTTTAAAATTAATAATTCATTTTTTATTTTTCTTCTTCAAATAGCAATTTAATATTCTCATATGAATTTTCTAAAAGTGTTGGAACATCCTTTGGGTTAATCCATTCCACTTTTTCAATGCCTTCTTCGGCTTGTCCTTCGGTTGTGCCATCAAAAGTAGAATTCATTTCATACCAAGTCGTTATTTTTAATTTATAGCGACCATTTCGTTTAAAAACATGATACGTTTTTTGTAATTTCTCAATAATTGATAAACCATTTACACCTGTTTCTTCCTCAACTTCTCGCATGGCTGTTTCTTCCATGGTTTCGTTTTTTTCAGTTCCACCTTTTGGCAAATCCCATTTTCCATTCCTAAAAATGAATAAAATATCTCCTTTTTCATTTTTAACCAATCCACCTCCAGCTTTTACTACAGGTATTTTTGACTTCAATGTCTTTAATAATAAGGATTCATCAGGATGATACAAAAAAGCTTTTTGAATTTTATTCTGAAAAATTTTAATGATAAGTTTTTTGATATCAATGCTTTCCAAAAGGAATAATTGAAAGTCGGTTTCTTTTTCTATTTTATTTGTCAAAAAAAGTGGCTTATCGTTCACAAAAACTTTATACATTTGCAATATGATTTTTAATAACAACACAGCACATAAAACAGCCGAATTGCTTTTACAAATAAACGCAATTAAATTAAATACTGAAAATTATTTTACTTGGGCTTCTGGCTGGAAGTCTCCAATTTATTGTGACAACCGCTTGGTACTGTCTTTTCCACCTATTAGAAACTACATTCGAGATGAATTTGCTAAACAAATTGAAAACCAATTTGGAAAGCCAGATGTCATTGCAGGTGTTGCGACTGGAGCTATTGGAATTGGTATACTTGTTGCAGAAGAATTAGGACTTCCGTTCGTATATGTAAGACCTGAAGCTAAAAAACATGGTAGACAAAATCAAGTGGAAGGTTTTTTACAAAAAGGACAAAACGTAGTAGTCGTTGAAGATTTAATAAGTACTGGTGGAAGTAGTCTTATGGCTGTAGAAGCTTTACGGAACGAAGGTGCAAATGTTAAAGGAATGGCTGCCATATTTACTTATGGTTTTGATGTTTCAAAAGACAGCTTTAAAAAAGCAAACATAGATGTTTATACTTTAAGTGATTATAACACACTTTTAGCAAAAGCCGTTGAAAAACAATATGTAACTGAAAAAGAAATGGAATCTTTGATTGAATGGTCAAAAAGTCCGTCTACTTGGAATCAAGAATAAAAAAATAAAAAAATGAATTTAGAAAGCCCAAAAGTAAAGATTGAAAAATCAGCTCAATATATTTTCGAAAAATTAACAGACGTTAAAAGTTTTGAAAAATTAATGCCCGAAAACATTGCGAAATTTGAAGTCATTGATGAAAATTGCTTTGAATTTGGTTTAAAAGGCATGCCTGAAATTAAATTAGTAATGAAAGACAAAATTGAACCTACAAAAGTTGTTTTAGGAGCAGCAAGTAGTAAGTTACCTTTTACTTTAACAGGAAACATTACTCCAATTGACGAAACAAATTGTGAAGTACAATTGCAATTTGACGGAGAATTTAATCCAATGATGGCTATGATGATAAAAGGTCCAATTGGTAAATTTATTGAAACATTAGCTTCAAATATGGGGAAATTGTAAAATTTTCAATTTAAAAAAATCAAAACCTTTCCTAACCGAAAGGTTTTTTTATGACTAATACACAAAGAATAAAGTTGTAACTTTGCACAAAATACAAAATAATGAATTCTTTTTTTGACTTTGATTTACCAAAATCACTACAAAAAGCCCTTGATGAATTAGGTTTTGAGAAACCTACTCCAATTCAAGCAAAAGCCTATAAAGTTATACTTTCGGGTAGAGACGTTATGGGAATTGCTCAAACAGGAACAGGAAAAACGTTTGCTTACCTTTTACCAATTTTAAAACAATGGAAATTCGTAGCAGATTTACATACACCAAGAGTAGTAATATTAGTTCCAACACGTGAATTAGTAGTTCAAGTAGTAGAAGAAATTGAAAAATTGACAACCTACATGAATATCCGAACTTTAGGAATTTATGGTGGTGTTAATATTAACACACAAAAAACTTCAGTTTATACAGGAACTGATATTTTAGTAGCAACTCCAGGTCGAATTATGGATTTGGCTTTGGATAATGTAGTTCGCTTTGATACACTTCAAAAATTAGTAATTGATGAATTTGATGAAATCTTAAATTTAGGTTTTAGAACGCAATTGACTGCTATTTTATCAATGATGCGAACTAAAAAACAAAACATCTTGTTTTCTGCAACCATGACAGAAGAGGTTGATGAATTGTTAGACGAATATTTTGATTTACCACTAGAAGTTTCATTGGCTCCAAGTGGAACTCCATTAGAACAAATTAGCCAATATATTTATAGTGTTCCCAATTTCCTTACGAAATTAAACATCTTACAACATATTTTAGAAAGCGATGAAACTACTTCTCGTGTGCTAATTTTTATAAATAGTAAACGTATTTCTGAATTAGTAGATGACTTTTTGGAAGAACATTTTGCAGGTCAATTTGGTGTAATTAATTCCAACAAGACACAAAACTATCGTTTGAATACTATGGAAAGTTTTCAAAGTGGTGAACTCCGTGGTTTAATTACGACTGACATTATGGCTCGTGGATTAGATATTACTGATATTACTCACATTTTCAATTTACAGTTTCCTGACGAACCAGAACGTTATATTCACAGAATTGGTAGAACAGGTCGTGCTGATAAAGAAGGTGTTGCCATAAGTTTCATTGCACCAAAAGAAGAAGAAATGCTTTTTGAAGTGGAAAAATTGATGAATCAAGAAATTGAAATCCTTGATATTCCTAAAGACGTTGTTGTTGAAGTTCGAAAATTAGAATTCGAGAAAGACAAAGTCAAAATGAAAGTGAAGAAAAAGAAAGAAGACAACGAAAGAGGTGCTTCTTTTCATGAAAAAAGTGAGAAAAACAGTAAAGTCAATCTTGGTGGACCAGGAAAACGATATAAAAAAGTTTC
>NZ_CAXBFR010000028.1:0-27619 GCF_963975005.1 uncultured Flavobacterium sp.
GCTAAAACTTCATCATTTGAAAGTCTTTGGTTTAAAGAAACATATCCTAGTTGAGGGTGAAACGTAAATTCATTAGCACTTAATTTTCTAGCATTTTCTAGTTTGACATAATCTTGTCCTTCAAGCACACCAGAAACATTAAAACCAGTTCCTGCAGTAGCAATATCTCTAATTCCGTTATTTAATAAAGAACCAGGTTGTCCGATTTGATTCGGATTAAATTTATTGTTTTTATTGTCTGTTGGGGTTTGAATAGCTACATTAAAAAAACCAGCAGGAATAGGATTTAATCCTATAATATCAGCATCTGCAATATTATTTAACTGAGCCTCTCCTAAATCTTGAAGTCCAATAATATTTCTTAAATTATTATCTTGCGTATTAACTCTGTTTTGTCTGTTTGTTATCCAAACTTCAATACGAGTAATTTGAATTCTACTATCTACATATGGATAATTTCTTAACGCATTATCATAGTTATTTCTAAAATATTGTGATAAGAAATAGTGCCTATCATTGTCATACTCTTGAGCAAATAAACTAAAATCTTGGATCGTTGCTCCACCTTCTGCATTAACGGTTTTAGTTTGTGATTTTTGTTCAGAGAAAACTCCAGTTACAGTGGTTTTTCCAAATTGTAATTGAGCTTTTACACCAAATAAACTTTGAGCACCACGAATAAGGGTACTATTTATTGGTAAACTAACATTCCCAACTTCGATTTTCTGAATAATATCGTCTTCTGTTGGGGTATATTCTAATTTTATTAAATTTTGAAAAGCAAAAGTGGATTGTGTATCGTAGTTGACATTTACATTTAAACGTGTTCCTACTTTTCCTTGCAATCCCATACTAATTCTTTGATTAAAATCGAAAGTAAAGTTTTTTCTATTTCTAGGAGAAAGTGCTGGATTATCTTGTTTAGTGAAACGCATTCCTAAGTCCATCTCGACAGAACCTGTAGGTTTTACATCAATTGTATTTCCTCCGAAAATGGTTTCAAATAATTTTGAATTGACATAATATCTTGGCAATAAATCTCTTTTAGCTTCTTCAGAGCCTTCTTTTTTTCCATCAACAGCACTTAGTTTTTGTTTATAATATTCACGCATTGATTCTCTTAAAACCAATTCTTCATATTGAGCAGGAGTAAGTATTATTGGGTAATTAATATTGAATCCTTCAAAAGTATTAGAATAAATATACCTATCCGTTACTGGATCATAAGTGTAAGCTTCAAGAATACTACTAGGGTTTGATATACCTAAACTACCTTGGCTATAGCCCATTTTAGTTGAATCAATTTCAACTTCTTGTGCAAATGCAAACGGAGCAATCAGTAGTAAAAAAACTGCTGCAACAAACTTAAATAAGTTGTTCAATAAGTTATTCTTTTCCAAGTAATTATAAGTTTTTTAATGCTTGTTTAATGATGTTTTCAACAGTTGCGTTAGGATTTTCATTGATGATTTTATCAATCACTTTTTCTGCATTTTTTCTAATAAATCCTAAAACCTCCAAAGCAGATAACGCTTCTTCTTTATTTGTATTGTAATTAGATGTTGAAACTTCGTCTAAACTGTATATTTTTAACACTTTATCTTTTAAATCTAAAATAACTCTTTGTGCCGTTTTGGCTCCAATACCTTTAATAGACTGTATTGTTGCCACATCATTTGAGGCAATTGCTTGAATAATATTTGTTGGAGAAAGAGAAGACAACATTGTTCTTGCAATGTTAGCGCCAATTCCTGAAACAGAAATCAACAATTTAAACAATTCTCTTTCTTGCTTTTCAATAAAGCCGTATAAACTATGAGAATCTTCTTTTACTTGTAAAAAAGTATAGAGTTTTAAATTTTCGGAATCCGGAAGTAAAGAAAAAGTATGCAAAGAAATATTAATATGATAGCCAACACCGTTGCAATCAATAACAACTTCTGTTGGCGTTTTTTCAACTAATTTTCCTTGAATATGTGTAATCATATAAAACTATTTAACGTTTTGTTTAATTTTTCTTGATTTTTCTTGAGCATCTACAACAGCAACTGCTGCCATATTAACCATTTCTTCAACACTTGCTCCTAATTGAAAAATATGAACAGGCTTATCTAATCCCATCATAATTGGGCCTATTGAGTCTGCTTTGTTTAATTCTTTCAGCATCTTATAAGTAATATTCGCTGCATCTAAGTTGGGATAAATTAACGTATTTACTTTCTTATTTACTAATTTAGAAAAAGGAAATTTACTTTTCAGCAATTCAGAATTCAGAGCAAAATCAGTTTGAATTTCTCCATCCACTATTAAATCTGGATAATACTTATGTAAGTAAGCAACTGCTTCTCTAATTTTTCTAGAACTTTCATTATGCGAAGAACCAAAATTTGAGAAAGAAACCATAGCAATAACTGGTTCCATACCAAACATTCTTACTGTTTTGGCTGTCATTAATGCAATTTTAGCTAAATCTTCTGCTGAAGGATTTACATTTATAGCTGTGTCAGATAAAAACATTGGTCCACGAGAAGTCATCATCATGTTGGTTGTGGCAATTCTTGTTACCCCTGGCCCTTTATCAATTAGCTCCATAATAGGTTTAACAACAGAAGGATAACTTCTTGAATAACCAGTAACCATTGCATCAGCTTCACCTTCGTTAACCATCATTGCAGCAAAATAATTACGCTCACGCATCCATTTTTCAGCATCTAAAAGCGTAATTCCTCTTCTTTTGCGTGTTTTCCAAAAGGCTTTAGCATATTTATTTCTTCTATCATTTTCTTCTTTAGTTTTGGGATCAATGATAGTCACATCACCTTCAAAACCAATTTCCTCCATTAATTCCTGGATAATTTCTTTATTTCCAAGTAAAATAGGTATTCCAATTCCTTCTTCAAGGACAATTTGAGCTGCTTTTAACACATCTAGATGATCTGCTTCTGCAAAAATTATTCGTTTTGGATTTGTTTTCGCTCTGTTTATTAGCAGTCGAATCATTTTATTATCAGAACCTAAACGTTCTAATAATTCTTCTTCATACTTTTCCCAATCCGTAATTTCAACTTGAGCAACACCAGAATCCATAGCCGCTTTTGCAACTGCTGGAGCTACAACTGTTATCAATCTTGGATCGAAAGGTTTTGGAATAATATAATCTTTCCCAAAGTTTAATTTAGTTTCACCATAAGCAATATTTACTTGCTCTGGAACTGGTGTTTTTGCTAATTCTGCCAAAGCTTTAACAGCTGCCATTTTCATAGCTTCGTTAATTTTTGTAGCTCTAACATCTAAAGCTCCTCTAAAAATATAAGGAAAACCAAGTACATTATTTACTTGATTAGGATGATCAGAACGACCAGTTGCCATAATTATATCTTCACGAGCATTTATTGCTATGTTATAATCAATTTCAGGAACTGGATTTGCCATTGCAAAAACAATAGGATTATCATTCATTGTCAACAACATTTCTGCTGTTAATATGTTTCCGGCAGAAAGTCCTAAAAAGACATCTGCGCCATTTAGTGCTTCAGCTAAATTTATTCCTTTTTTACCATAAGAATATTTTTTTTGTAATTCCGATAAATCAGCTCTGTCTTTAGACAGCACACCATCTTTATCAAACATGATAATGTTTTCTAGTTTTACACCAAGTAAAACATATAAATTGGCACATGCTAAAGCTGCAGAACCAGCACCAGAAATAACGACTTTTACTTTGCCAATTTCTTTTTCTGCCAATTCAAGTGCATTAAGCAAAGCCGCTGATGAAATAATTGCAGTACCATGTTGATCATCATGCATAACTGGAATATTTAGTTCTTCAACCAAACGTCTTTCAATTTCAAATGATTCTGGAGCTTTAATGTCTTCCAAATTTATTCCTCCAAAAGTTGGAGCAATATTTTTTACAGTTGCTATAAACTCTTCAATGTCTTTTGTTCCGATTTCAATGTCAAATACATCAATATCAGAAAATATTTTGAACAACAAGGCTTTTCCTTCCATCACTGGCTTAGAAGCTTCTGGACCAATATCCCCAAGTCCTAAAACAGCTGTTCCGTTTGTAATAACTGCAACTAAATTTCCTTTAGCTGTATATTTATATACATTATTAACATCTTTAGCAATTTCTAAACAAGGTTCTGCTACTCCAGGGGAATAGGCTAATGACAAATCACGCTGTGACGCATACTTTTTTGTTGGTACAACCTGAATTTTACCAGGAGTAGGTTTTGCGTGATATAATAAGGCTTCTCTTCGTTTTGTATCTTTGTGCATATAACAGATTATATATGAACCTACAAAGTTAAAATAAGGATTGAAAGAAAAAAATTTTAATGAAGTTCTTTTAAGTAAACATTACTTATTTGTTTTGAGAAATAATCTCTTCTATATTCAAATCATCCGGAAGTCTCCCTACGTTTTGTAATTTAATAGATGCTAATTTTTGAGCAATAGTTACACATTCAACCAGAGGTTTTTTGTGTATTTGAGCATATAAAAACCCTGTCCAAAAAGCATCACCTGCGCCAGTTGAATCTTTTACTTCTTGAATGTAAACTGCTTTTTGAAAGAACAAACCTTCATTCAAATCAGAAACAACTACTCCATTTTTTCCCTTAGTTAAACAAATTGTTGTTGCACCAAGATTGTGAAAGTAATCAAAAATAAACTCTTCTGATTTAACTTCAGCAAAAAGCCTGTAACAATCATCCTCACTTAACTTTACTAAAGGATCATTGGATAAATACTCTTTTAACACCAACTTAGCTTCTTCTCTATTTGGCCAAATTCTTTCAGAAAAATTAATATCTATGCTTAATTTTAATCCAAGTTTTTTTGCTTTTTTTGCCCTATTTAAAATCATTTCTCTAGCTGGGTTTTTACTCAACGCAAAACATGTAGTATGAAATATTTTTGCTTGTTCAATGGTTTCATCGGGTAATTGCCCAATAGTTAACTCACAATCAGCTTGTCTATAAGGAATAAAATCTGGTGTTTCTGTTGATTTTGAAACAAAAATTACAGATGTTGGAATTTCATCTATCATTTTAACACTAGAAACATCTACATTATTTGACTTTAGTTTTCTGATTATATAGTCACCAAGACCATCTTGACCACATGATGCTACTAACAAAGATTTTAATCCAATTCTAGTTGCATTTACAGCCACATTGGTTGGTGAACCACCTAAAAAACGGTGATAATCTTTTGTTCTATTTATGGATGTATTGATTTCGTGACCGATAAAATCGATTAACACTTCTCCAACACAAATTATATCTATTGATTTCAATTTAAAATACTATTTTAAAATTTTTATATAATGCTTGATGAACTAAAATTGCTGCTGCAGCACTCCATGCACAAAATGGAACTCCATTTGGCTCTGAAGTATTGGTGTTGAAATTTTCATAAAATGAAAAATCTACTAAAGCATTTGCTTCGTTAATTTGCCTCAAAATAGTTTCTGCTTTATCTTTTTGTGACTTAGAAACTAATGCTAAACCAAAAAACCCATTGACCATCGACCAACTTCCTCCATTATGAAATTGGTAAGGGAAATTTCTAAATTCATACTTGCAATTATCTTTTAACAAATTCCAATGTTCATCTGATTTAAAAATAGGAGGCCAAAAAGCAGGCACCAATCCCAATTTTGTACTTGACGCTAAATCATATGCATGATTAATTATTTTTTCATGTGTTTCATTAGTTCCAATACCCATCAAAGCAGCTAATGAATTTGCAAATGCATCAAATTGTGTTTTGTAACCAGATGGAGAAAAAGAACAAGGTAAATATTCTTGAAAAATTAATTCATTATAAGCTCTTTCGTGAAATTTTTCTCCAATTGCATTTGGTAAAAAATTAACTTCAACTTGTTTGGTTATTGTTTTTATTTTATTAGAAATTGAATCACTTTTAACAAAATAATTATATGATTTTAAAGCCCAAATTCTAAGAAGTTGGTCATATAAAACATAACCATCCGTTATATATTCATCAGCCCAATTTCCAGATAAAGGCACATACATTAAATGCTTATTATTGAATTCCCAAGCATCTAATAATTTTAATGCTTTTTCTATTTCATTTTTATATTGCAAAACGAATGAATCATCATTTGTGTGATAAGCAAATTGGCAAACTCCAATAACAAACCAAGTTACTGCATCTACTCTTCCTGCTAATCCACCATAACTAACTTCAGTCTTATCATTAGAAACCAATACATTTGAAGGTATTGTACCTATTTCATGTTGGTTTTCTGCTAAAGTTTCTAAAGTTTTTTTAAAGGTTTCAATTAATTTATGGTCATCTGAAGCTAATGCTGCTAAACCACAAATAACTCCATCTCTAGCCCAAACTCTTTGATAGTTTGACGTGTTTTCTGCACTTGCCAAAAACCCTTTTGGTGTTGAAACCTTATGAAGTAATTCAATACTTTTATCATAATATATAGTTTCCATATTATACAATTTCTTTATTGATTTTTTTTATTTGAATAAACATGGTGCAAATTGAAGCTATAACTAATAATACTCCTGCAAAAGTGATAGCATTCCTCGGGTCGTTGTTTAGAAAATTCTTTAAAATATACCCAAAAGATAAATTCTGAATAATCATTGGAATTACTATCATCATGTTAATAATTCCCATATAAACACCATAACGCTCTTTGGGAATATCCGCAACAACCATTAAATAAGGAATACCCATCATACTTGCCCAACCAATTCCAAATCCTGTAATTGCTACTAACAATAAGTTTTTATTTTCTATTGTTGGAAAAGCTAAAAATCCAATTGCTGCTAACAATAAACAAATGGCATGCACACTTTTTGCTCCATATTTTTTAGCAAAACCAACTAAAGCAAATGCTGTTAAAAATGTTACGACGTTATACCAACCATTAACTAAACCAGTCCAACTTACTGCAGTTTCATATGCTTCTGGGTTTGATTTTGGTGTTGCATTCCATACAGAAAGCGCAATACTTTTTGAAGAATTTTGCCAATAACAAAAAAGAGCATACCACTGAAACATATAAACCAATGCTAATTGCCACATTACTTTAGGCATATCACCAATTGCTGAAAAAATTTCAATTAAAGGCTCCATTGCCCCACCCTTTTTGCTTTTCATCAACTTTAATTCTTCTTCAGTAGGTGGAATCTCGGATGTAGTTTTCATACTCCACCAAATAGATCCTATTGAACAAACTGCCCCTAAAAAAAAGGAAGCATAGACCCATGTTGGTAATGACCCTGTTTTTCCAACAATGATTAGAGGAAAAATAAATAATGATAAATTAGCCAAGGTTTGTCCAAATCCAGTAAAAAAACTTTGCATTTGAAAACCCAAAGGCTGTTGTTCTTCTACTAACTTGTCAGCAACAAAAGCTCTATATGGCTCCATAGCCATGTTGTTACCCGCATCTAAAATCCATAATAATCCAGCAGCCATCCAAAGTGAACTACTAAATGGAAATGCTAATAAGCTCAAGCTACATAAAATCGCACCAATTAAAAAATAAGGCTTACGTCTACCAAATTTTGGATGCCATGTTTTATCACTTAATGCTCCAATAATAGGCTGAACTAACAAACCTGTTATTGGACCAGCAAGGTTTAATAATGGTATCTCATCTGGAGCTGCGCCTAAAAAATCATAAATAGGATTAACTGCACTTTGCTGTAAGCCAAAACTGTATTGAATGCCAAAAAAACCAACATTCATGTTTAAGATTTGCCAAAAGTTTAATTTAACTTTAGTAATATTCATTATGATTTATTTAATTGTCTTTTTGTTTACTTTGAAATTTTAAAATAATCCTATGCCTAAAAATAGTTTAAGCATAGGAATAATCATAACTCAATTAAAAAAAATATGAAACTAAAATCTATAAGATAAAGACATTGATAAAGAACGTCCTGGTAAAGGTCTCGCTCTTACAATGTTTGTTGTGTTTTCTGTTATACTACCCTCTTCAGTTTCAGTAATTGCAAGCGTATTAAATAAATTATTACCTGCAATATTTAAAGTTAAATCTTTCACTAATGTAAACTCTAAAAATCCGTTTACAATTACAAAGCCATTCATTACTAACTCATTTGAATCTTGAGCAAAGGCTTTTGATTGACCTATAAAACTTAAACCAAAAGTGTTTTTCTTTTTAGCAAAAGTATATGTTGGCATAAAATTATACATTAATTTAGGTTGTCTTCTTGCTTCATTTCCGTCATTTGGTCCAGAAGTAATTTCAGCTTTTGTATAAGTAAATGCCCCTCTAAGGTTTAAATCTTCAGTAATATTATATGATGATTCAAGTTCTAGCCCTAAAGATTTATAATCATTTTCTATAATTCTGTTAGATGTAGCTTCAAAACCTCCTTCTTCATTTGTAGTAGATTGAAAAGCAGTTAAGAATACATACCCGGCTGAGAATTTTCTTTTATAACCAATTTCTAATTGCGCTAAGAAATCTCTTGCGTTTATTTTATCCCCATCTAAATAATTTAACCCTGAAAATAAAATTCTATCTGCTTTTGCAGAAGCACCTTTGCTATATCTTCCAAAAACAGATGATTGTTCATTAAGCAAATAATTTGCTCCAAAAGTATATGAGGCATAACTATAATCATAATCTACAGCAGTTGCATTAGCATTATCAATTGCAAACACATCTTGCTCAGGAGCAGAAATAGATCCATCATTATTAACATCATAAATTGTACTATTTCCTCCAGCAAATGAACCATTTACCATTCCTTTATCATATCGAACTCCACCTTCAACGGTTAAATCATCGTTTAAATCAAAAGCAACGTTTAAATAAGGAGCTGAAACATTATATTGAGTATCATAGTTTCTAGCTAAATTACCCCAAAAAGGCGTTCCATAAGCATATAATCCATTTTCTGACAATAAGTTACCACCAGCATCAGTTACATTTATTAAACGTGGATTATTATCTGAAACTTCTTGAAGATATGAATTCCATAACCAAGAAATTGATACATTTTGAATTGATTTAAAATAACCCGCAGTAATTCCTAAACCTATTTCGTCAAATCGTTTTGAAACTCTTAAATCATTCATGAAATTATTTAAATTATTTAGTTTCGCATCAAACATATGGATTCTAGACACTAAACCATTTGGGTTGTTAAAAGGTGATCCATCATTTGCAAATGTTAATGTTGAACCTGCACCAAATGAATCTGCAATTTCACTTGCATTTGCTACTTGCGCTGGAAAAGGTGCAATAAACTGTCCACTATTTACGGAAAAACGTCCGTTATTGTCGATTTTCCAACCTTCTCCCAAATCAAAATTCAAGTTTGCTCCAACAGATTTAGATACAGGGTGCATCCCATCATTAACTGCAGCTCTATTTAATTGACCATCAGCTCCAAGTCCAACATTTTGATTTAAATAAATTGATTGTTGTGTTCCCGATGTCGCGTCATAACCATTAACACTTCCCCAGTTTGGGTTTGCATTTGTCCCTGTTACCTGGATAGGCATAGGCATATACGCTGCAGCTCTATCATTTAAGAATTTAGTATATATAGTAATTGAACCTTTCTTAAATTCTTTAGTAATATTAAACTTCATTTGCCCACCATTATTAGCTGTAAAACCAGGACTTCTAACTCCTTCCCCTAATCTATAAAAACCACCTACATGAAAATATAATCCATCTCCAATTTTAGAACCATATTCTAAATCATTTCTAAAAGAATTATAGTCCAATCCAAAGGTTGTAGCAAAACTTCCACCTTCTTTTTTACCATTTTTGCTAATAAAATTAATAATTCCTCCAGGAGAATTAGAAGCTAGAGTAGATGCAGATCCACCTCTTATCGCTTCAATCTTAGCTACATTCCTGTCAAATCTTGTAAATATATCTGCTGTTGCAAAAGAAATATCTCCATATAATAAAACCGGCAACCCATCTTCTTGAATCTGTAAATATTTTGAACCACCCGAAGAAATAGGCACACCTCTAACAGAGATATTTGAATTTCCTTCACCACCTGACGACTCTGAACGTATCCCTGGAATAGTTCTAAAAATTTCTGCAGTAGAACGAGGTACTGTTTGTTCCACTTGCTCTACATTAACTGTTGTAATTGAGACACTTGATTTTAATTTTGTTGCTTTGTTAACAAGTCCTGTAACAACAATATCACTCAATTCAGTAATATTTTCTTTAACTACAAAATCAATAACTGTATTTCCTACAACTTTTAATTCTTTCTTTTGAGTTGTATACCCCATTGCAGTTGCAATAACGGTATATGTTCCATCTTCAACATTATCTATTGAAAATTTTCCGTTTTCATCACTCATTGCTCCCTTTGTTGTATTTTGAATTAATACATTAATTCCAATAACCGTTTCTCCTGATTCATCAGTTACTGTTCCAGAAACAGTATTTTGTGAAAAAGAAAAAAAAGAAATCAACAGCAAAAAAGCGGTACTCCATTTTTTTAATTGTAAATTTGTTTTCATTTTAGTTTTGATTAGTTAGTAATATTTTGTGATAATAATTTCAAATCTAATTTTTTAAAGCGTGTTTTTTTATGAAAAACGCACCGAAAACGTTTTCGAAACAACCGAAAACGTTTTCGTTTTGTAAATTTCGTTATTATTAATTTTA
The DNA here is from genome assembly GCF_963975005.1 of uncultured Flavobacterium sp. GTDB lineage: Bacteria > Bacteroidota > Bacteroidia > Flavobacteriales > Flavobacteriaceae > Flavobacterium. The sequence goes on from NZ_CAXBFR010000028.1 coordinate 10,682, forward strand.
TTTTCAATGAAAAACAAACAAACAACATTAAAATTAATTGCAGAAAAACTAAACATTTCAATTACTACAGCTTCGAAAGCTTTGAAAGGATATAGTGATGTAAGTGAAAAGACTAAAAATGCAGTTATTATGCTTGCAAAAGAGCTTAATTATACCCCTAACAGTTTTGCAGTAAATCTTAGAACAAGAGAATCAAAGACCATTGGTCTTATTATTCCAGAAGTGGTTCATCATTTTTTTTCAAATGTTATAAATGGAATTATTGATGAAGCCGAAAACAATGGATATTTAGTAATAATACTTCAATCAAACGAATCATTAGAGTTAGAAAAAAAACAAGTTGAATTATTAATTAACAAAAGAGTTGATGGCATTATAATGTCACTTTCAAATCAATCTAATTTTGACAGTCATATTAAAAATATTATTGAAAAAGGTATTCCGCTAGTTTTATTCGATAAAATTTCCAAATTAGTTAATTGTTCAAAAGTTATAATTGATGATCAAAAAGCTGCTTTTGAAGCTGTAGAACATTTAATTTCTAAAGGATGTAAAAAAATTGCTCACATAAGAGGGCCAAATAATCCTCAAAATGCGATAGATCGATTTCTTGGCTATAAAAAAGCTTTAGAGAAAAACAATATTGCCTATGATTCTAAGTTAGTCTATACTTGTACAGATGTTACTTTTGAAGAAGGAAAAAAATTTGCAAAAGAAATTATAGAAGAACATTCGGAAGTAGATGGTTTGTTTGTAATTACCGATTTAGTAGCGGTAGGCGTTTTAGCTTATTTTAATGAAAAACAAATTAAAGTTCCACAGCAAATCAAAATTATAGGTTTTAGCAATTGGTTTATGTCTCAAGTTATAACCCCAAAATTAAGCACTGTTGATCAACCTAGTTTTGAAATGGGTAAACAATCTTTTAAATTATTATTTGAAGAGATGGTTCATTTTAAAAACAACACTCCTTTTGAACCAAAAACTATACTTTTAAAAACCAGTATTATTGAAAGAGAATCAACTCAAAATAAATAAATCACTAGGCTTTCCTTTGGCTGTATACTTATAATTGCCATTCTTAGCCACTTGCAAACAGGACTTGCTAAATCAAAGAAAATAGTCAAACCACAAATAACTACGTGAATCACATTTACTTATTGGAATAAACTAAAGATTTTCAGGTGTCTTTATCTAAAAAAACAAAGATACTCTTCATGTTGTATCTTTTACACATCACATCCATTATATCTAAACACAAAACCGAAATAAAGTCTTAATAAAAGTGCTTTAAGGCAGCAAAACTTATCTCAATAATGAAAAATGTCCTTTAACAATTCTTCCATTATTTAACTCAATTGTGTACCAATAATCATCTGCTGGTAGTGTTTGTTTATTGTAAGTTCCGTCCCAACCTAGACTTAAGGGATTAATCTGGGTTAATAATTTTCCATAGCGATCAAAAATTCTAATTATGGTCTTTGCGTTTAGTTTTGCATCAACACCTTTGATGTTCCAATAATCGTTGTAACTATCTCCGTTTGGGGTGAAGAATTTTGGAGCACCTAACACATTTATTTCTTTATTTTTAATTCCACAACCTCTTTCATCTTTTACAAAAACAGTATAAATACCGGGTAAAACATCATTAAATACATTTGACTCTTGGTAATTAATATTATCTAAACTGTATAAATATTCTCCAATCCCAGAAGCAACTATAACTAATGTATTATTATCGGTTAAATCATAAACTTCTATGTTATCTATTTTTGCAATATTAGATTCATTAACAATTATGGTTCTAGTGTTTTCACAATTATTTGAATTCGTAACAGTCACAGAATAGTTCCCAGCTTCATTTACTTGTAAAGTATAACCAGTTTCACCAGGAAGTAAAGCGTTATTTAGGTTCCACTGATAAGTAAAATTTGAAATCTGATTAGTATTGTTTAAACCTGCATTTAAATTAACAAAGTAATTTGGTAAATTATTACAAACATACTTTTCTTGACCATTTAGTTCAATATTTGGCAACGTAAGTACCTGAAGTGAAATAACATCTGTTGTAAAACAATTTAAATCATTTGAATTAATCACTTTTACAGTAATATTTTGAGTTGAAGTTGTGAAAGGATTGGGCAAAGGACTCGAAAGTTGTACATTATTTTCATCATAATATTCCACTAATAAACCAGTTTGACTTCCTAAGATTGCGGTTTGGAAAGATGAAGTGTCAAAAGCAGCAAATTCTGATATTTGACTAGGATCATTTTGATTACACAAAGTTGTTAAATTAGAAGGCACTGAAAAAATCTGAGGTTTATTATTGATAATGAATGCTATAGTTGTGTCAAACGTACATGGATTACCAGTATTACTTGTAAGTGTAACATTTACAGTTTGAGAACTTGTAATAAATGGATTTGGCAATGGACTTGACAGAGTATTATTATTTTCATCGGTATATGATAAATCAAACCCGGTAAGTCCATCTAATAAATCTACTTCTAAATTTGATGTATCAAAATTATAAATCCCATCTGGTGTTTCATCACAACCAAAAACCTGCAACGGCTGCAGGCTGTTAAAAACAACCTCAATTGGTTTTATAATAAAACAAGAAGAGCTTATATGATCAATTCTGGCAAAATAAGTTCCTTGAGAAACATTTATTGTTCCTGTTATTTCATTTATATTTAAAGAAGCATCTTGGTTTGAAGCAAAATAAGAAACTGAATACCCTATGATGCTTCCTAAAAACGAAGTAGATAAACCTAAAAAGTCATATGGTTCTAGATTATCGGCACCATCATCACATAAAATAACATCCTCAAAATCATCAAAACTTTGAGTCGAAAAAGGATTCGCAATTGTAGCAGTACCAGACCAATTTAAAGTAAATGGAGAACTTCCTATAGGTCTATCAATCACTATAAAATAACTCTCACCGGCTAAAACATCTAATTGCTTTACAAAGCTATTCCCATCAGCACCTGGACCTTCTGAGGTTTCTGTTGAACTCGCATTTAAACCCGTATAATTATTATGTTGATTTGCTGCTAAAGGATTTGTAGTTGAACATCGAATTGGCAAACCTAAATTTCCACAATCTGAATTAGGACCAAAAACCCAAAAATCATAATCTTCATTAATATCAACACTGTCAGGAATTAAAGTAAATCCTAAAGTACCAGCTTGAGCAATTGTAACTCTAAGCCATAATGAATTGTTTTCCTGACTTTCACACGACTGTGGAATAATTTCTTGAATACCTGCGCCAGACACATTATACGAAACACTTTGGTTGTCACATGCTTGAATATAATTAATACAGTCATTTGGTAAATTTTGACCAAAAAGTGCAGAACTTAACAGCGCAAATATGAATATATAATATTTATTTTTCATTAATTTTAATAATAGAACTATCAAATATAAGAAAAATCTAACACCCCTATTTGTAAATACCTTAAATTCTATTTTTAAATTCTAAAATTGCATTAAAAGGTTTCAATGTAATTAATGGTTTTATTTGAATAAGCTCTCTCTTTTCAATAATTTCAAACTGTTCAACTAATGCAATTATTGAAAGAATCATTTCATACATAGCAAAATTATTCCCAATACACATTCTAGGTCCAGCTCCAAAAGGAAAATAATTATTTGAAAACTTAATTTTTTCATCTAGAAAACGTTCTGGAATAAATTCTAGGGGCTTATACCAAAAATCTGGATGACGATGAATTTCATAAACTGAAAATAATAAATTAGATCCTTTTGGTAAAGTCAATCCATTAAAGTTTTCCTCTTCTATGTTCACTCTATCGATAAAATAGGCTGGTGGATAAAGTCGCATGGATTCTTCAATTACTAATTTAGTGTAATTAGCATTTTTTATCCAATACATAATTTCATTAGATTGAGATTTTACATTTCGGATTTCTTCGAGAATTTTTAATTGTGAATCAGGGTTTCTAGCTAATAATTCGCAAATAAAAGTTAAGGCATTTGAAGTTGTTTCGTGACCAGCTGCAAATAAAATTAAAATTTCATCTACCAATTGATTCTCATCCATGCTTGAGCCATCTTCATATCTTGCATTTAGCAACATTTCTAATAAATCGTCGTGTTTGGCTTTACTTTGCTTCCTTTCTTCAACTAACCTTTTAAGAATTGATCTTGAATTTTGAGTTAAATCTAAATGCTTTTTTGTTTTTCCAGATAAATTAAACCACCAAACTAAAAAAGGTTGTCTTAACTCTTGAACCAACATATTTTGAGTAGCTTCAGTAGTATTTTGAAGGGAAGTGATATCTGAATTAGATATGTCAATGTTAAAAATAGACTTTACAACAGTTTGAAAGGCTAAATCATTAAAAACTGGAAATATATCTATTGGCTTTCCTGTTTTAATGTTTTTCAATTCTGTTAAAATTGTTTGTTGAATTGTATCTAATAAAAGTATTAATTGGCTTTTATGAAAAGCTGGTTGAATTAATTTGCGTTGTTTTTTCCAATGTTCACCTTCTGCAGTTAATAACCCTTTTCCAACATATTTAGCTAAATCTTTAGTTTGAATATCCGATTTAGTATAGTTTTTTTGATTTTTTTGAAGAGCGTGTTGTAAAAGACTTGCATCTCGACAAAAAAGAACAGAATTACCGAAACCAATGTTTAAACGGAAAATATCTCCTAATTTATTAAAATTCGCAGCATGAAAAGGCAAAGGATTTTTTAAAATGTTATTAGCATGATTGAGAAATCTAAAAAAAGAAACTTCAGGAATTTTATTGGGTAAACTCATTTAATTATTTTGAATATTTAAAACAATCCTCCTTGTATATTATTTCTAATTTTACCTAAGTGTTTGTATGCTTTATCAGTAACTTCTCTTCCTCTTGGAGTTCTCATAATGAAACCTTCTTGAATTAAAAAAGGTTCATATACTTCTTCTACGGTTTCGCTACTTTCTGAAACAGCAGTAGCTAGAGTTGATAAACCAACGGGGCCACCTTTAAATTTATCAATGATTGTTAACAGAATTTTATTGTCCATTTCGTCTAAGCCATGAGCATCAACGTGAAGTGCTTTTAAGGCAAACTGGGCAATTTCAATATCAATACTTCCATTTCCTTTTATTTGAGCAAAATCTCTTACTCTTCGTAATAAAGCATTTGCTATTCTAGGCGTTCCTCTACTTCTACCAGCAATTTCAATAGCAGCTTCCATGGTAATTGGCATATTTAAAATCGAGGAACTTCTTTGAACAATCGTGGTTAAAAGTTCCGTATTGTAGTATTGTAACCGGCTTTGAATTCCGAAACGAGCCCTCATTGGAGCTGTTAATAAACCTGAACGTGTTGTAGCTCCAACAAGCGTAAAAGGATTAAGATTTAATTGAACGGAACGTGCGTTTGGCCCTGATTCAATCATTATATCAATTCTAAAGTCTTCCATTGCAGAATATAGATATTCTTCTACAATTGGACTTAATCGATGGATTTCGTCAATAAAAAGGACGTCTCTTTCTTCGAGATTTGTAAGTAAGCCTGCTAAATCTCCTGGTTTATCTAAAACTGGACCAGAAGTTATCTTTATTCCAACACCCAATTCGTTTGCTAAAATATTAGCTAAAGTTGTTTTCCCTAAACCAGGTGGACCATGAAACAAAGTATGATCTAAAGCTTCACCTCTTTGATTTGCAGCTTCTACAAATATTTTTAAATTTTCTAAAACTTGTTCCTGACCTGTAAAATCATCAAATGATAAGGGTCTTAACTTTTTTTCTAAGTCAAGTTCTTCAGGTTTATAATTTAAGTTTGTTGGGTCAAGGTTTTCATTCATATAGCAAATATAATTAAAGTTCCATAAAAAAACCTTTCCGATATGGAAAGGTTTTAATATATGTTATTTAAATCTTAATGATGCAATTCTTCTTCACCTGGTTGCATTGGAACTGTTTGAGGAACAAAATCAGCATCATGCCCTGGTTTACTGTAATCATAAGGCCAACGGTGTACTTCTGGAATTTCACCTGGCCAGTTTCCGTGAATGTGTTCTACTGGAGCAGTCCATTCTAAAGTATTAGACTTCCATGGATTCATCGGAGCTTTTTTACCTTTGAATATACTATAGAAAAAGTTCCAGAAAAATACGATTTGGAAAGCTGCACCAATTATTGCAAATATTGTAATTAATACATTTACATCTGCTAATTCATCAAATAATGGAAATGCTGTATTACTATAGTAACGTCTAGGTAAACCTGCCATTCCAATGAAGTGCATTGGGAAGAATACTCCATAAGCACATACTGCTGTTACCCAAAAGTGAACATATCCTAAGTTTTTATTCATCATTCTACCAAACATTCTTGGGAACCAATGATAAACTCCAGCAAAGAATCCATATAAAGCAGATATACCCATTACTAAGTGAAAGTGAGCAATTACGAAATATGTATCATGAACGTTAATATCAAGCGTACTATCTCCAAGAATAATTCCTGTTAAACCTCCAGTGATGAAAGTAGAAACTAATCCTATTGAGAACAACATAGCAGGATTTAACTGTAGATTACCTTTCCACAAGGTTGTTATATAATTGAAAGCTTTTACTGCTGAAGGAATAGCAATCAATAAAGTTGTAAATGTAAACACTGAACCTAAGAAAGGATTCATACCTGAGATAAACATATGGTGACCCCATACGATTGTAGACAAAAATGCAATTGCTATAATAGAAGCAATCATAGCTCTATAACCAAAAATTGGTTTTCTCGAGTTAGTTGCAATAATTTCAGATGTAATACCTAAAGCAGGTAATAATACAATATAAACCTCGGGGTGACCTAAGAACCAGAATAAATGTTCAAATAATACTGGAGAACCACCTTGATAATGTAAAACTTCTCCACTAATAAAGATATCAGATAAGAAGAATGATGTTCCAAAACTTCTATCAAAAATTAGTAATAAAGCAGCAGAGAATAATACAGGGAATGAAACAACACCAATAATTGCAGTTACAAAAAACGCCCATATTGTTAAAGGCAATCTAGTCATTGACATACCTTTTGTTCTTAAATTAATTACTGTAACTATATAATTTAATGAACCCATTAAAGAAGATGCAATAAATATAGCCATAGAAATTAACCAAAGAGTCATTCCTAAACCTGAACCTGGAATGGCTTGTGGTAAAGCACTTAAAGGTGGATAAATTGTCCATCCAGCAGATGCCGGTCCTGTTTCGATAAATAAAGAGCTTAACATGATAATACAAGAAATAAAGAACATCCAAAAAGAAAGCATGTTCATAAAACCTGAAGCCATATCTCTTGCTCCAATTTGTAATGGAATAAGCAAATTACTAAAAGTACCACTTAAACCAGCAGTTAGTACGAAAAACACCATTATAGTACCATGTATCGTAACTAATGCAAGGTAAATATCATTTCTCATTACTCCACCTGGAGCAAAATTTTCACCTAAGAAAATTTTAAAAATTTCAAAAGACTCTTCTGGCCATGCGATTTGCATACGGAAAAATAGCGATAAAACTACTCCTACAATTCCCATTAATAGACCTGAAATTAGATATTGCTTAGCAATCATCTTGTGATCTATACTAAAAATATATTTAGTAATAAAAGTTTCTTTATGATGACCGTGTTCGTGTGACATAATTATATTATTTGAAATCTTCTATATTATTTTATAACTTGAGCTATAACTTTTGTAGAATCTACAATAGTTTCTTTTACTTGTTCTTTACCTTCTTCAACTTTAGCAGCGTTTGCCTCTTTCCATTGTGAAGATAACGTTGGTTTTTCTACTAACCATTTTTTGAAATCACTTGGTGAGTCAACAACAATTTTCATTTGCATATTGTAATGCGATCTACCACAAATTTTATTACATAATAATAAATAATCAAAAGTGTAAGGATCTAAACCAGCTTGACCATTTGCAACCAAATCAATACTTTTCTTAGCTCTAATTTTATTTATTTTATTCACTTTAATAATGATAGCTTCATCTTGTCTCATTTCTGCAGTTGTTACTGTTGGCACAAAAGCAAACTGTGTTACCATTCCAGGAACGCAATTCATTTGAGCTCTAAAGTGAGGCATATAAGCAGAATGAAGTACATCTTGAGAACGTATTTTGAAAACTACTTTTTTACCTTTAGGCAAGTGCAATTCAGAAACAACTTTGTCATCTTGTGCATTTGGATCTTCTAAATCAACACCTAATGTATTAATACCTTCAATGTATCTTACATTAGCTTTACCCAGTGTGTTATCTTCACCTGCATAGCGTGCTTCCCAACCAAATTGCTTAGCATATAATTCGACGTATATAACTTCTTCTTCATCATCATAATACATTATCTGATTCCATGTGTATAATCCATATAAAATTAAAACAGCTAATACAATTACAGGTATAATAGTCCATACAGCCTCTAATTTATTATTATCCGCAAAATATAGTGCTTTCTGACCTTCTTTACCTTTATATTTAAAAGCAAAATAGTGTAATAAAAACTGAGTAATAGTTTGAACAAAAAATATTAATGCCATTGAAATGTTCATCAAGTTGTCAACTTCAACACCATGTTCTGAGGCAGGAGTTCCTAAAACAAATTCACCCCAAGTTACCAAAGAATATATTGTGAATAAATAAATGAATCCTAAAAATCCAAACATTAAATAACCATTCACACTATTATCTCTGTCATTTGCAACTTCAGAATCATCCTTAGTTTCACCAACCTGAGTTAAATCAAATATTTTAGTTAACTGCCAAACAGCAATTCCAATTAAAACTAAAACAAAAATCACCAATAAACTCGTCATTTGTTTATCTCTTTAAATATTAATAATGAAAATGTTTACTTTCTTCCATAAAAGGATATCTCTTAGCAATAAGTGGTGCTTTTGTTAAAGCTGTAAATACTACTAAAATAAATAACCCCGCGAAGAAAAGTATTGATCCTATTTCTGAAGCTCCAATAAACCATTGATCTCCAACAGTAGCTGGCATAATCATATTGAAGAAGTCTAAATAATGACCAAATAATATTACTGCACCTGCTCCTATAACAATCCAAGTTAAACGCTTAAAATCAGCATTCATAAGAATTAATATTGGGAAAATGAAGTTTAAAGCTAACATACCAAAAAATGGTAAATTGTAATGTTCGATTCTAGTTACATAATATGTTACTTCTTCAGGAATATCTGCATACCAAATTAACATAAATTGAGAGAACCATAAATAAGTCCAGAATATACTAAATGCAAACATAAATTTAGCTAAATCTTGAATGTGACTTTTATTTACTTCTGGCAAATACCCTTTTGATTTTAAATAAATAGTAATCATAGTTAATACAGTAATTCCACTTACGAAGAAACTTGCAAAAACATACCATCCAAATAACGTACTGTACCAGTGAGGATCTACAGACATAATCCAATCCCATGACATTATAGATTCAGATACAATAAAGAATACTAAGAATGCTGCAGAAGTTTTGAATAATTTTTTATAATTTGAATCATCACTTGATTCGTCTTGTGCTAAAGTAAATTTTCTTGAGAAATGTCTATATAAATTCCAGACCCCAATAAAAATAATTGCTCTTATTAAAAAGAAAGGAACATTTAAAAAAGCAGTTTTCCCTTGAATTAATTTATCATCTTTAACTACTTCTGGATCCATCCAAGTAAACATTCCATTGTGACCAATGTGAAAAGAAGCTGCCAATAACAAAAGAAAAAATATAATTGAGCCTGGCAACAAATATGCCGTTATACCTTCCATAACTCTAAACAATACTGGAGACCAACCTGCTTGAGAAGCAATTTGAATAGCATAGAATGCTAAAACACCCATTGTTAAAAGAAAAAAGAAAATACATGCTACGTATAAGGCAGACCATGGTTTGTTTAGTAATTGATGATAAACATGTTCAACATGCTCTTTGTGTTCGGCATCAGCATGAACATCTTTGTTATTATGAACAGCATGTGCATCATGTGTTGCATGAGCATCTGTAGAAACTTCACCATGACCACCATGAAGGCTTTCGGTCATCATGATTTCAACATCTTCAATGGATTTTGGCACAGATAAGAATCCGTATACAATTCCTACTATTCCTAAAGCTATAAGAATAAATGAAAAAGTTTTTAATTTACTTGAAAAAGTGTACATATCTTTTATTTTCAAAAAAGTGTTTTACAATTATAATTCTGATCTCAATTTTAAAACATAATCAGCTACTTGCCATCTTTCTTCTTGCGAAAGTTGATTTGCATGTGAGCCCATTGAGTTTAATCCGTAAGTTACTACGTGAAAAATACTTCCTGCTGTAACTTCTCTATCTTTATAGTTAGGTACTCCTAAAAATTTTTCTCTTTCTACAAGTTTCCCTTTACCATTACCTTTTTCACCGTGACAAATTGCACAATAAATAGCATATAACGCTTTTCCATTTTCAGTATCTAAACTCAAGGAATCTAGAGGAGACTTTAATGTTTCTTTCGCTAAAATATACCCTTCTGGAGTATTAGGTATTTCATAAGGAACAAATCCTCTTTTTATAGCACCTTCTGGCACTAATTGACCTTCTTTACCATTTTTAAACGCATCACTCTCAGAATAAGTTTCATATCCTACAGATTGATACATATTTGGAAAAAATTGATAGTATGGTTTAGAGTTATCATGGCAAGAAGTTACCACAATTGACAAACCCACTAGTACTATTATTTTATATAAGCTTTTCATATCTTGTATTAATGCTTTTCTATTACTTTAACTTCAACTGCTCCAGTAGTTTTGAAAAAAGAAACTAATTCTTCTTCATTTCCATGAATTCCAACTTCCATTAAAAAATGATCATCAGTTGTTCTTACATCAGGATTTTCAGCTTGTTTAAATGGCCATAATTTACTTCTCATATAAAAGGTAATAACCATTAAGTGAGCGGCAAAAAACACTGTTAATTCAAACATGATTGGAACGAATGCAGGCATATTTTGTAAATAACTAAAACTTGGTTTTCCCCCAATATCTTGAGGCCAGTCGCTAATCATTATAAAATTCATCATTGCAGTTGCAACAGACAAACCAACCAAACCATATAAGAATGCTGCAATTGCAATTCTTGTTGGTGCTAGTCCCATTGCCTTATCTAGTCCGTGTACAGGAAAAGGAGTATAAACCTCTTCTATATGATGATGTGCAGATCTAGTCTTGTGAACTGCATCTAATAATACATCATCATCATTGTATATAGCGTGTATAACTTTACTCATGATATTATTAATGATTATCTGAATTATGATCTTGTTGTGCTCTTGCTCTTTTGAAATTATCTCCTGAAGTTTTCAAAATTGTTTTAACTTCGGCTTGCGCAATTACAGGGAAACTTCTAGAATATAATAAAAATAATACAAAGAAGAATCCAATAGTTCCTATGAATATACCTGCATCAACAAACGTTGGTTGAAACATTGTCCAGGATGAAGGTAAATAATCTCTATGTAAAGATGTAACAATAATTACGAAACGTTCAAACCACATTCCAATATTTACAACAATTGAAATTATGAAAGAAAAAGTAATACTTGTTCTTAATTTTTTAGACCACATAAATTGCGGTGAAAATACGTTACAAGACATCATCAACCAATATGACCACCAGTAAGGACCTGTTGCTCTATTTAAGAAAGCATATTGTTCATATTCTACACCTGAATACCAAGCTATGAATAATTCCGTAATATATGCTGTTCCTACAATAGAACCAGTAATCATTATTACAATGTTCATTAATTCTATATGCTGAACTGTAATATATTCTTCTAAGTTAGACACTTTTCTCATGATGATAAGCAAAGTATTTACCATTGCAAATCCAGAGAAAATTGCACCTGCCACGAAATAAGGTGGTAAAATTGTTGTGTGCCAACCTGGAACAATAGAAGTTGCGAAGTCAAAAGATACAATCGTGTGAACAGAAAGCACAAGAGGAGTAGCTAAACCAGCTAATACTAATGAAACTTCTTCGAAACGTTGCCAGTCTTTTGCTCTACCACTCCATCCAAAAGACACAATAGAATATATTTTTTTGGTAAAAGGAGTAATAGCTCTATCTCTAAGCATTGCAAAATCAGGTAACAAACCAGTCCACCAGAAAACTAATGAAACAGAAAGATAAGTAGAAATTGCGAATACATCCCAAAGTAATGGAGAGTTAAAGTTTACCCATAACGAACCAAATTGATTTGGAATAGGTAAAACCCAGTATCCTAACCATGGACGACCCATATGTATGATTGGGAATAATCCAGCTTGCATTACAGAGAAAATTGTCATTGCTTCAGCAGAACGGTTAATTGCCATTCTCCATTTTTGACGGAATAATAATAATACAGCTGAAATTAAGGTTCCTGCGTGACCGATACCAACCCACCAAACGAAGTTAGTGATATCCCATGCCCAACCAATTGTTTTGTTTAATCCCCAAGTACCTATACCTGTAGTTATAGTGTAAGTCATACAACCTAATCCCCAAAGGAACGCAGCAAGTGCTATTGTAAAAACTGTCCACCAAAGTTTGTTAGCTCTACCTTCAACAGGTCTAGCAACATCTACTGTAACATCGTGGTAAGATTTATTTCCTACTACTAAAGGTCTTCTAATGGGTGCTTCGTAATGAGACGACATATCCTTTATATTGTTTCTTGTTAATTAAAATTTTTATTTGTCGTTTGTAACCTTCACATGATAAAACACGTTTGGCTTTGTTCCAATATGTTCTAGTAAGTGATACATTCGTTTATCTTCTGCTAATTCAGCTATTTGAGATTCTTTATCATTAACATCTCCAAAAACCATTGCTCCACTTGAACAAGCGGCAGAACAAGCTGTCTGGAATTCTCCGTCTTTGATTTGTCTTCCATCACGTTTTGCATCAAGAATAGTTTTTTGTGTCATTTGAATACACATAGAACATTTTTCCATAACTCCACGAGAACGTACATTCACATCTGGATTAAGAACCATACGTCCTAAATCATCATTCATGTGATAATCGAATTCACTGTTTTTGTTATATAAGAACCAGTTAAAACGTCTTACTTTATATGGACAGTTGTTAGCACAGTATCGTGTTCCAACACATCTATTATAAGCCATGTGGTTTTGACCTTGACGACTATGAGAAGTGGCTGCAACTGGACAAACTGTTTCACATGGTGCATGATTACAGTGTTGACACATAATTGGTTGGAAAGCTATTTGAGGATTCTCTGAAGGATCTTCCATATCTTTCAATGTACCAATTACACTAGTCAATCCGTGTGCATTTTCTTTCAACTCAACATCACCAGCAAATGTTTCTTCATGAGAATAGTACCTATCAATACGCAACCAGTGCATATCTCTACTTCTTCTTACTTCAGATTTACCAACTACTGGAACATTATTTTCTGCGTGACATGCGATAACACATGCTCCACAACCTGTACAAGCATTTAAGTCAATAGATAAATTAAAATGATGACCTGTTGATCTATCAAAAGATTCCCATAAATCTACTGATGTAGCTGGAACTTCTTTGTGATCTAAAGAAACCATTGGAGTTGGATTCCAAACTTCTGAATTTTCTTTTACAAAAGTACTTAATGTAGTTTCCTTGATGATATCACCTCTGCCCATTAATGTTTTTTGTAACTGAACACATGCAAATTCATGTTCACCACTAGCTTTTGAAATACTTGCAGATAAATTTGAATTCAAATTAGCATATAATTCATAAGCATTTACACCTACTTGCATTTCAGACTTCATTGATTCTTTCTTACCGTAACCAAAAGCTAAACCTACTGTTCCAACAGCTTGACCTGGTTGAATTATTACTGGTACATTTTTTAGCGTTGTTTTCCCAACTTTAATATCAGCATAACTTCCGTTAAGACCTCCATTAGCAACATTCCAATTTTCTAATTCTAATTTTTCAGCATCTTTCTTAGAAACAGTAACATAATTATCCCAAGATACTCTTGTAATTGGATCAGGAAATTCTTGTAACCAAGGGTTATTCGCTTGCTGTCCATCACCTAAACCAACTTTAGTATACAATACTAGGTCCATTCCAGATGATTTAGCACTTGCTAATTTAGATGCAGAAGCAGCATAATCCGCAGATGTTGCTGTTAAAGCTGATGCTTCACTTGCAACAAAACCATCATGCACAGCTTTATTCCATGTTTTTCCATTTAAAGAAGCATTGCTCTTTAAGTAATCATGGTAAGAAGTTGCATTATCAGTTAATGATAATAATACTTCTTGAAATTGTTTTGTATCAAACAACGGATTAATAGTTGGTTGCTGAATACTATAGTTCCCTCTAGTTATTGCAACATCTCCCCAAGATTCTAAATAATGTGGAGTTGCAGCCGCAATTGAAGCAACTTTTGCTGTTTCATCTTCTTTCATTGAAAATGCAACAGATAATTTTGTTTTCTTTAAACCTTCTAAAAACTCTTTTGAATTTGATAAAGTATATACTGGATTAACTCCACTCATTAATATAGTGTGAACTTTTCCAGCTTTTAAGTCTGATACCAATTGATTTACTTCTTTTGCGTTACCTTTTCTTGTAAGAATCGCGTTTGAAGTATTAAAAGCTTCAGAATTTAATTGATTGTTAATTGCCAATGTTAGCATTTGAGCATCAACATCATCTAATCCACAAACAAGAACCCCCTGAGAGCCTGCTGCTTTTAATTGTTGAGCTGCTTTTAAAACATCAGCTTCATATTTGTCAATTTTTGATGTACCAACAGATGCACCAGAAACAACATTATATAGTTTAACTAAAGCCTGTTTTTGATTAGCAATAGTTAATGGAATTCTTTTATCTGCTTTTGCACCAGCCAAAGACATATTTGCCTCTATTTGGATATGCTTCGACATTTTTCCGTTTTTAGGAATCCTTCCTTTAGCATAACTTGAATCAAAACCACCACCTTGCCAATCTCCTAAGAAATCTGCACCTACAGATACAATAACATCAGCTTTTGAAAAGTCGTAATTAGCTAAAGCTCTAACACCATAAACTGATTGAAAAGCATCAAGTGCATTTGACTCAGAAACTGCGTCATACACTACATGCTTAACATTAGGGTATTTAGTTATTAAATTTGCTAACAAAGTATCCGTTGAAGGACTAGCGAAAGTGTTAGTTAAAACCACAACACTTTCTCCTTTTGCTTTTGCATCTTCAAGACTAGATTTAATTTTTGCATTTACAGCATTCCAATCTGCGTCTTTTTGATCAATTTTTGATTTTTTCAAACGAAGACTATCATATAGTGAAAGAACTGATGCGTGAACTCTTGCGTTAGCTCCAGATCTTGCACCTTCTAAATTGTTATTCTCTACTTTAATAGGACGACCTTCACGAGTTTTGATTAAAACATTAGCAAAATCAAAACCATCAGCAATCGTTGTTGCGTAGTAATCAGCAACACCTGGAATTATTTGTTCTGGTTGAAGTACATAAGGTATTGACTTTACAACTGGACCTTCACACGCAGCTAATGATGCAGCTGCAGTACTAAATCCAACGTATTTTAAAAAGTCACGACGAGAAGTTGAAGAAGAAGATAAATTTTCTTTATCTCCTAAAAACTCATCAACTGGTATTTGCTCCACAAACTCGTTGCTTCTTAGCGTCTCAACAATAGAGCTATTTTCGTCTAGCTCTTCAACACTTTTCCAGTATTTTTTGTTTGATGCCATTGTATATAAATATTAGCTTCTTAAATTATTATTAATAGTGACACTTACCACATTCTAAACCACCCATTTGGGCTGCAGTTAACTGCTTAACACCGTATTTCTTAGATAGTTCTTCGTGTATTTTTGTATAGTATTCGTTGTCTTCTACTTTTACATTTGTTTCTCTGTGACAATTAATACACCAACCCATGGTTAAAGGTGCAAATTGTTTTTGAATTTCATATTCCTGAACTGGTCCATGACAAGTTTGACATTCTACTCCAGCAACAGAAACGTGTTGTGAGTGATTGAAATAAACAAAATCTGGTAAATTATGTATACGAACCCATTTAACTGGACTAGTTTTCCCTGTGTATGACTGAGTTGATTTATCCCAACCTACAGCAGTATATAACTTATCTATTTGTTCATCGTAGAATGCTTTTGAATATTCTTCCGTAGCAGTTGTTTCAGCAACTTCAGCAATATTCTTATGACAGTTCATACAAACATTCAACGATGGAATATTAGAATGCTTACTAACTCTCGCAGCAGAGTGACAATATTTACAATCAATACCATTATCACCAGCATGAATTCTGTGTGAATAATGAATTGGTTGAATTGGCTCATAGCCTTGATCAACGCCTATTTGCATTAAATACCCATAAGCAAAATAAGCACTAACCAACAAGAATAAGATTGCAGTTACAACCATTAAGAATTGATTTTTAGCAAATGCTTTCCACAAAGGAAGCGATTTCTCTTTTACAGGAGCTTCTATTCCGTTTGCTTTTGCAATTTTGTTTAACACATTGCCAACCAAGAACAACATAACAACTAACATCATTAACACTAAAGCCAAAGCCCCAAGTATAATGTTATTCGAGATTCCTGATCCTCCTCCTTGTCCTTCAGTTCCTGGAACAACAGCAGCAGCTACTGTAGCAACTGGCAAAGGCTCAGAAGTGTAAGCAATAATATTATCAATGTCCTCTGTTGATAATTGAGGAAATGCCGTCATCGGCGTTTTGTTGTTTTCTTCAAAAACTCTTACTGCTTGCGCATCACCAGACTTAATCAACTCAGCACTGTTATGAATCCACTTATACAGCCATTCTTTTTCATA
>NZ_CAXBFR010000029.1:0-27120 GCF_963975005.1 uncultured Flavobacterium sp.
ATAAATCATCTGGATTATTATTTATAACAAAACCCGGTTGATACTCAACAACAATACAGTCCTCTTGAGTACAACCACCTCCACCACCAGCAATATTAGCAGTAAGACAATAAGTACCTGGACTACTTACAGTATAGGTAGGACCTGTTTCTCCAGTCATAATTACGGGTCCAGAACCAGTATCAACTGTCCATACAAATGAATAATTAGATGGATTCAATCCTGAATCTAAAACTCTAATTTCACCAGAACAAGGAGCTAAACCATTAGCAATTGTCATATCATTGTCTTCAATACCAACTCCTACAGGATAAGTTAAATTTGCAGTACCTACATTAAAACTACCCGCTTCAATAAAAACGGCAGAATCAAAAGCAGTATCATTATAATCTCCGATCGCTAATTTTATACTATATGGATTATTCGGAATTACAGTTGCTAAAGCAGTCATCTGTACGGTATAACCATTCATGTTCATAACAGTTGAAGCAGCAGGAAGGCCAACATTATAAGTATCAAAAAAAGTAGGATTGACAGACCCACAACTTGTGTTAAAAGCTGTATCTCTAATATTAGTAACAGAAACAGGTGTTGTAGTACCTGGTATTAATGCAAGATTTGTTGAAATACCTGTAGTTAAGTCCGTAAGGATAAATGCAAATACGTCAGAAAAACCACATTGATATGTACCATATTCATTTGAAGCAAAAATAAAATTAAAACTAAAACTATCTGTTAAAGGTGTGAAATTAAATTTTACAAAAGTAACATCATTAATTGTCCCTGGATTTCCATTTGCTTGACTTATGGCTAATAATTCTGCATCTCCTTGATTAGAACAAGCATTGGGATTATTGGGTGCATTCGTGTATTGTCCTGCAGAATTTGTAACTTGTCCACATCGCAAAATCATTCCACCGGCAAAACCAAAGTTTGTTCCTGTATAACCAAAATTCCCTACACCACAAAGACCTTGAGTTTGAAAATTAGATACTTGAGCACAAGAAGAATTAATCAAAATATCCTCAACAATATGCTGAACTGTGTTTGTGGATGTATTTGCCTGATTAATAGTTATAGCTTGCGAAAAACCAATGTAAGTCGAGAACAACAATAAAAATAGTGTAATTTTTTTCATTATGAAAGGGAGTTATTCTAAAAATTTGTTTGTTTTAAAAACCAAATATAAACAAAGAATGCAAATAAGTTTAGTAAATTTGCAAAAAATATAACTATATCATGTTAAACATAACTATAAAAGCAACGTCTAATAAAGAAATAATCAAATTTGAATTTGAAGATTTTATTACCAAAAATAAAAGTTTTGAATATAAAAATATTGATGAAACAAAAGATTCTCCTTTAGCTAAACAACTGTTTTACCTGCCTTTTGTAAAGACAGTTTACATTTCTGGCAATTTTATTGCTATTGAAAAATACTCTATTGTAGCATGGGAAGATGTACAAGACGAAGTGGCTGAACAAATACAAACCTATATCACAAATGGCGGAGAAATTGTTATAATTAATCCAGATGACAACAAGAAAATTCCTGTTAGCATTTATGCAGAAACTACACCAAATCCAAATGTACTGAAATTTGTTAGCAATACCTTGTTAACAAAAACCGCTTTAGAGTGCAAAAACATTGACGAAACAAAAGCTTCTCCATTAGCTAAAGAATTATTTAATTTTCCATTTGTGAAGGAAGTTTTCTTTGACGAAAATTACATTTCTATTTCTAAATATGGTGTAAAAGAGTGGGAAGAAATTACTTTAGAACTTCGTACATTTATAAAAGAATATATTGAATCTGGTAAAACAGTTATTGACGAAAGTTTAATTACAAAAACAGAAACACATCAAAAAAGTCAAGAAGCATATTTTGACAAACTTGATGTTACTTCACAACAAATAATCAACATACTTGAAGAATATATAAAACCAGCCGTTCAAGCAGATGGAGGAAACATTATGTTTGATTCTTATGATGAAAATGAAAAACGCGTAAAAGTGATTTTACAAGGTGCTTGTAGTGGATGTCCTTCTTCAACATTTACTTTGAAAAATGGAATTGAGAATATGTTGAAAGATATGCTAAAAGATGAAGCTATAATTGTTGAAGCTATAAACGCATAAATCTAAATTAAATTCAAAAAAAAAGAGCCAATTTTCATTGGCTCTTTTTTTTATTTAGGTTTATTTGCATGCTCATTAAATTCTTTAAATAGCTCTAATAAATTCATAGTCGCTTTTACTAAGTCATTTGTTTCTAAAAGCAATCCGAAATACAATTTACTATTTTTAGGACTATTTTCTGTAGTTCTAATTCTAGCAATTTGTTTCTGGATAAGTAAAGAAATAGCCTCTAATAGTGTATTTTTTTCGTTTAAAATAGCATCTAAACTTGTAAAGTCTTCTTTGCTAAAACTTATTTCTAATCTTTCAAATAAGTTCTTCAAGTCAATATCTATAGATTTTAAATCTCTAACTTGATTGAACTTCAAACTCTTATGGTTATTGTTTATATGCGAATAACTATTCGAAGTGATGTATCCAATTGATTGAACCATATCTTGTAAATATCCTAAAATCAGAATATAGAATTTACTTGCTTCTACTGAAGTTTCATCTAGATTTTTAATAAAATAATAAACATTATTTTTTAATTCGTCAACTTCTTTTTCTAGTTTTTTAAGTTTCTTTTTATTCTCTTTCAACTTAGCCAAATCTTGAAGTCCAAGATTATCAACAACATCAGAATAAAGACCATTAGTTTTCTTTATTACTCTAGCAATTTGTGATGAACTTTCAGAAATAATTTCTTGAATAGTTACAATATCTTCTTTGTTTAATTGAGTCTCATCTTCTTCTTTTTCTTTTGATTTTTTTGAATGATTTTTAGCACTTTTATACATCAAAATAGCAACCAAAATCATTAAAGCAAAAAAAGCAAAAACTTTACCAAATTGCAAAACAATTGTAATTAAACCAGCTGTTAAAAACGCAGCAAAAGCAGTTATAAACCAACCTCCGATAACGTTAATCACTCCCGCTACTCTAAACACTGCACTTTCTCTATCCCAAGCTCTATCAGCAAAAGACGTACCCATTGCCACCATGAAAGTAACATAAGTAGTAGACAAAGGCAGTTTCAATGAAGTACCAATAGCAATAAGAATACTTGCAACCATTAAGTTAACGGACGCACGAACCATATCAAATGCAGGAGCATCATTTTTATTGATTTTTACATTGGGTTTTTCAAAACGTTTATCAATGTTTAATTGAATTGTTTTGGGCAAAACATAATTTAATCCTTGACCAACATACATAACACCTCTAACAACTACTCTTGATAAATTATTAGCATCAAATTTCTCAGTCCCTTCACTTTGTCTAGATAAATCCACACCAGTTGCAATTACATCTTTAGCTTTTTTAGATGTCCAAATAGTATAAACCATAATTAACCCTCCTAATAAAAGCAGCCAAAAATTAGCTTTTATTTCGCTTGACGCTAAAGCTCCCATCATCATATTTGCATCACTTCCGTTGGCAACATAAATGTGATATGATTCTAAGGCAGCCATTGGCACACCTATAAAGTTAACTAAATCATTTCCTGCGAAAGCTAAAGCCAAAGCAAACGTACCAATAATAATTATAATTTTAAAAATATTGACTTTAAGTGTGATTAAAACTTGGGATAGAATGGTCCAAAAAACGAAACTAACTGCAATAATCATTAATTGGTGATCTGTCATAAATTCTTTCAAATCTTTTGTCATAAAAGAAGAACTTTTAAGTCCCTTGAAAAGAATAAAAAAAGTAATTGCTGTAATTCCAATTCCTCCAAAAATAGCTCCAAAATATTTAACTTTCTTCTCATATTCAAATGAAAATAATATTCTAGATATATATTGTACAAATCCTCCAATAGAAAAAGACAGCACTACAGATAGCAATATACTTGTAATAATCTCTGTTGCTTTTTCTTGATTAATAAATTGCAATAAAGAACCGCTTACATCACCTGAAATTAATTTATAAGTACCTAAAAAAACTGCTCCTCCAAGTAAAGAGAAAACAATAGAAACGGTTGTAGAAGTTGGTAAACCTAATGAATTAAATATATCAAGTAATAACACATCCGTAACCATTACGGCCAGAAATATTATCATTACATCGTTAAACGTAAACATGGATGGAGTGAATATTCCACTTCTTGCAATCTCCATCATTCCACTTGAAAATAAAGCTCCCAGTGCTATTCCAATACTTGCAACAATCATTAATGTTTTAAAAGAAACTGCTTTAGAACCGATACCTGAGTTCAAAAAATTTACGGCATCATTTGCAACTCCGACCATTAAATCTACTGAAGCCAAAATTGCTAAAGCAACCAACATTACAATATAAATTTGTTCCATTTAATCTTTAATTTTTAATGTTGCAAAATTCCCCTAACTATTCTGGATTAATGTTAAGCTAATGTTATCAATTTGAAAAAAATACAAAATAATAATTTGTGAATTTAGCTATAAATTATTATATTTAACATTCAAATTTATTTTTTAATTTAAACAAAAAGCAAAATGGCAGTATTAAAAGTAATAGAAATTTTATCAAGCTCAGAAAAAAGCTGGGAAGATGCTACTAAAAAAGCAGTTGCACATGCAGGAAAATCTTTAAAACATATTCGTTCCGTTTATGTTCAGGATCAAAGTGCAGCCGTTAAAAATAATGAAGTTACTGAATTTAGAGTAAACTTGAAAATAACATTTGAAATTGAATAATTATCAATTTCAAATTTGAAAAATGCCCCTATTACTGTAAGGGCATTTTTTTTGTAAAATGTTAAACTATTATTAATATAAACACTTTGAATACATCATAATTTGACGGTTTTACCTTAAAGTCTATCTTTGTTAAAAATTAAAAAAAATTATGCCAGAAAAAGAAATTACCACCTATTTTGATTACATTAAAAATTACGTTTTAGAATATTCACCAAAATTAATTTCCGCTTTAATTATCTTATTTGTTGGACTATGGGCAACGAGTATGATAACAAAACTTATTAAGAAATTAATGAAAAAAAGAGAAATTGAACCTACTCTAGTATTATTTATTGGAAACCTTGTGTTTTGGATATTGAGAATTTTAGTTTTAATTACAGTAATTACTCAATTAGGAATAGGTACAAGTTCATTTGTTGCCATACTTGGTGCTGCTGGTTTAGCTGTTGGTTTAGCCTTGCAAGGTTCGTTGTCTAATTTTGCTGGTGGTGTTCTAATTATTTTACTAAAACCATTTAGAGTCGGCGATGTAATTGAAGCACAAGGCATAATAGGTACCGTAAAAGAAATTAAAATGTTTTCTACATATATAATTTTACCAGAAAACAAACTAGCTATTATTCCTAATGCAAATTTATCTAATGATAAGATTGTTAACTTTACGGTAAACGGAAATTTGCGTGTAGATATTGAGATTGGTGTTGATTATGGTTCAAACTTCAAACAGGTAAAAGAAGTCGTTTTTAATATATTAGAATCCCATCCATTAATATTAAAAGATCCAAAACCAGCTGTTTTTGTTAAAACACTAAACAATAGTTCAGTTGATTTTGCTATTAGACCTTGGTCAAAATCGGAAGATTATTGGACGGTTCGTGCTGAAGTTCTAGAAGCCTGCAAATTAGCCTTTGATGACGCAGGAATTGAAATTCCATATCCACATCAAGTTGAAATTAAAAAAGTAGTAAAATAATTTACTTACTCATCATAAAATCTTTTAAATAATAAGGTTCAAAATAAGCGACATCTACAAAGTCGCTTTTTTTGTACTTTTCAAACGACAAGAAACTCATTTCATTTGCTGATGGATAAACTTCATCCATATGATAAACAAATTTATTATCTGACAGTACGTCTTTAAACTTTGCAATTCCATCACCAACCAAATGAATTATTTCATTTATTTCTGAATATGAATTCTCATCAATAATTTCTGCTTCTACTGCTCTTGTTTTTATATAATCAACATTGAATATAGCCGAATACACTTCCATCCTTCTTGCATCTATCATTGGAATGATTACACCATTTTTAACAGAAATTTTTCTTGCTAATAACTCAAGTGTGTCAATCGCAATCATTGGAATGCTTAAAGCATAGCACAATCCTTTAGCAGACGAAACTCCTATTCGCAAACCGGTATATGAACCTGGCCCTTGACTAACAGCGACTGCTTTTAAAGCATTAAATTTTAAATTATTTTCTTTTAATAATTCTTCTATAAAAACATGTAATTTTTCCGCATGAGAAAAATTTTGCTCTGCAATTTCTTTACATGCAATCGTTTTTCCATCTTTTGCAATGGAAACCGAACAGTTTTTTGTAGCTGTTTCTATATTTAAAATCAAGGCCATAGTTGTTTGTTTCGGTGCAAAAATACAACCTTTATATTTAGTTCTAAAAATTTCTAAAACAAAAAAGCATTTCAACTTAATGAAATGCTTTTTTGTTATACATAGAAATTAGAATTTTTTATTTATCCTTTGCTTTCTCTTTTTTATCGTTAGCGTTTTCTAATCGAACTTTGTCATTAGATGTTAATTCTTTTGAAACTGTTGTGTAAGGACCAACTATAATTTCTTCTCCTGGTTTTAATCCTGAAACAATTTCGATATTTGTATCGTCTTGGATTCCCGTCTTAATAACTCTCAGTTTAGCTACATCTCCGACTTTCACAAAAACACATTCAAATTTTTGATCCGATTTTGGAGCCGTTCCTTTTTTCTCTTGATCTTCTTTTTCTAATTCGGCTAAAATATCTTTTTTAACAGAAGTTGTATCGTCTTTTATTACAACTGCACTAATTGGCACAGCAATAATATCAACTTTAGTTTTTGTTATAATATCTACTGTTGCGGTCATTCCCGGTCTAAAAGGAGAATAATTTACAGACTTCCCTTCTAATAAATCTTGATATGAATCTTTTTCTATTCTAATCTTAACTTTAAAATTAGTTACTTGATCAGCTGTTAAAGCTGTACTCGCAGAGTTTGAAATACTTGTAACTGTACCTTTGAATTTTCTTTTCAAATAAGCATCTACTTCAATATCTGCTTCATCACCAATACTAACTTTAACAATATCGTTTTCGTTTACATCAACTTCAACTTCCATATTGTTTAAATTAGCAATACGAAGAATTTCTGTACCAGCCATTTGTTGCGTTCCTAGAACACGCTCTCCTAATTCAATAGAAAGCAAAGAAACCGTTCCGTCAGCTGGAGCATAAATTGTTGTTCTCCCTAAATTATCTCTTGCTTCTGTTAAAGTTGCACTTGCACTTTGCACATTGAAATAGGCAGATTGTTTACCCGCAACAGCAACTTCATAGGCTGAAACAATTCTATCCCATTCTGATTTAGAAATCACTCCTTTATCGAATAAAGTTTTATTTCTGTCGTAATTGGCTTTAGCTTCTTTAACCTGTGCTTCAGCTTGAGTTAAACCTGCCCTAGTATTAGACACAGAAGCAGCTGTTCTATTTACTCCAGAAACATATATATCTGGGTTAATTTTTACCAATAAATCTCCTTTTTTAACTTGTTGCCCTTCTTTTATTGGTAAAGCAATTACTTCTCCAGAAACTTCAGACGAAATTTTAACTTCAACTTCTGGCTGAATTTTTCCTGTAGCAGAAACTGTTTCAACTATTGTCATCTTATTTGCTTTTGCAACTTCAACAATTTTAGTATTATCGTTTCCTCCTTTTCCAAAGATTATAATTCCTGCAACAACGGCTACAATTATTCCTAATACTATAAAAATGGTTTTTTTTGACATGATTTGTTATTTTTTTATTAATGGTATTCCAAAATAGAACTCTAAAATTTTAGTTCTAAAAATGTAATCGTATTTAGTTCGTAATAATTCTGATTGTGCATTTACTAGTAATGTTTGAGCCTGATTAAAATCAAAAACATTCATTAGTCCCACTTCATATCTTTCTCTAGCATAATTAAAGGAAAGCTCTCTTGCATTTAAAGTTATACCTGCGGCTTCAAAACTTTCTTTGGCTGCATTTGCATCTGTATAAGCAGTAAAAACATTGCGTTCAACATCTAATTCCTGTTGACTTAAATTTAATTTAGCCCTTTCTAATGCTACTTTGCTTCGTTCTACATTGTTTCTTGTTGTGAATCCGTTAAATATTGGAACACTTAACTGAACTCCAAAATTTTGTCCTTTATTATTGCTAAATTGATCAAACAAAGGCAATGGACTACCTAATATAGGTGAATAATTTGGCTGAAGAACTAATTGATTTGTTCCATCTACATAACCAATAGCCGATGTTGGGTTATTTACATCAGGTTGAAAACCAACTACCCTGTCACTATATGCTGCTCTTGTACTAAAACTATAAAAACCAGATATTGTTGGTTGATATGCTCCTCTTGCTATTGCAATATCTTTTTCAGCTAATTGCACATTAGAATTAGCAATCTTTAATTCTGTTCTAGTTTCTTTTGCCTTTTGGGCAATACTTTCTGAAGATTGCATTAAAATTTCATGATTTAAAGATGGAATTTGATTTTCATCAATATCAAAATTTTTAAAATCATCAAAACGTAGCAATTGTGCTAAACTTAATTTTGATATTAATAAAGCATTTTGAGCGGCAATTACTCTTTGTGTATCTGATGCCGCAGTTGCTTTAATATCCAACAAGTCTCCTTGTGGTACAACCCCAGCTTCAACCAATTGTTTGGTTCTCTCGAGTTGCGTTAGATTATATGCTTTTTGTTGTTGTTGAACTTTTAGATTTTCTTTATTAAATAAAATTTGCAAATAAGCATTGGCTACATTTAGAGCAATATCTTCTTGTATTTTTATCAATTGATATTGGGATGCTATTATTGCTAAATTAGATTTACGTAATTGCAATTGATTTCTTAAACCATTATAAATATCAACGCCTACACTTAAACCTGCAGAGGTAAATTGAGTAGTTTGATTTTGTAACAAACCCGTTGTAATATTTTGATTTAAACCAATGTTCCAAGAATGAGAAGCATTTGCATTAACACTTGGCAAAAAAGCACCAAAGGCATCTTTTTTATTAATAGTAGCATTTTTTAAATCTAATTCTGAAGATTTTATAGAAATATTATTTTTGATGGCATAATCCACACATTCTTCAAGTGTCCATTTTTTATCTTGAGCGGAAACTTGGATTCCGACCAACAAGAGAAAAAGTATAATTTTTTTTGTTATCATTTTGTATTAATTACATTCTGAATTCTCCTATAAGACCAAATTTTCAATAAAATGTTACAGGAAACAATTAAAATTTTAATTTTACATCAAATTATTCTTTTAGTATGAAACATTTCGGGGGCTTATTAGCTGTGTTTTTTGTAATTACATTATTTAATTCTTGTGCAACCACTAAGAAAATTGAAGCTTTAAAACCTTTACCTTCAGACGACAGTCCAATGGTTTACAAAAACAAGACTTCTTTTATTGCTATGCCTGTAGAGATATCTGTAAATGAAATCGAAAACCAACTGAACAAAAACTTATCGGGTTTAATTTATGAAGACGACAATTTAGAAGATGACAACACACAAATGAAAATTTGGAAAACAGGAAAAATTAAACTAACTGAGAAAAATGGAGTCATTACTTCTGAAATTCCTTTAAAAATTTGGTCACAATTTAAATATGGAACAGACTATTTTGGATTGAATGATACGCGTCAAGTTAGTTTAGATGGAACTATTACTCTAGAAAGCAAAGCTCATTTAGTGAATTGGAAATTAACTACCACTTCAAAACTCAAAGATTTTAATTGGAATGAAAGTCCGAGTATTTTAGTAGCTGGAAAGAAAATTCCGATAACATATATCATTAATCCAACCTTATCGATTTTTAAATCAAAAATCTCTAAAATGATTGATGATGCCATTGACAAATCTTGTGACTTTAAACCCCAAGTTTTGGAAACCTTAGGCGTTATAAGTAAACCTTTTTTAAGTAATGATGCTTATGAAACTTGGTTTAAACTAATTCCGATTGAGCTTTATGTAACGGATGCAACATTAAAAAACGGAAAGATTACGATGGATATGGGTTTAAAATGTGACATGCAAACTATGGTAGGCTTAGAGCCAAAAAACAATTATGATGCTAGCAAAATATCTTTAAAACCTGTTGCAAAAATGCCAGACAAAGTGACGGTTTCTGTCGCAGCAGTTTCTACATATCAAAGTGCTTCAAAAATAATTACTAAAAATTTTAAAGGGCAAGAGTTTGCTTCAGGAAGTCGAAAAGTTGTGGTTCAAAAAGTAGAAATTTGGCAAAAAGACAAAAAAATAATTATTGCTTTAGAATTATCTGGTAGTTTAAATGGAACTATTTATTTATCAGGCTATCCAAATTACAATTCACTTACAAAAGAAATTTATTTTGATGAATTAAACTATGTCTTAAATACGAAAAGTGTTTTGTTAAAATCTGCTAATTGGTTTTTGCAAGGCACCATTTTAAACAAAATTAAAGAAAGTTGTCGTTATTCTATACAAGAAAATTTAGACGAAGGAAAAAAGAATATGGAACCTTATTTAAACAATTATTCACCCATGAAAGGTGTTTACGTAAATGGTTCTTTGGATGATTTTAATTTTGAAAAAGTAGAACTAACCAACAAAGCCATCATCGCATTCATAACAACTTCTGGTAAAATGAATATTAAAATTGATGGGATGGAATAGTTTTAGTGAAAAAAAATTACTTTTTCGAGTACTTTAACTTATAAACTGCAAAACCCACAAGTGCTACTAAAATATAAGGTATAACCATTAAAAATACAATTCCGTCATTGACTGCTTCTGCTTGTACTGTGTTTTCGTTATTTTGTAGAGCTGCTCTGCACATGGCACATTGAGCTTGAGAAGCTAGAGGCAAGAAGAAAGATGCAAGAAGCAAGAAGATTGGTGTTTTAAACCTAATTTCTTTTCTCTTTTCTCTTTGTTCTTTGTTCTTTTTTCTTTTTTCTTTAACTAGCATAATAAGGAGCAATCATTAAATAAACTACAACACCTGTTACAGCAACATATAACCAAATTGGAAACGTAATTTTTGCTATTTTTTTGTGTCTGTCAAATCGCTGGGCTAAAGCTCTAACATAAGTTATCAAAACCAAAGGAATTATAATGACTGATAAAATAATATGAGATATTAATATTGGATAATATATAAAACCTAAATCACCACCATATTTTGTAGAATCTGATGTCATGTGATATGCTACATACATTACAAGAAACAAAACTGAACAAAGTATGGCTAGCTTCATTAATCTTTCATGTAAAACCCTGTTTCCGTTTTTAATGGCAATTACTGCCGAAACTAACAAAATTGCCGTAAATCCATTTATAGATGCATAAATTGGAGGTAAAAACGACAATGGCTCCACATCAAAACCCATTTTACGTAAGTTTACACCAAATAAAATAGCTACAGCTATTGGAATTATAATTGACAAAGCAATAATTAGCTTGTTATATTTTGTTTCAATGTTATTTTTTTCCATTTGGAATTTTGAAATTTGTTATTGTTATTGTTATTGTTATTGTTATTAATGTTGTTATTTAACTTGGAAATTTATTCTGCCAAAAGTTTTTTAATATCTTCTTTTATTGCTTTTATTCCAGCTGGTTCTAATCCATCATAAAAATAAATTGGATTATTGAAACTGTCTTTTCTACTTCTTATTATTCCTTTTTTGTCGATTAAGGCAAACATACCCGAATGATATAATCCACCTGGTTCTTTTTCATCTTCACCAGCATTTAATTTGAACCTTTTTTCAGCTAAATCAAAAACATATTTTTTATCGCCTCTTAATAAATGCCAATTGTAATGTTTAACACCTAATTCATTCGCATGTTCTTTCAAAACTTCAACAGTATCGTTATCTGGATCGATAGTAATTGATGCTATTCCAAAATCTGGTTTGCCATAAAATTCTTTTTGAATTTCAAGCATATTTTGATTCATTATAGGACAAATTGTTGGACAAGTTGTAAAGAAAAACTCAACCACATAAACTTTTCCTAAATAATCCTTATTAGTTATGGTTTTATTGTCTTGATCAGTAAGCGAAAATTCGGGTACTGGTCCCATTTCCATTAAATCTGATTTTTGAAACTTAGCTATTATTTTTGGTACAGCCCAAATTCCGAAAATTAAAATAATGAATGAAATTCCAATATAAGATTTATTTTTCATTAGATTTTGCGTTTGTTGTTACGTTTTAAGGCCAAACGATATTCTGCTAATATAATTTTTACATCGTCGCTCATGTTATTATGCAAATCAGCTGCCGAAATTGTATTATATCCTTCTTTATATTCTTCTTCTCCTTTAAGATCTTTTCCTTTTCGTCCTCTAAGGTTTAAATCTTTGTCAATAATATAAACATTTGTAGTACCAATTGCCGGATCTAAAGTTTCAGTAAGTTTTAAGCTTTTATGAAAGTTAGAAATAGAATCGTGTGAAGTAAAAACAAAATTCCAACCTGTTAAATCAGAAATAGATCCAAGCTCGGCAATTATACCTTTTATATCATCTTGTGTTCCGTCTGGAGCAATCATTACAATTTGAAAATCAGTAAATTCTTTATTCTTATTGTAAATTTTTTGATTTAAGTTAAATAGATTACCCTTTTCCGTAAGAACGTCATCCCCTAAAAAACCAAGAATTGTAATTTTTTCTTGAAGCTGTACTTTATGATTTGAAAGTGAATTCCAACTAGGAATTTCATTTACGTTTTTCGTCAAAGTTGGAAGATTAACAAACTTGTTTACACCCGTTGCAAAAAACAGATAAACAACTAAAGGCAATATGAAAAGGATGATTAATACTATTTTCTTTCCCATTTTAAATACTTATTATTTTGGATAGCACAAAGATAAAAAAATCCCGATGTTTATCGGGATTAAATTTTTATATTAAAATGTTAAAAATTCCATTTTATTGTTCCAGTTTTAAAGATGTCATAGATATAATCTCCTTCTATAAGTAGAATAAAACATAAATACAATATCAAAAAAATTAGAGGAGCAACAATTGCCGTTCTTAAACTCTTTTTCTCACCTTCTAAGTGCATAAATGCCCAAACGATGTAATATGCTTTAACAATTGTAAGAATTATGAACAACCAGTTCAATAAATTCATTTTTAAAAAGTTCGTTTTGAAAAGAAAATCTGGTCTTACAATACCAAATGCAACTTCAACAATTGTTATTAAAGAAAGAAGTCCGAATACAAACCAAATTCTTTTAGTGTTAGATACGTGTGCGTGTGCCATAATTACTATGCTTTATTTTTATTATACTAAATAGAAGAATGTGAATACAAATACCCAAACTAAATCTACAAAGTGCCAATATAATCCTACTTTTTCAACCATTTCATAACTTCCTCTTTTTTCATATGTTCCCAATAAAACATTGAAGAAAATTATAATATTGATTAATACTCCGGTAAATACGTGGAAACCGTGGAAACCTGTAATAAAGAAAAAGAAATTTGCAAATAATTTTTGACCGTATTCATTTCTAATTAAATTAGCTCCTTCGACCACATAATGAGCAGAAGCCATTCTTTTTAAAGACTCTTCTCTCGAAAGTACTACTTTATGCTTATCCACAATTTGTTCCGTTCTAACTAAAATATTAGGATGATTTTTAAAACCTTCCATAACCTCATCGACTGAATAAGTTGGCAAAGGATCTTCAGAAATAAACCAAAAAGCTTTACTTTTTGTTAATTGCTCTCTTTCCTTAGGTAGATGTGCAGCGAAATCTGCCAATGCAACTCTTTCACCTTCCTTATCAACAAATTGAAGTATTGAACCTCCTTTTGTTTCTATTGCTCCAAATTCACCTTTGATAAAGTTTTTCCATTCCCAAGCTTGTGATCCCAAGAATATTAAACCACCAACGATTGTTAAAAGCATATAAAAGGCAACTTTCCCTTTATTTAACTGATGACCTGCATCAACAGCTAAGACCATTGTTACAGAAGAAAAGATAAGTATAAACGTCATCAATGCCACATAATACATTGGTGCTTCTACACCATGCATAAATGGAAAGTGAGTAAAAACTTCGTCTGCAATAGGCCAAGTTTCTACAAATTTAAATCTTGAAAAGCCGTAAGCAGCAAGAAATGCTGAAAATGTAAGTGCATCAGACACGATGAAAAACCACATCATCAATTTACCATAGGTTGCTCCCATTGGTCCTGGTCCTCCGTCTAAAGCGTGTTCATGTGAAGTAACTGTTGCTTCCATAAATTAATTTATTGTTAAAAAGTGCTCAAATTTATTGTTTTTTTTCTATTTGTAAAAGTAGAAAAATAAAAACAGATAAATCCATATAAAATCCATAAAGTGCCAATACATTGCACTAAGCTCAATACCAAGGGTTTGAGAGGGATTGTATTTTTGTTTAAAATGATTATAAATTACTATTAATAGTGAAATGATTCCTCCTAAAAGATGTGCGATGTGCACAATGACTGCAATATACAAAAATGAAGTGGTAACATTACTTTCACTTCCAGTAAAAAAATATCCATTTGCAACAACCTGAGAAAAACCTTCAAGTTGCAATAAAATGAACGCAATACCTAAAGACAACGTCGTTAACAAAAGAATTGTTGTTAGTTTTCGGTTATCTGACTTCATTGCTTTGTATGCTCCATAAAAAGTAAAACTGCTAATAAATATTACAATTGTACTATAAATAAATGCACTTGGCAACTGAAAATCATTCAACCAATCTGGCCTAGATTTGCTAACTACATAAGCACTAGATAATCCAGCAAAAATCATAAAAATACTTATCATTCCAAAAAGAAGCAGCATTTTGTATGTTCTTCCTTTTCTAGCTTCTTGTTCTTCTAATGTCATCATAATTTATTATTTTAAATAAACTTATCTATTACGTAAATAATCTGAAGCAATGTTATATAAGAAACACTTACCAACATTAACTTTCTTGCCGCAGTAGCATCCATTTTGTTATATAATTTGAAAGCGTAAAACAACATCCAAAGTCCTAACAAAAATATAATAACTGCTGCAGCTATTGATATCTGAAATTTGCCTGTAAATCCAAAAACCGGAATTAAAGAGGCAATAATTGTCCAAATTGTGTATAATATAATCTGTAAAGCTGTTTTCTTATCTCTTTTACCTGTTGGTAACATAAAAAAGCCTGCTTTTTTGTAATCATCAAATAAAAACCAACCAATAGCCCAAAAATGAGGGAATTGCCAAAAAAATTGAATA
Organism: uncultured Flavobacterium sp.; assembly: GCF_963975005.1. Classification (GTDB taxonomy): domain Bacteria; phylum Bacteroidota; class Bacteroidia; order Flavobacteriales; family Flavobacteriaceae; genus Flavobacterium. The sequence goes on from NZ_CAXBFR010000029.1 coordinate 15,385, forward strand.
ATAAAAAGAGCTCCTGCTTCAATTCCAAAAGTTTCCGTAGCTGCAACCCAACCTAACATATAAGGAATTGCACCAGGAAAAGCTCCAACAAAAACAGATAAAGGAGTTACTGTTTTTAAAGGTGTATATAAACTTACATACATGAATATAGAAATAGCTCCAAAAAGAGCAGTTTTTTGATTCACTGAATACAAAATTGCCAATCCAAAAACGGTTAAGATACAACCAAGAATAAAAGCATTGCGTTTTGAAATTGTTCCTGCTGGTAATGGTCGATTTTTTGTTCTATCCATCAATGCATCTAAATCTATTTCAATAATTTGGTTGAAAACATTTGAAGCACCAACCATACAATAACCACCTATTGACAAAATCAATAAAGTCTGAAAAGCTGAAGCATTCCATTGATCAACTCCAAGAGCATATCCTGCTAAGGTTGAAAACATTACACTAATGGTTAAACGAGCTTTTGTAATTGCCGTAAAAACATTGAAAAGTGAAGGATTAGTAAGTGGCTGATTTGATGAACTCAAAATAAAATAATTGTCTTTTTTTATCGAGTGCAAAGATAGTGATAAGATTTTTTATTTATAGCACAAAACCCATTGATTTAACATCTGTTTTAATTGAAATAATAATTTCCTAAAAAAAATCGATTAATAATCAAAATACCAATTAAACAAATCTGTTTTTAATCCCGCAGAAAACCAAGTCGTTGTTGAGGATTTTGTAATTAAATCTTCTGTTGCTGGATTAAAATCTCTAAATATTAAATTGGCAAAAACTTTCATGTTTGAAGATGGATTTAGAATATATCCTGCTTGAAAATCTGCAATGATTAAAGTAGTTTTATTTCCTTGCCCTACTATTACTCCTCTATCAAAAGGTCTGTTGTCATCATAATTCAAATAAATATTTCCACCATAGTTGTTAGTATTTATACCATCTGTATAATCTAAACCTTGAAAACCATAATTAATTTTAGCTTGCAAAAAGTATCTCCCTTTATTATATCTAGCAATTGCGACCAACTCACTTGCATTTGCTCCCCAGTTATGGCCCATACTTTGATTATTGTGACCATAGTTGGTTATCACATTACTGTGTGCATAAACATAAGGTCTAATTCTATTATATTCTAACTGTAAAGTAAGATTGTCAATTCCAAAAGCGTTATAGTACTTTGCTCCTATTTGATAGGCAAATTTGTTTTTCCAACTCTTATCTCTAGCTTTTACATCACCAATTGAAAATTCATCTAACAAAAATTGAGCGTAAAAATTAATACTGTTGTTAAACTTATATTTGGTTGTTAATCCTAATAAAGCATTTCCAGATCTTGAAGATGATGAAAATTCAACGGCTCTATAAAATATAATTGGGTTTACAAAGTTAACATCAAAACCTCTATTGTTGTCATTTCCCCAAACTACACTTTCAAAGAAACCAATATTCATTCGTTTAGAAACATTCCAACTTAAATAATGATTCGCCATGAATTTGGTAGTGTACGTTCTATCAATTGTAGCTTCCGGACGAACATCTTTTAACCACATGTAAGTATTTGTATATTTAATTTTCCAGAACGAAGTATTTATTTTAAAAAATGGATAAGGACTTGTTCCATCACCTTGAAGTAATGAGCGATAACCATCCCCTATAAAATTTCTTCCATAACCCAATTGCAAATCAACAAATTTACTTGGTGTATATTTTATATTTGCTTCGGCCAACGGAAAATCATATGCATTGTCTTTAAATTGTTTTGCAATTCCAATTCCAGGAATTATGGCAGGATTTCCTCCAGAAGGTTTTATGTTATTAGCGTATTCATTATAATAATCTGCAAATAAACCTTGTGATTCATAAATCTGTGTAGAAAAACTTAATTGCTCCCCTAATTGCCCGTTTACAGAAACTCCTCTTGTATTTACATATGTATAATTGTTATCACTACCAAAATCTTTTCCTACGCTTAGGTTTAGAATTGGATTTATTGTAAACCAATAACCATCTCCTTGAATAGCTACAAGGTTTTCATTCCAAAGCTTTCTTCCCCACCATGATTTTTTGTCTTTTTTTATTTTTTCATACTCCGTATCAAAATCATAATATTTAGCAACTTCGGCATAAGAATAAGGTTTTGAAGCTGTATGATTATTACTGCCTACAAGATTTAAATTTTGATCGAAATAAGCATAATTAGCATGTGTAAATGCTAAGTTATTGTTTCCTTTGTAAATACTGTTTTTATATTCTTGAAGTTTTATGTCTTCATATTCTGTTAACACGGCAAACTTCTCCGTTTTTTTATTTTTTTCAATTGCCTTATTTTGATAAGCCATACTTACAAAAGTAGAGTCAAGTGGAATTGGGATAGTTATTGTATATTTTGCATAAGTTTTTCTTCCTTGATATGTTGCTGGTTTAACCTTTTCTAACAATTCAAAAACACGTTTTGTTTCATTTTTTAAATCTTCAGAATAAGCTTCTGTATAAAGAATTTTAAATTTCCCAATAGTATCGACTTCAAAAAGCGCGTAAACCTTGCCATTATAAGAATTAGCTGATTCAGGAATTTTAAAATTGGATAAGATATGTTTTTGAAGATTTTCGTAAAAACAATCTTTATTGCTTAAGACTTGATTGTCTTCACAACTTTTAAATTGCGGAAAAACTTCATTGTTATTTTCTTGTGCTAATGCAATTTGGCCAACCAACACTAGAAAAAATATAATACTATATTTCATTTTAATTATTTTAATAACCATTTTTTGAATCTAAACCTTCTACAATTGCTTTTGCTGAAGATGTCCCAATACGTTTCACTCCTAATTTTATCATCTCAATTGCTTCTTCATAATTTCTAACTCCACCAGCAGCTTTTACAGGCAAAGGAAATGAGTTTTCAAGCATTATTTTGATGGCATGGATTGTTGCTCCATTTGGCAGATTGTTTTGCGTTTGATAAAATCCCGTGGAAGATTTTACAAAAACATTATCGTATTGATTTTCTTTGAAGTTTGAAATCACCGTATTTTTTATAAGCGTACATAATCCAATAATTTGTGAATCGTTTAAAGCAGCAACTTCAATAATCCACTTTACATTTTTATTGTTTTGCAAACCTAAGGCTGTGCATTTTGCAACTTGTTCTTTTACTAAGTCAATTTTACCTTCTTTGTAAGCTTCATAATTCACTACAAAATCTAAATCATCAGCACCATTATCAATTGCTTTTTGAGCTTCTTTGAGCTTATATTCTAATGCGTTTTCACCTAAAGGAAAATCGATAACCGTTCCGATGGTTACTTTTGAATTTGCTTCAAGAATCATTTTTTTTGCCATTGAAACAATTTCAGGACGAATCATAATTAATTTAAAATTATAATCTATTGCCTCTTGGATACTCTTTCTGTTAATTTCAATAGTTTCAGTTTCTGAAACCGAAGCTTGTTGAGCCGTTTTTAAATAGGTAGAGTCGAGAAATTGCTTAATATTCATGGTTGAAATTCTAATTGGCTATAAAAATAAAAAAATCCCTTTTAAAAAAGGGACTTTATAATCATTATTTACCAATCTTAAACGAGATAGGTATAGTGTAAATAACTTTTACATCTTTTTTACCCTGTTTAGCAGGAATAATCTTTGGTAATTTTTTTACTGCATTTTCTACAGCTATTCTCATGTCATTTGTTGCTCTATTATTTTCTGCAGATTTTATTGAAGTAAAATTACCCTTTTCATCTACAACAAACTGTACAAAAACAGTACCTTCTTTTTTATTATTTAAATCTCTTTCAGGATATTTCAGGTGTTTGAAAATCTCTTTTTTCAACTGTGCATCAAAACAAGCTTTTTGATCTGCTTTAGATACATTTTCACAACTTGGAAATCTTGGCAAAAACTCTACAACAACAAAAGTTTCTTCTTCTTTAGTACCAACTCCTGAGTTTCCGTCTATTGGTTCTTCGTTTTTACCAATATCAGTTGAAACAGATGTATTAGAATCTTGATGTGAAGCATCTTTAATTACATCATCATTAACATCATCTTTTGTTTTTACAAATTGATTGATAACTTTTGGCGGAGCAATAGGTTTTATAATTGTTTTTACGACAGTTTTTTTAACAGTCTCTACAGCCTTTGCTTCTTTTGCTGGACTATATATAAAAGGTTTTTCAAAATCTATTATTCTTTCTTTTTTAAGAGCGAAATTACTATCTATTGTTTCAAAATTATATTCTAAAACAAATAACACGGATACCATCACAGCAATTAATCCTAATTGAAAATAAATAAAGCTGTTTTTAGATTTGTCTATCATTTTAACATTTGGTTTCATAATAATTTGTTTTAAAAGTTAATTACATAACAATAATCAAATTATGTGCCAAAAAAAATCCCAATCTAATAAGATTGGGATTTAATTAAAAATATATAAATTTTATCTATTTTCTAATTTAAATAAAATAGGTTGTGCATAACTTACACCAACTGCTTTACCTCTTTGTTTACCTGGAGTAAACTTTGGTAACTTTTTGATAATTCTTTCAGCTTCAGCCTCTAATAACTCACTATCTTTTTTACCTGTTCCTTTTAATCTAAGGTTAGTAACATTACCTGATTTATCAATTACGAACAAAACAGTAATACGACCTTGAACACTATTTTCTTTTGCTCTTGAAGGGTATTCAAAATATTTTTTAATGTGCTTGTTCATTTGCTCCATAAAACATTCTTTTTGCTGACTTCTAGGTACTTTCTCACAACCTGGAAACAAAGGAACATCTTCTAAAACTGCAAACGGAACATCTACATCCACATCTTCTACAGAACCAGTAACTTCACCAACATTTGATGCTTTTACGACAACAACTTCTTGTTTTTCGTTTGTTTCTGTAGTTTCAATTTTTTTATCTTCAATAACCACTTTATCATCAACAATTTGAATTACTTCTGGTGCTGGTGGTGGTGGTGGTGGTGCTTTTTGCACTTGCATTGTTAATGGAATAATTTCATCATCGATAAAATTATCTACCATTTTTGGTTTTTCAACTATAATAACTGGATCTGGAGTTTTAACTTCTATAGCGATATATGTTAAAATAGTAATGGCTGCCAATCCAATTTGGAAATACAACAAACTATTTCGTTTCGCGTCAACGTTAGGATTCTTTTTTGGTTGCATGGTTATTTAATTTAGAGTACGAATATAAATAATAATTTTAAACTTTTTAAACTTTACTAGAAGAAAACTTTTCTATGATGAAATAATTTAACAAAGCGGCACAAATTATACCTGCTAAATTTGCAATTGCATCGTAAAAATCACCACTTCTACTTACAGTAAAATATGCTTGTATAACCTCAATAATTATGCCATAAAAAAAAGATAAAGCGATAACTATCAAATATTTAAACCTCATCTCTCTTTTAATACTTCTTAGCAACAAAAATGTCAGTATGAAATAAAATGAAAAATGAACTAATTTATCACTATTCTGGATGGATGTAATTGTATTTTTTTCAAAACTAACTACACTAAGAATTGTTATCACCACAATCCAAATTAACGTTAGTATGCTATAATACTTACGCTCCAACTAGTGCTTTGTATGCAATACTGTCTAATAATTGATCTAATTGAGAAGCATCAGAGATTTTAATCTTTACCATCCAACCGTCTCCATAAGGATCACTATTTACTTTTTCTGGTTCACTTTCAAGAGAATCATTAAATTCAATGATTTCACCTGAAACTGGTGAAAATAAATCAGAAACCGTTTTAACAGCTTCGACTGTACCAAACACTTCATCTTTATCTAATGTTTGATCTAAAGTTTCAACTTCAACATAAACAATGTCACCTAATTCTTTTTGTGCAAATTCTGTAATACCAACTGTTACTACATCACCATCAACACTAACCCATTCGTGGTCTTTTGTGTATTTTAAATTTTCTGGAAAGTTCATTTGTTTTAAATTTTAAGCAAAATTAAATTTTTATAAGTAATAATGTCAATTTTTTTTAATTAATTTCCAAAATTATATCTCAAAGTAAATCCTGCTCTAACTGTTGTGAGTGGAAATGCTGTTGAAATAACTGCTTTTGAAAACTGGTGATCATAATAAAATATGGCTGTAAAGTTTCTAGAAAATGAATAATCTGCAGTGAATTTAATTGACATTAAGTTTTGTCCACCTGATAATTGATTGTTATCATAATCTAAATATCTTACTATTGTTTCATTTCTTCTGATAGAGAAATCGGCCTTTAAGTTTACATCACTTTTAATTACTCCTGTTGGTGTATCGGCTAAAGTTGAACTTATTGTAACATCTTTAATTCTATATCCAACCCCAAAAGTATATTCATTTCCTTTCACTTCAGTTAAAAGGTTATTATCAAAACTCATGTTTAAAGTTCTGTCTCTTTTCATTTCTGCTAAGAACTTTAAGGAACCTTTGGTTTCAAAATCAAAACGAACTAAAGGATTAAACTGTTCTGCTAAATTTACATTTGAAATAATTCTTTTAGCATAAATATTTCCGTTTTGGTCATTTACTTCTGGATTCAAATTAGATCTAAATTGGTTAATACCATAACTAGCTCTATAACCATGTTGAATTGAGAAACGTTTGAATTTATCCTTAAAGAACTTATAATTCATTAAACCAGTATATTTAATATTCCAGTTTGGTAATGGTATTGATTTAAAATCATTTGTTGAAACCTTACTAGCGCTTTGTCCAGAATAAGCGGCCAAGAAAGAAGGCAATAACACTTGTTGACTATTTTTACCAAATCCTGTTGGATAACCTTCAGCATCATAACTCGGAATTCCTCCTGCTCCATAGTACGCTTCTGCTAAACGAGTTGCAACAATCAAACGATTATCTCTGAAATCTTGAAAAGCTTGAGAGAAAACATCACTACTTTCACTAAAAGAAGTTTTTATTAAAATAGTAGAAATGTTATAATTACCAAAGTCGTATGGTGATCTTGGATTATATGTTCCATCAGCAGAAACGTCATATTGTTCTGAGAAATTTTCTGCTAATGTTCTATCAGCGTTTAAATCTATTTTAAAGTCTTTGAATACTTCCATTTGAGCGGTAAGATTCAATTGTTTGTTTTTTACTTGCGTAAAGTTTTGATTGAAATCAGGAAAATTAGTTAAATATCCACTTTTTGCAGCTTCATATCTAATATCTGATTGGCTTCCTAAAACAAATCCAACGGTTGGTCTAGTCGTTCCAAAGAATCCAACTCCAGGTAAAAATCCTGGCAAAACTGTACCATTATTTTCAGTATAATTAACTTGAATATTTTTTACACTTGTTAAAACTCCAATTAACCCTTTAACAAAGATATTTTGATCATTTGACGCACTAACTTTAGGTTTAGCTACAATTTTTTCACCCGGTTTTGGTGGTGCAGCAGCTTTAGTTTTAGGTGCTTTTTTAACTCCAATTCCAAGCATTTTATAGAAAGAAGCCATATCAAAAGTTGTATTTAACTTATGAGAATTAGCATTTTGAATTGTATTACCTAATTGATAAATATCTCCTGCTTGAGTTTCAATACTTGCAAAAGCACTTGACGAACGAGTCCAGTTATAATCTGAAGTATATGAATAATTTGATTTAACAAATCCTAAAAATGGTAGTTTATTAATTGGTAATTCATAATTAACTACTAATTGTTGATTGTGTTGATTTGGTGTTCCAGGATTCCAAAAATCATCCCAAATTGAGAATGAATCAATTGGTGCATTATTAGAATCTAAATAATTTTTTACAATGTTATTTGAGTTAGCATTATAAACAAATGAAAGCGATTTTGTCAATTTGTAATTAAACCCGTAGTTGTAATTAAAGAAGAAGTTTCTTCTATACAAAGGGTCTAATTCAATTCCTTGCACATCAACCTGTCTAAATTGTTGCTTATTGTATTGTCTTAAAATGTTTGAACTAAATGCAATACTTGTTGGCAAGAAATTAAAGTTAAAATCTTGTAATGCTTTATAATAATTTCCTTTAGAAAACACTTTTGATTTCTTGAAAGGCTCAATCGCTGAAGGTTTAAATGAATAAGCATAATCAACGGTTGTTTTAACTTGCTTATCGGTTAAACTTTCAATTTCAAAATCATGATGTTGAGTTTCATTATAAGAATAAGAAAGTGTTAAATTTTCAGGATCATATATGCGTTGTTTTTGATCTGGAGCTCTATCTTTTCTTACACCAATAAAGTTAATACTTTGTCTTTTGGTATAATCGATTGCTCTTTCTTTAATATTATCTCTTTCAGCTTGATCTGGAGTTATATCAAGTAGTTGTTGCAATTCAATATCTTGGTAAAATGGATCGTATTTTGGTGTGATTTTTTCTTCACCAACAGCATAATTAAATGGTAAATTAATACCCCATTTGTTAGGCAATAATTTCCCTAAATTGAAATTGGTTACTAAATCATATTGTTTTACATCTTCTCTACTTCTTTCATTTGGACCTTGTTCTAGAGAACCAAAACCAATTGTGCTTAATCTACCTGTAGCAGAAACAGTAGCAAAGTCAGCCATATTTGTATCTAAATTTGCTACAGCAGCATATCCACCTTTATTATCCATTTCAGACATACGCAATTCGTTGAACCAAACTTCACCTCTAATTGGTTGCGAACCATTTTTATTTTTAACACCAATCATCAAGGTTCTTACTAAACCAAAATTCGGATTACCTTTTATACCTAATGTCAATTTACTGTCAGATGAACCAATTGCTTCTTCTTCTACATATCCGATTCCGTTAACATCATAAATAATTGAAGGATCGTTCGAAAGAGCTAATATTTTTAACTTGGTTAATAACGATAATGGAATATTGATCTCATTATCCGACAGCCAAACATCTTCTGCAGATCTTGCACTTTGAGAAGAAACTTTTAAAGGCATTTCGACTTGATAGAAATTTTGTGTAAAGTCATTTCCAAAACGAATAAAAGCTACCATTTCATCATCTTGTAAAGGAGTAGATTCTGGATTTGGCAAAGCTTCAGCGTGTAAAAACATACGCATTTTCTTAAACTGACGCATATCCACATTTACATTTTTGAAAACTGCTCTTGAATCATTTGGTTGTAATCCATCAACATAATTACCCGAATTAGGATCATAAACCCTTAACGAAAGAGATTGTTCGTTTTGATTAATGATAGTGTTATTGTTGTACAATTGCTCTCTTTCAACTCCTGGAGGAGCCACATAAGGAATAGGTGAACGATTTGTATTTTCTTGTATGTTAATAGCAACAACATCAAATCCTGTATTATCATCTGTTGGATCAGGATCTGTTTCATCTAAAGTATTTGTATATCTTCTCCACTCTCCTCTTACTAAATCTAAAGCTCCAAAACGCAGCGTAACATCTTCATTAAAACCTGTAAGAAACATTCTCATAAAACGAATAGAACGAAAATCCGAAATTGAACCAACTGCATTAGCGGCAGTTGCCTCTAGAATAGGAATTTTATATTGAATCCATCTTACCTTTCCAACACTACCATCAGGTAAATCTACATTATTATCAACCCTAGAGTCTACTATAAAATTTTGACCAACGGGAACATCTTGTAGTTGATCACCGTATTTTTCAATATTTACTTCAAATTTATAATACGCGTTTATGGTATTCATGGTATTATCTCTATTAATATCTTCTACATCAGGAAAAGTTGTACTTCCTCTATTTATATCCGACACATTAACAGGCGAATTTCCTTGTGTTCCATTGTAGTTTTTATATCTATCTAGAACACTACCAGTTGCATTCAAATAAAATTGATAATTATCTGCCGCAGGGTCAGGATTTCCAGCAAAAGCTGAAAATTGTGCGGCTTCTTCAGCATCTGACAAACCGTTTAAACCAACATCTTGTGCTAGTCTATTGCCATCATTTGTATCAAAAGCATAAATTAAAGATTGTGAGGCTGGAGTTTTTCCCCAAACAGAAGCATTTGTTGCTGTTACTGCACCCGCTTCTGGCAATCCGTTTTCGTATAATTTTCTTCCGTCTTTAAGAACATCTTCTGATATTTCTCCTAAGTTGAAAACAATTTTACCACTATTTGTTGGAAGCACCACATCATTTGGCAATCCAAAATAAGGATCCATTACCCAAAATTGAATATACTCTACGTTTGATTGCTCAAAATTTGTAGAATTTATACTTCTCATAATTCCACCCCAATTATCTTGTTCGGTTCCCGATGGAAAAGTATTACTAGCTGCTGCTGGGTTAAAATTATAAGGCCCACGTTCTTTTGGAAAATAAGTCAAGTCTAATGTAGAGATAACTTGTGTTTGTCCTTGCGCTATATCTAGTTGTGGATAAAGCTCTCTACTAAAAACTCTTCTTGTTCTATTTGTTGATAAATCTTGATTTGAAATTCCTGCTGGTGCTTGTGTATAAAAAACAGGATCAATAGAATACCAAGACATTTTTGCTCTTTTGTAACCATATGCTAAATCCCCTTCAGTTAATTCTCCTCCAAAATCTATTGGTGTACTGGCCAAACTCCAAGCAGAAGCAGAACGCATATCTATTGTTGTTTGTGATCCTTCAAAATCATCTATATATACTGTAGATTCTCCATTAAAATTTGAGGTTTTTGAAGCTCCAGGTTTTAAATAGGCTATTTCACCTCTAAAGGATAAATTAGAAGGTACATCTGTATCAATATTCGGTAATTTATTCGCCAATCTTGTTAAGAAAGGCACTTCTGTAGAAAAGTTTGCGTTTAATCCGAAAATTGTATTATTAACTGAGTCTTGATTGTAATCTGTTTTTTGTGTGAAAGGTCTTTCAGACATGTGTAAGATTGTACCTCCAAGTAAGAAATTTTCATTGAATTTATGTTCTACATTCATTCCCCAAAAACGTCTAGTTTGTTGGCCAAAAACAGCATTATTTTCTAATGAAACCTGAATTGGAGTATTTGAAGCTAACAAAGAAGTATCTGTAATATAAACTCTACCTAATTGATAGTTTACTGTGTAATCTATTCCTTCCACAAGAACTCTTCCTCCAGCTGTCACTACCACAGAACCTTGAGGCACATTGAATGCACCAATTGGAATTCCATCTCCAGAAGTTGATTTATATCTACCTCTTAATTGAAATTTATTCTTTTCGCTTTCTTGTAAAGCAGCCGCTTGTGTTTGCTTATATAAATTTCTAAAAACGTATTTATCTTGGTTTTCATTATAAGTTAAATCAACATCATAATCTTCCGTACCTACTTTTAATTTATCAAAAAGTAATTTTCCAAAAGGTTCAACATTGGTGAAAATAATTCTACCATATTGAGCGTCTATTGTTATTCCCGGAATAAAATCGAAGAAACCATCACCTCCTTGTTGAGGATCATTTGTGTAATTTAATTTATCTAAATTAAGAACTTTTATTAAAGGAGTTTCAGCTACACCAGCAGGCAAAGCTGTTGTACCTACTTGAGTTATATAATTTAAAGGAGAAGGATCTGTATATAAGATGTTGAATTTAAAATCTTCACTTTCTAATTGATAACCACCTGGAATTTGATAAATATTTTTCATCATCAAGTCCCAAACTGGTTTATTTACATTCACTAAAGTTCCTTTTAACATTTTTAAAATCAAACTTTGCGTTGAAGGAGTTGCAACACCTGAAGTATTATCTACTTGAGTTGCA
>NZ_CAXBFR010000030.1:0-27039 GCF_963975005.1 uncultured Flavobacterium sp.
TCGATAAAAGACTAAACTTTGCAAGTACAAGACCATCTTTAAATTAAGACTAAAACCCCAATCTTGCCAAACGCCTGTTGGCAGATCGTTGCTTATTTTTCGATTAGGTTTAAAATTTCTTTTTCTAAATCTTCTTTAGTTATTCCGCCACTAATTTTATTTATAAGTTTTCCATTAGAATTATAAAAATATGTTGCTGGTCTTAACATTAATCCATATTTATCGAATGTTTTTGCACTTCGAAACATATTTAATTTATAACCTTTTTTTGCTTTAAATTTTTCTATTTTCGTCATTTCTTCATCAGAAATCATTACAAAATCAACTTTATCTCCATATTTTGCATTTAACTCATCAAATTCTGGAAATTCTTGCACACAAGGAACACACCAAGTAGCCCAAAAATTAATTATTATTGGTTTTCCAGTTTTAAGATTTACTTTTTCTGCTTTCGCATTTTCCAAGTCTAATTGAGCAAGTTCTATTGGTTTAATTGTAACATCATTCATCATTGATTTCATATTAAAATATCCATAAATCCCTATTCCGATAATTAATAAAACTCCAACTAAAAAACCTATTTTAAACATTTTTTTGTCCATAATTATTTAATATGTATTGTTCCAAAAATTAAATTAAAAATTACAACAAGTAAAATTATACTTGTTGCACCTGCCAAAATACCAACTATAAATCCTATTACTTTTTTCATTAAATTTTTGTTTAATTATTCATATTCAGTTTGTTTGAGTTTTTTCTGCAATGTCTGCCAACTCTTATATATACGAAACTAAAAACTATCTAAATTCGTAATGTACTGTTAATTAGTTATTTAAAAGAATATATATCAAAATACGAAATTCGTTTTTATTTTTTTATATTTTCTCATTAGTCAAATATATAAATTATTTTCTTACAAATTATCTAATGGACTAATTATTTTTCTTAAACTTAAATCTGTTACTTGTGTATATAATAAGGTGGTTTTTATATTGCTGTGTCCCAATAATTCTTGAATAAATCGAATGTCTGTTCCGTTTTCTAATAAGTGTGTGGCATAACTATGGCGCAAACTATGAACTCCTTGCTTTTTTGTAATGTTAGCTTTATCTAACGATTTTCTAAAAAATTGTTGCACACTCCTCGTTGTGTATTGTCCGCCATATTGTCCTTCAAACAAATATTCTTTGGGTTTGTACGCTATATAATAGGAGCGAAGCTGCTCTAAAACACTTTCGGGTAAATTGACATAACGATCTTTTTTTCCTTTGGCTCTCTCAATAAAAACACGCATTTCTATACTATCTATGTCATTTATTTTTAAATTTATGATTTCTGAAACTCTTAAGCCCATTCCATAAATTAATTTCAAAATAGTGTTATGCTTTAAGTTTGGTGTAGCTGCTAAAATTCTTTTAATTTCTTCTATATTAAATCCTTTCGGTAGTTTTAAATGTTTTTTTGGTCGCGGAATTTCTATGGCAAATTTTTCATAGTTAAGTACTTTTTCATAATAAAATTTTAAGGCATTTACACGACTATGTATGGTGTTTTCAGTCAGCTTTAATTTTGTAATGCAATACCAAACGTAGTTTTTTAAGTCTTCAGTTTTTAATTCTGTAGCTTCTCTGGGTTGAATATATATGAAAAATTGTATCAATTCACTGCAATAATTTCTTATTGTATTTTCACTGTAACCTTTTATTTGTATAGTTGCTTTAGTTTTTTTTATTTGGTTTTGATGAAATTCTGAAATTTTAGATGCTAAAAAAGAACTCATTTCTTTTTCAGGGGAAATTCCGAATTTTTCTCTATAAAATAGAACATCTGGAACATACCAGCATTTATGGGTTTTGCTGTATTTATGCCCAACCCAACTTTTAACTTCCTGGGTTAATAGATAGTTTTTTTCAAACTGAATGAAAATAACTTTTTGGTCATTGTGTGTTCCTAATTTAAAGGAAAATGCATTAGGCATATAATTGATTTTTTGGCGTTTAGTAACTCAAATTTAAACTATTTGTAGCTATAAATCAAAATTGTTTTTTAATTTTTTTTGGCTAATTTTACTTGAAATATATGAAATGGAATTTTTAAAGAAAATAAACTCAAAAGCAAAACAAGACACAGATTCTGGTTTTGGCACAAATGCTTCTAATTATGGTGGTCGCTTCTTTACAAAAAATGGTAATGCTAATGTTAAGAAAGTAGGTGTTGGTTTTGTAGAAAGCATCAGTTGGTTTCATACCATGCTCTCAATCCCAAGGTGGAAATTCTTGTTTATTATTTTGTTGTTCTACTTTGTTGTAAATCTGTTTTTTGCCACTTTGTATTATTTAATTGGTGTAGAACATTTAAATGGAATTTCTGCAGAAAATGACCTTGAAAAATTTGCTCAAGCGTTCTTTTTTAGTATTCAAACGTATACAACTGTTGGTTACGGACATATTAATCCTACTGGTTTTTATGCAAGTTTTGTTTCGTCTATAGAAGCCTTAATTGGTTTATTAACTTTTGCAATTGCTACAGGTTTGTTTTTTGGTAGATTTAGTAAACCAGAAGCTTTTATACGTTTTTCTCAAAACGCACTTATTGCTCCTTATGAAAATGGCATTGCTTTAATGGTTAGAATGGCTCCTTATAAAAACACTAATTTGTCTGAAGCAGAAGCCAGGATTACACTAGGCTTAAGTTTAGAAGAAAACGATAAATTAGTAAATAAATTCTATCAACTTGATTTAGAAATGGAAAAAATAAATTCTTTAACCTTAAGCTGGACTTTAGTTCATCCTATAACTAAGGAAAGTCCTCTTTATGGTTTTTCTAAAAATGACTTTGAAACCATTGATGGTGAAATTATCGTGTTTTTAAAAGTTTTTGATGATATGTATAGTAATCATGTAATGAAGCGTACTTCATTTACTTTTAAAGAAATTATCTATGGAGCAAAATTTAATTTAATGTATGATAGAAATACTGATGATACTAAAACCATTCTATATTTGGATAAACTAAATTCTTATGAAAAAGTTGTTCTCTAAAACAAAAAAGCACAATATATAATATCGTGCTTTTGTATTTTTATTAATAAGGTAAATTAAAAATTATCCACCCATTTTTTCTTGAAATTCTTCCATTGTTACTTTTTCAAATCCTTCAGGAACGATAAAGGCATCTTTTGATACAACTTTAAAAACTTCAGTTGCTTTTAATTCTAATATTGCTTCTGGTGTAGTGATTTTCATTTCTAAAGGAAATCCTTTTAATTTAGATTCTTTAGTAGAAGACATCATTTTTATATCATCAGTAATGTAAAATTCTCCTGTTTTATCGTCATTGTATGTTACAGTTGCTTTGTAGCATTTAAAACCAGCAATTTCTTTTGTTGCAGTTTTGTCGAAAGTAACCGTTGCAATATTATCTAAATCTGCCATGTCGACTCCTTTAGATGCTTTTTCGTCAATACCCGTAATTTCGTATTTGTTACCCATGGCATCCATCGTCATTTTTGTAGATTTTGGATCGTTGATTTTTTTGTAAATTTTGGTTAAAACCATTCCACCCATCATATCAACTTCTACAGCAACATTTTCATTGTCAAAATAGTTTGTCATTATGATGTCACCCATCATTGCCATTTGTTCGTTATCGCTAGTCATTTTGTATTTTACAACCCCACTAGTCATTACTTGACCGATTGAACTAATAGAAACTAATAGCAAAAGGCAAATTGAAATCTGTTTAATTTTTTTCATTTTGTTTAGTATAAAATTTTTTATAAATGTATTAAAAATAAATTAGATAACTTATTTCATCTTAAAATCTAATTTAATTTTTCTTCAGTAATATTTTTTCTTGAGAAAATTGATAAGATGCATCTAGAAATTCTATCATTTTGCTCCAATTTGCATTTGGTTCATACGAATGATAATAGCATTTAGCCGTAACAATTGATAGTTTATTGTTTTTAACTTCTGCTACAGTTTTAAAACTTCCTGTAACATTTTCTACAGTTACATTCAATTTTTCTAATCCTGCAACCGAGTAGCCTTCAGGAATATCTAGATTAATTGTGTATTCATAGCTTCTAGGAAAAATAGAATAAATGTTATTTGTTCGTTTACTTTCTTTATCTTCAATATCAACTTGAGATGAAATGAATTTTCCAATTTCAAGAATATAATTTGGACCAGCCTTTTTAATTAAACTATTAGTTATGATAAATTTTTCATCATAAGTTAAAGGATCATTTTTTCCAAATCTTCCATTGTTTTTGATTACAAGTTCGTGCTTATCTAACTTTATGCCATATTCTTGCTCAGCTTCAGTTTTAAATTTTTCATTTTTATTGTCTTTAATTTTCTTAATTAAAGCCTCATATTCTTTTTTGTACTGTTCTTTTTTCTTTTTATTACTAACCATGTCTAATAATGGTTTTGTGCCATATTTTTCATAATCTTCATTTACATAATCATAAAATAATATTTTAGATTCTTGCTCAAATTCTTTATTATGACCATATAATGAGGATGTTTTGGCTACATTAATTGTGTTGAAGTCAGAAGCTAAAGTTATATTTGTTGTAACTTTTGAAACATTGTCTTTATAAGTAGATTCAGGAAGTTTTATGCTTTCAATGTCATCTACTTTTCTGTTTTTGGATACTTTTAAGGCATATGCATCTGTGTTTTCAATTTCGTAGGCAAACATTTCAGGAGATGAATAAGGCGTGAATAATCCAAAATAAATTGGATTTTCAGTGTATATTTTTAAAAGAATCTTTGTATTACTTTGAATCAATATATCTTTAATTGGACCATTTTCTCTTCCAGTAGAAACGATGATGTCATAATCAATTCTGTTCTTTTTAAGGAATTGCATGAAATAATTTATAAAAGGCTGTTCTTTTGTAAAGAACGTTGGATTATAGCCATAAAGATCAAATGGATACATGATTTTAGCTTCATCAATCACAAAAGCTTCAACATATCTTGTGTAAAACTGATGTCTTGTGAAATAGTAAACTGCTTTAACTTTATCTTCTTGCGAATCAAATGTTTTTCCTTTTAAGAAATCATTAATTACATCAATATCACCATTTGGAAAGAATTTAGTGTTATAGAAATTAAAAATATCCTCTTTTGAAACAACAGATTTAACGATGCTTTCTTTCTCAGGCAAAAAGGCTTCTGCACGTTCTTCAAACTTTCCTGAACGAGCAAAAAATACTTGAAATTTATAACAAGGCAATTCAACTAAAGGCAAAAACCAACGCGGAAAATCATTTTTTGGAATGTCTTGTGCTTCTAATTCATATTTTCTTTCATTTCCTTTTTTTGTTGGAATTTCTTTTAATTTTGGTGCACCATTATATGTATTGAAGTTTACAAAAAAATCATTTTCTGTTTGAAAAATTAATTTGTAATTCATAATAGGATAAGTGCTTCCTAAAGTGCTTTCAACAGGATCAAAACCAAATGCTTCAATTGAATAAGAATTAGAAACATATTGACTATAAAAATCAATAATATCACCAATTTCAAGTCCTGAAACGGCAATTTTCTTGTAATTATCTACAATTTTAGCTTCTTTTTCAATGTCAATTTCTACTTCTTTTCCTGAAGGTTTAATGATTTTTATACCAACAGCACCATCTTTTTCAAATGAAAATTCAGAAAACTCTGTAACAGCAGCTTGGTCTAAAAGCTTTATACGTTTTCTATAGGATGATGTAAAGGTGACACTTTTACCAAATTTATGAAAGTCGTAATCTTCATATTTAATAATTTCAACAGCTGATTCGTTTTTGTATTTTTCAGGAATAGATGTGATTTTTTTGTAAGCATCATTTGCACCCCAAAAAAATTCTTTGACTTTGTTATTATCTTGTGCATTGGCAATAAAAAAATAGCCTAAAAATAGAAAAGTAAGTATTTTTTTCATGGAATTATGAATCTGATTTTATTTAGTTAAAACGATTTGTTCGGAGTAATTTTTTGTAAATTGTAAATGATTTTTTTTCCATTCTTCAAATTTTGAAGACTTTAGAATTGGCTTTTTGAAATCAAACATTTTATGGTAAACAATAGTGTTTCCTTTTACTTCATATTTTAATGAAATAGCATAATCTTCGTTGTTTATTTCAAAGTTTGTAGGAAGTTTTGATACTTTATAACCTGATGGAATCTCTAAAATAATTGTAATATCATCATGTGATTTATAATCGAACATAATGTCTTTTTTACGGTCTTTTAAATCCATGTATTTATATTCTTTGTCATAATCTAAATCAACATACATTTCATTATCAAAACTAGATACATGATTGGCTAATTTTGATTCATAAGAAATGTTTAATTTTTGATCTCTGTTATTTAAATCAGAGGTTATAATATTTGAAATGTTATAATTTTTATCATTTCCAGACAAAAACCATTTTAAGGCATCTTCTTTTTTATCATTTTTAACATTGTTGTATTGATATAGAAAAGTTGAACGACTTTCTCCAATAAATTCTTTGTTCACAGAACCCGTTAAATTTTCGTTTTCGATTTTGTAATTGGTTACAATTTTTTCAGAATTAGTTATTGATTTTTGAACGGGAATTTTGTCAATGATAAACTTGTTTCCGTCTTCAATTAGGACTTCTTTTCCCTGAATTCTTTCAGCATATTCACCAAATGAATTGAATTTTTCTGTTCCATCTAAAAAGTATTTTTTTCCGTCTTTTATTAAGGTACATATCATATGATTATCAACAGATAAAGAAGGAATACTATAGTCATAAGCAATATGATTTGTTCCAATCCAAGTTAATCTTGCATCAAAACCAGCTAATTTCAACATTTGTTTGGTAAGATTTGCCATTCCTTTGCAATCGCCATAACGTTTTTCAAAAACATTTTGAGAATCATCGGGTTTAAAACCTGCAATTCCGTCTTCAAAAGCAATATATCTTATGTTGTCTTGTACCCAATAATAGATGTTTTTAATTTTTTCGTCATCAGTTTTTGCATCTTTAGTCAATTCTTTTACCTTATTTGCGAAAATAGTTGGCTCGTCTTTCATAGAATCCACAAGAGATTTGTACCATTTATATAAATCAGCTGTACTGTTAAAAAGTGTATTCTTTTCTGCTTTTTCTGTATAGGATTTGGCAATAAATAAAACATGAGGATACATATAACTTGGTCCAGGTGAATTGTCTTCTTTAACAGATGGGTCAATGTTTTTTATGACATATTTATAAATTGTATTCTCTCCATCAGGAGTTATAGTTTTTTTAATGTCATGAGAATTAAAGTTGAATTCTTTAATTTCTAATTCCAACCATTTTGGAACTTTAATTGTTATTGATTTTTCAATTACTGGATATTCATCATTAAAGTAAATGCTTGTAAAGTATTTAATATCTCTAATTTTCTTTTCCATTTCATAATCATACGAATAGCCTTGAACAGGAAAGTCTAATTGAACATGTTTAACTTTGGCATCATTATAAAACAAATCGTTGCTTTTGTAAAACTCTTCTTTTGGATAAAAAGCAGCTATTTTGTTATTTCTATATTTTATAGTAAACGTTTTTATTTCAGATTCACTATCATAAAACTCATATTTTGAAATATCAGCTCTGTGATTAATGTTCATTAAATTTTCATTTATTTTATAATTGACTTCAACTGAATTAATACTTTTATTAATGGAAAAACTCACGTTTTCCTCACTTTTTAGAATAACAATATCGGATTTGTCATATTTTACTCTTAACGATTTAGCTAGCTTAATATCTTCAGGAGTAGGATCAATGTTTTTTTGAGCAGAAGCAAAAAATCCAGTGAAAAGGATGCATATAAATACTATTTTTTTCATAAGTCACAAATAAGTTACAATGATATAAAAAAACAAGATATGTATTACAAAAAAAATAGCCTTTTATAATTAAAAGGCTATTTTTTTTTAAATGATTGACTATTTTAATTTTTCTTCAAAAAGCTTTCAGAATATTTTGTGCCCTCTTCTGTTTGTATCGTTAAAATATATAAACCTTCAGCTAAATCTTCTACAGAAATTGTATCGTTTTCATAAATAATGTTTTTTACAATTTTTCCTTGAGTAGTATAGATTGAAATGTTTTTAATACTTAGTTGACTTGCATTAGAAATTGAAAGCGTTTTTGATGTTGGATTTGGATAAATAATGATTTTATTTAATTCAGAATTCACAACACTTAAAGGACTAGAGCCTTCAACTACTGTCAGAGCTTGATTACTAGACGGATTATTAATCACATCAACAGTTCCTGAAGGCCAATGAATCATAACTTGTGTTATTGCAGTCTCTGTTCCAATTCCAAAATGAGCATTCATTGTGCTTTGATGGCTAAATCCGTGTCCACTTCTTATTTCTCTAATTTGTTTTCCCCATGCCCCATAAATTTCTACTCTTGTTCCAATTCCATTTCTATTGCTGGCAACTCCTTGAAGATTTACTTTTATCCAGTTGTTTGCATTAGGAACATTATAATAAACATTTCCACCGTATTGAACATCTAAAAAACCATCGTTGTTTAAATCTCCAATTCCTCCTTCACTGAAAGATAAATCATATCCAGTAAAAGTTAAATCACCGTTGTTTAAATAAATTTCTTTTCCATTTTGCCAAAAGAAATCTACCCAACCATCGTTATTAAAATCAGCGGCTTGTACTTCCCAAGAACCAACTTGTGCGGCTATTCCAGTTGTTGTATAAATGTCTGTAAATGTTCCATCACCATTATTTATAAAGAATTTATTGGTGTCTGAAATGTTTGATAATAGGAAATCCATATCACCATCATTGTCAAAATCTTCAATAGCTGTTGACCAAGATTGTGAACCATCATTTAATCCTGCAATTGCACCAGATTCTGTAAATGTTCCGTTACCATTATTTTTATATAATAAATTAATTCTTTGTGGATCACCAACAGGAGCAGCCACATCATGACAAGCCCATAAATCTAAATTACCATCA
This sequence comes from uncultured Flavobacterium sp., assembly GCF_963975005.1. Taxonomy (GTDB): domain Bacteria; phylum Bacteroidota; class Bacteroidia; order Flavobacteriales; family Flavobacteriaceae; genus Flavobacterium. The sequence goes on from NZ_CAXBFR010000030.1 coordinate 9,013, forward strand.
TTATTTATATCTACGAAATTAGCTCTTTGAGTAAAAATATTTTGAGGATAAGATACTTCAGTATAATTTGTACCAGTTGCATTTGCTTTTACAATGGTTAACCTACTTGAACCTCCAAAAACTATATCATTAAATCCATTTCGGTCATAATCTCCAGCTGTAATGCTCCAACTTGGAGTTGTTGTTAATCCAGGTAAAGAAATTGTTGAAGAAACAAATCCACCACTAGTTTGTTGATGTAAAATTGTCATTGAAGTAGCTCCAACAGTTACAATATCATCTAAATAATCGCCATTCATATCTACAACACAGCAAATAGTTGAACTTGAAGAAATTGATTGTTGTGTAAAATTAATTGGTAATACAACAATAGGTGTTTCTATTATTTCAAAATCAAAACCAGCCGAACTCCATCGATTATCAAAGGCTATATAATATGTTGTTCCTGCTGTAACATTAAATGTTACTGTTGATAAATACGAATTTGTATTTCCACTATTGCATTGTAAAACACCTGAGTCATCATCACCAGCAATACATGATAAGCTTGAACATGCTCCTCCGTAAATATGTAATCTAGTGTCTTTACAAATATTAGCGGCTAAATCTGTTGTTACAGTAACGGTATAAGCTTGTGTTGGAATATATTTATACCATTCACCAGCAGTGGGATTTCCAGATCCAATACAATCAGGAGTTGGAATTTGAGTTCCGTTTACAGCCGCAACTGTATGTGTTCCAACTCCAATAGTTGGTGCAGTTGCACAAGTATCTTGAGCAAATGTTAATTGGATGCTTATTAAAAAGTAAAAAAGTGAAGTAATTTTTTTCATGATTTTATGTTTTTTTAGTGACAATCTGCGGGTAAAGAATTTATCCAATCACTAATTAATTGTATTCCCTCATTATGAATTACTGTGCGGCCTATTATAGGCATCATTGTAGCACCTTCTGTTGTATTCATTCTGTGGATTAACTCGGAATGATTAGCATCACCACCGTTTATTACAAAAGGGCCATTTTCTATATAAAATAAAGGTGTCATGCAAACTCCGAAAGTGTCTAAATTAGTATTGCTGAAATTAAATCGCATACTAACATAATCACAATGTCCACCAGTTCTATGGCAATGTGCACAATTGACATCTATATAAGATCGTGCTCTTTGTTCTAATGTTTTTGAAGTATCATTCCAATCGACAGCTGAGTAAATTGTTGAAGTATTTGGGACATCATTCCCTAAAAAACCTAAACTTTTCCATTTAGCAATTTGGTTTTGACTTCCGGTTGAATAATTATAATTGGTATTTAAATTTTGAGGTTTTGGGCCAATTGGAATAGTTATTTCTCCACCAGTTGTTTGGTTAGGATTTATTTTATGACAAGTTAAACATTCCGTTTGAGAAGGTGTTTTATAAGTTGTGGTTTTTGTAATGCCATTTTCTTTCCATTCAATAGGAATAAACACTCCTTGTTCAACGGTGTCTAAAAACGCTTCTGTTTGTTCAGTATTCCAAATATAGTCGTAAGCTTTCCAACCATCAGATTTTCTTATGAGTAATCTAGTTTCAATTATTTTTCTTGTGTTGTTTGGTTGAACATTGTCATAATAAAAGGTTTTTAAAAGAGCCGTTCCTACTGGAAATTCAAATACATTGTCATCTCCATTATAAGTAGCTGTTGTTCCATTTGGCAACCAAACGAAACGCATTTTATGCGCATAATCAGCAAACAAAGATGAAGCTGGTTCATAAGGCAAAACGCCTGTTGTAGGCTCATGATTTTTTAGATCATTTTTAAAAAAATGGTAGTCAGATAATTTTAAATAAGGTACTTCTGCTAAATTTACAGCAACAGGTATTTCTGCAATAGGTATTTCAATATATACATCATTTTCATCTGAAGAACATGAAATAAAAGTTAAACTAAGAAAAAGAATTATTAAATAGTAGATTTTATTCATTTTGTAAAAATTAAGATTGTATAACAAATATAATTTTTTTTGAGACAAAATGAATTAAATCTAAACTTAATTTATAGTAATTGTTATTTAATCAGCAACTTAACGTTGTAATTTGATAGATTGTCAAGTGATTTTTCTGATGTATGATCAAATTTGTCTTCTAGAATTTTATTTTTTTTCTTTTGATTAATTCGAATGACACAATCATAAAAACGTCTAACATCTTCTAAGTTTGAAAGGATTAATGTGGGAACTTTTGCATTATTTCCTTCTTCATCTTTTGCAACCATTGTAATATAACTTGAGTTACAATGTCTTATTATTCCAGTTTTAATGTTTTCTGAAACAACACGAATTCCAACTACCATTGAACTATTACCAACGTAATTGACAGATGCTTTTAAGGTCAAAAGTTCTCCGATTTCAACTGGATTTAAAAAATCTACAGTATCAACAGAAGCTGTTACACAATATAAACCCGAATATTTGGAAGCACTTGCAAATGCAATTTGATCCATCAATTGCAATAAATAACCACCATGAATCTTTCCACTAAAATTGGAATGTGAAGGTAGCATTAATTCTGTAAAAGTTATCTTAGAATTGTTAACGGTATTAGTTTTTTCTGTCATGTTTAATTGTTAAAATGGGGAGATTTTTCGGCATAAACGTTTTTTATAAAATAGCGAGTATCACCCCACCAAAAAAATGTTCTATAGCGTTCCACGTATTCAACTTTTACATATTGACCTTGTAGCTCTTTTAATTTCTCAATGGCTTCTGGATTATTGTCCATTACTGAAAAAGAGAAAATTTGAGCACCAGAAATTCCTTGACTGATTTCTCCTTCCCAAGTTTTTACAACGTATCCTTTTGTACTTATTTTGATTAATTCACCCGAACGAATTCCTTCACTATAAGGGACATAGTAAACAAATGTGAAATAACCAGCCATAAACAACACTATAAATAATGTACTGTAAAGTAATACTTTTTTAAATTTGCTCATAATTCTCTTCGTTATCTATTAAATTTTCTTCTAATTCGTTTGCTCTTTTTAATAAGGGTTCAGGCAAAGCTTTTTTGGCTTTTGCTCCCATTTTTTTTAATTTTTCAACACTTGTAACCAAATTACCTTTTCCTTCAACTAGCTTATTCATAGCATTTCCGTATTCAGATTTGGCTTCATCCATTTTCTTTCCAATCTTAATTAAATCAGAAACAAATCCTTCAAATTTATCATATAATGCTCCAGCTTGTCGTGCAATTTCAATAGCGTTTTCTTGCTGCTTTTGATTTGTCCACATGCTATCAATTGTACGTAATGTTGCTAATAGAGTAGTGGGTGTTACTATTACAATATTTTTTTCAAAAGCTTTATTATATAAGGTATTATCGTCATTTAACGCTAATGCAAAAGCAGGTTCAATTGGAATAAAAAGTAAGACAAAATCTGGACTTTCCATTTGATAAATATCTTGGTAATTTTTAGCACTTAATTGTTCCACATGACGTTTAATCGAAGTCACGTGTTCTTTTAAGTATAAGGCTTTTAAAGCATCATCTTCTTCATTTACAAATCGTTCATAACCAGTTAAAGATACTTTTGAATCGACAACCATTTTCTTTCCATCAGGTAAATTAATTATTACATCAGGAAGAACTCTCGTTCCTTCTTCATTGGTGAAGCTTTGTTGTACTTCATATTCACGACCTTTTTCTAAACCTGATTTTTCTAGAACTCTTTCTAAAACTAATTCACCCCAATTACCTTGCAATTTGCTATCACCTTTTAAGGCTTTTGTTAGGTTAATAGTTTCTTTACTCATTTTTTCATTCATATCACGTAAACCCAAAATTTGTTGACGTAATGCTGCATGATAATCAATACTTTCTTTATGAGTGTCTTCTACTTTTTTCTCGAAATGAAGAATTTTTTCTTGCAAAGGAGAAAGAATATTTTTCATATTCTCTTTGTTCTGCTCTGTGAATTTATTTGATTTTTCTTCTAAAATTTTGTTGGCTAAATTTTCAAATTCTTTGGTGAATTTTTCTTGAAGTTGTTCTACTTCTTGTTTTTGCTCTTTGTTGCGTTCCCAAAGATTTTCAAAGTCTACTTCTTTTTTAGATAATTGAATGGATAAAACTTCTTTTTCTGTACGAATCGTTTCTTTTTCGTTATTCACTTGAAGTAGCGTTTTTTCAAACTGTGTTTTATCAGAAATAGATTGATTTTTAAGTGCTTCTATTTGATTTGTCAATCCGTTCACTTTTTCTTCTAAACCTGATTTTTCAGATTGTGATTGCGCTTTTAAAAGTAATTTTCCAATAAAAAAACCAATAGCTAAAGCTACTAGAAATGTGATAAGAATAAGTAACGAATCATTCATATATTAAAATTTATGTAAAGTTACTAAAATAATCAGATTTTTGGATAGTAGATGTTCAGATATTGAGAACTTTCGATTTTTTACTTCTGCGTTCAAAAATCGTTAATCAACAATTATCAATCTTTTGACTTATTAATGTATTTTTGCTGAAATTCATTTTATGATGCATCATCATTTTCTACTACACAAACCACACAGTTATCTGAGTCAATTTATCTATGAACAAAAACGTAAAAAGCGTTTGTTGGGAGAATTATTTGATTTTCCTGAAGGTACAATGGCAATTGGTCGTTTAGATGAAGACTCAGAAGGTTTATTGTTTTTAACTACAGACGGAAAAGTTAGTGCAGATGTTAGAAGTAAAAAAGTGGAGAAAGAATATTATGCTCAAGTTGATGGAATTATAACGCAAGAAGCAGTTAATGAAATGACAAATGGTGTAGAAATTGGAATAAATGGTTCCAAATATTTGACACGAAATTGCAAAGCTCATTTAATTCCAACTTTACCTGATTATATTGGAGAAGGAAGAAGAATTCGTGATGAAAGACATGGGCCAACGAGTTGGGTTTCCCTAACTTTGACAGAAGGGAAGTTTAGACAAGTCAGAAAAATGACTGCAGCAGTTGGTTTTCCAACATTACGGTTAGTCAGAATTAGAATAGGAAGTACTTCTTTGCAAGGTTTAAATACTGGTGAAGTTCTAGAAGTAGAAAAATTTGATATATAAATTGCCGTTCGGCTTTAGCCAACGGTTTAGTTTTTAAAAATATGCTAAATATAGTTTTAATAGAACCCGAAATACCAAACAACACAGGAAATATCGGACGATTATGTGTTGGAACTGAGAGTCGTTTGCATTTAATTCACCCGTTTGGATTTGAAATTAATGACAAGAATTTAAAACGTTCTGGTTTGGATTATTGGGTGCATTTAGATTGGAAAGAATATCAATCTGTAGCAGAATGGAAAGACCAAATTCCTGATTTGTCAAGAGTTTTTTTAATGAGTTCTCATGCTGAAAAATCCTATTTAGAACAAGAATTTCATGATGGTGATTGGTTGGTTTTTGGAAAAGAAAGTGTTGGTTTGAGTGAAGAAGTTCTAGCTCAGTTTTCTAATTATTTAAAAATTCCAATTTCTGAACATGTACGAAGTTACAATTTAGCGAATTCGGTTACTTTTTTAATTGGAGAAGCAAAAAGACAGATTGCTTTAAATAAATAAGCCTGAATTTTCCAGGCTTATTTATTTGAATTACTTAAAAAGTTCGTCAAAGAAAATTTTCATCGCTTCCCAACTTCTTTTATCTGCTTTTTCGTTATATGCTGCACCTTTGCTATTGTCTGTTCCAGCATCTTTATGTGTAAAAGCATGAACAGCATTTGCATAAATATTTAATTGCCAATCTGCTTTTGAGGTTCTCATTTCGTCTTCAAAGGCACTGACTTCTTTCGCAGGAACATAAGGATCATCTGCACCATGTAAAGCTAACACTTTTGCTGTTATTGGTTTAGCTAATCGATTCCCATCTTTTCCTAAACCACCATGAAAAGAAACGACTCCTTTCACTTTTAAGCCACCACGAGCAGCTTCAATGGCACCTGTTCCTCCAAAGCAATACCCAATTACTGCAATCTCATCTGGATTTGCACCAGCTTTAACTAATTGCTCAATTGCTAATTGAATTCTGTTTTGATAAGAAGCAAAATTTGTTTTATAATAACCGGCTAATTTTCCTGCTTCATCTGTGTTTTCTGGTTTGTTTCCTTGACCATAAACATCAGCAACAAAAGAATAATATCCTAATTCTGCTAATTTTTCAGCACTTTCTTTTTCGTGATCGCTTATTCCCATCCAAGCATGTAAAACAATTACACCTGCTTTTTTAGCATTTGGTTTAGTTGGAGAAGCTAAAAAACCTTCTAGTTTTTGATTTCCGTCTGAATAGGCAACGGTTTTTAATTGCGCTTGTGTGTAAATAGTTGAAAATAAAAGAACTATTGCACTTATTTGTTTAATTCCCATAATTTAATTTTTTTCTAAATTACAAATTCTTTAGTGATTTACAATTAAACAAAATGTAAGATTTATTTAATATTAAATTTTCCATGAGAAGCATCAAATTGAATGTTTTCATTTTTAAAAATAGCATTAAAAACACCATCTTCAATTAATTTGCAAGGTTGGTTTTGAAGTATTTCATTTGCAGTAATGACAATCATTTCGTCACAAAGTTGAATGGCTAAATCAATATCGTGAGTTGAATATAAAATGGTTTTGCCAGTTTCGTGTGTTAGTTTTTGCAATAATTTTAATAAGGTGACTTTATGAACTAAATCTAAATGTGTAGTTGGTTCGTCTAAAATTATCAAGTTTGTGTCTTGTGCTAAAGCTCTTGCTATTAAAGTTTTTTGCAATTGACCATCGCTAATTTCGAAATGTTTTTTATGTTGAAACGAATTGATTTCAGTCATATTGATGGCTTCATCAATTTTATTTTTGTCCTCTAAAGTTAGTTTCCCTAACCAATTAGTGTATGGTTGTCTTCCTAAAGCCACAATTTCATAAACGGTTAAATTGCTTGGAGGCAAATGTTCGGTTAGAACGATGCTTAATTCTTTGGCCAAATCTTCAGGTTTGTAATTTTCAATCGATTTTTCATTGATTAAGACATTTCCTTCTATAGGTTTTAGAATTCCTGTTATGGTTTTTAGTAGCGTTGATTTTCCAATTCCGTTAGCACCAATTAATCCAATTAATTTTCCAGCCGGTAAATTGATGTTTAGATTTTTGGCAATAGTTGTTGTGTTGGACTTGTTTTTGTATCCAATTGTTAGGTTTGTTGTATGTAGGACTTTTTTATTCAAATTACAAAATCTATGTTTCTATGTGTTTCAAAATAAATCAACTAAAACTTCGTTTACGAACCAATAGCCAAATAACAATTGGTGCTCCAATCATAGAAGTTACTGCATTTATAGGTAATGTTAAATCACTTCCAGGTAACTGAGCAATGATATCACAAAACAATAAAATGATAGCTCCCAATAAAATTGTACTCCAAAACAAAGTGAAATGATTACTCGTTTGAAAAATCAATTTTGCCATGTGTGGAACTGCTAATCCAATGAATGCAATTGGCCCAACAAAAGCTGTAATACTTCCAGCTAAGATACTAGTTGCGATTATGATTAGAATTCGTGTTCTTTTGAAATTTATTCCTAAGCTATTTGCATATTTTTCTCCTAAGAGCAATGCATCTAATGGTTTGATGACTAAAAAGCTAATGCTTAATCCAATAAATGTCAGTAGTGCTAATAGACTGACTTCATTCCAACTTAAATTTGCTAAACTTCCTAAGGACCAAAAGGTGAATTTCTGAAGTTGCTCAGCTGTTGAAAAATAAGTTAAAACGGAAACTATTGCACTAGTGAAACTTCCAAACATTAATCCGACAATTAAAATTGCCATGGTATCTTTAAGCTTCTTGGAAACTAATAAAACAGCCATTAAAACCAAAGCACTTCCTAAACCAGAAGCAACTACAATTCCGTATGAAGTCAGAAATATTTCAGATAAAAATGAGGGTAAAATTCCAGCTCCTAAAATCACAAAAGCAACACCTAAACTTGCTCCGGAACTTAATCCTAAAACATAAGGTCCAGCTAATGGGTTTCTAAATAAAGTTTGCATTAATAATCCACTTATAGAAAGTGCCATTCCGACTAAAATTGCAGTAAATGCTTTTGGTAAACGAAAATTATAAAGAATGATTTCCCAGCTTTCCTTATTCATTTTTTGGCTAAAAATTCCTTTTAAAATTTCTTCGTTTGGAATTGCAACAGAACCTAAACTAATATTCACAAAAAACAAAAGTACTAAGGCAACAAGAAGTGCTATAAATAGTATAAAGTGTTTATTGGAATTTGGCATTAGTAAAAATGAGTTTTTAAAGCAATGCTCAAAGATAATACAAAGTATTTTAATAAAGCTTTACTGCAATTGCTCAAAAAAGAACAATTCATAATTGGGTAATAATTCAGGATGTAATATTTTAATCATGTCTTTTAAAACCAAATCAGGTCGGTTTGGTGCTAATTCATAATAAATAACACCACCCGTTTTTCCTTTTTTTGTGCTGAAAGAATAAATATTTTTAGATTCAACAGCTTTAAAAAATTTATAATTTTTATTGTCTTTTATAATTTCATCGATAGAAGTAAATTGACCTGGTCCAATCCAAAAGTCAGCATCTTTTGCTTTGTCTAAAACAGTCTCGAAGGATAAAGCTAAACTTCCAGTTCCTTCTGTGTCTGCCCAAAGGTAATTTCCGTTGGCTTCTTTTAAGAATAGAGCAGCCCAACTATCTCCTTGTGGCAGAAACCATTGATCTTCATAAATTGCTCCAGCAAAAATTGTGGGTTTAGTTTCCGCTTTTTGTGCTAATTTTAAAGCTTTATTGTAGCTTTCTTCTATAGCTTCAAATTCGGCAGCAGCTTTTTCTTTTTTATCATACAAAGCCCCAAAAAACTTAATCCATTCTGCTTTTCCTAAAGGAGTTTTTTCCGTCCAATCTGAATTAAAAATTACTTTCTGACCACTTTTTTCTAAATTCTTATAAGTTTTCATGTCTCCGTCAACACTATAACCGACAATTATATCTGGATTTAAGTCTATTATCACTTCTGTATTTAGACTTTGATTTTTGCCAATTTCTCTAACTTTTCCTTGGTCAATTCGTTCTCTAGTAGTTTCAGAAGAAACATATTTTAAAGTAGGAAAAGCAACCAATGTATTTTCGACACCTAACATTTCAAGTGAAGGAATGTGAGTTGTTGAGGTAACAATTATTTTTTGAACAGGAATTTGAATGGCTGTAAATTGTTTTAAACTGTCAGGAACTATTATATTTTCTTTGTGTAAAACGTAAGTAAAAGTTTCATCAGATTCAGGATAAGTGTTTTTGACTTTTAAAATTGAAAAGTCATCATATTCTACTATTGAAAAACCTTCTGCATGAACAATTTGGTTTTCGTTAACAGTAGCTTTTGCTATGTTCTCTGTTTTTTTGCATTGGGTTAAACCCAAAAATAGAAGCGTAACTAGAAGTGCTTTTGGTAAGTGCTGCATAAAAAAATATACTTTACGCAAAAGTAGAATTTAGTTTTGAAATAAAAACAGATTTGTAACAAATGATGCAAAATATTTTTTGAAAGATATTTAACTTTACAATAAAAAATGAGAGATAATTCAAACACCTTTATTTATATAGTTGCTGGAATAGTTTTATTGCATTTTATAGTTGGCTTTGTTTGGTTAATTTATAAAATGACTAAAAAGAAGTGATTAATTTTTAATTATTTTTTTTGAAACAATATTATTATCTTCTTGTTGAAGTTGTAATAAATATGTGCCTGTATTTAATTTTGCTAATTCAGTATTTAATTCATCATTTGTCTCAGTTTCAATTATTTTTTTACCAATTAAATCAAATACGCTATATTTTTCAATAGTCAAATCAGTTTCAATTGTAATTTTATCTTGAAATGGATTTGGATATATATTGGTTTCTATTTGTTTAAAAATAGGATTTGAAAGATAAACTGCTCCAAAAAACTCTACATTATCATAAATTGTATTGTAGTTGTCTAAATCAATTTTTAAAAGATTAGCGTCACAATCACAAACTATACTATAGACTTTTAAAGAATTTGAATTAGTTGAACTTGGATACGTTTGACTATAGTATTTTACATTATGAGTAGTAAAAATAAGGTTTAGCCCATTATCATTTGTAACTATAATGTTATTAGCATTAACTCCAGTTGGAATTCCAATTGTATTTGAGGTTAATGTAGTAAGTAATGCATCACTAAAATAATTGACAGTGTCAAATTGTGCTTTTTGTATTACAGTGTTATATGAAATTAAATCATTCTTTAAATTAGTGTAATTACAATTTATACATTCTAGATGATATACATTTAAAGCTAAATTAGGCATTGGATATCCTCCTTTTGAAAAAAAGGTATTCACATTATGATTGTTAAAAATAATATTCAAATTATTATCATTTGTTATAATTATATTATTGTTTGAACTTATTGGGACTCCTATATTATAATTTAACAAAACAACTTGAATACCACCTTGCGCTAAGCAAAAGTTAGTCATCAATAATAAAAGTATAATTTTTTTCATAACGTAAATGTAAAATACTAATCAAATATACAAAAAATAGGTATTTGTAGTATATTTTTTAAAATAAAAGTATCTTCGCAGCAGAATTAAGGTTGCTTGTTCAATTTTGAACAGCATTAAAAGGGAATTAGGTTAAAAACCTAAGCTGTTCCCGCAACTGTAAGCTATTAAGCTTGTTATTATCTACATTACCACTGAGTTATCTGAACTTGTTTCAGATTCTTGGGAAGGTGAATAACAAGACGCAAGCCAGGAGACCTGCCTAATTTATTAACTAAATATAACTTTCGGGAAGAAAAGTTTATAAGATATGTTTAAAAAATTAGCTCTGTTTTTTGCGTTAACAGCTTGTTCTCTTATTTGGGCACAACAAGATTCTATTTTTCAATTGCGAGAAGTAGTGCTAACCGATTCACAATTAAAAAACTTTTCAGATACCCAAAATACTACTAAACTTAATGATAGTGTGATTCAAAAAAATCAAGCTTCATTAACCTCTTTGTTGCGTTATAATTCAGTAATTTATTTCAAAGAAAATGGCAGTGGAATGGTTTCTTCCCCTTCGTTTAGAGGAACAACAGCCCAACAAACAGCTGTGATTTGGAATGGAATAAATATCAATTCCCAATTAAATGGTCAAACGGATTTTAATACGTTAACTACACGTGATTTTAATTCCATAACAGTTAGAGCTGGTGGTGGAAGTGTAATTTATGGAAGTGGTGCTGTTGGAGGAACAATTCATTTAAATAATGATGTTTCTTTTAGAGAACAATTCAAAAATAAACTGCAATTAAATTATGGTAGTTTTTCAACTTTTGGAGCCAATTATACTTTAGATGTTGCAACCGATAAGATTTCTGTAAATGCAAGTATATCGCACAATCAATCTGAAAATGATTACGATTATATTGAGTATGATAAGAAAAATGAAAACGGTCAATATGAAAATACAAGTATTAGTTCACATATTGGTTATAGAATGAATCGAAATAATGAAATTAAATTTTTCAGCTATTTGTTTGATGGTAGTCGAAATTTTTCTGGAACAATTGCTTCCCCTTCAAAAAGTAACTATTTAGATTTCAATACTAGAAATTTATTGGAATGGACTAATTATTCCGGATTATTCACATCAAAAACTAAAGTTGCTTATTTGACAGAAGAATATAAGTATTTTGAGAATAAAGCTTTAGAAAATTTCACAACTGGAAATGCAAATACATTTATTGCTAAGTATGATTTGTTATACAATTGGACTTCAAAAATTAAAGTTAATTCGATTATAGATTATACTCAAAATTCAGGAAGTGGTTCTAGTTTGTCTACTAATAAAAGAGAAATTGGTTCTTTTAGTTTGTTGTTCAAGCATCAGATAAATGATAAATTGTCTTATGAAGCAAGTCTTCGAAAAGAGGTAACTTCTAATTATAAAAGTCCGTTGTTGTATTCGTTAGGTGGAAATATTCAATTGTTAAATTGGTATGCTATAAAATTTTCAGGTTCAAAAAACTTTAGAATTCCAACTTTCAATGATTTGTACTGGAAACTTAAATTTGAAACCGGAAAGCGCTTTACAAGCTGAAATGGGTCAAGTTTTTACTTATGGAGAAACCTCTTTAACTACAACTGCTTTTTATTCTAAAATTACAGATATGTTACGTTGGTTACCAAATGCTTCTGGTTTATGGCAGCCGATTAATACAGATAATGTTTCAATTTATGGGTTAGAAGCTTTGTTTAGTTGGAATAAATATTTCACTAATTCAAGCCTTCAAATTAATGGAACTTATGGGTATACAGTTTCAGAAAATGACGATACTAACAAACAATTGATTTATGTTCCTTTTCATAAAGCGACTTCAAGTGTAGCTTTTCAATATAAGCGAGCCACTTTTACCTATCAAACTTTATTTAATGGTGCTGTTTTTACTTCTAATGATAATGTTTACAAACTAAAAGAGTATTTAGTTTCTAATGTTTCTTTAGATTACAAAATAGGTTCTAAAAAGCCTTTAAATCTTGGTTTTCAGATTTTAAATTTGGAAAACAAACCTTATCAAAATGTTTTGTCTAGACCAATGCCTGGTCGAAATTATATGATGAATTTAACCTTTAATTTTTAATACAATGATTTTTAAAAGAGTATTTATGATTGCAGCTGTTGCTGTGTTTTTTGCTTCGTGTTCAGATGATGATGATAATGGAATAGTTGATAATTTACCTTTAGGAGCTTATGATAATGGTGTGCTAATCTTAAATCAAGGGAATTTTGGACAAGACAACAGTTCAATTTCTTTTTTATCAAATGATTTTGCAACTTTTCAAAACAATTCTTTTTTAGCGGTTAATCCAACAAAAGTTCTTGGAAATACAGGGCAAGATATCGGTTTTTATAATGATTTAGCTTTTGTAGTTTTAAATGCTTCAAATAAAATTGAAATCATAAATAGATTCACATTAGAATATGTAGCTACAATTGATTCAGGATTAGATAATCCTAGATTTATTGCTTTTGCTAACGGAAAAGGATATATAACAAATTGGGGTGATGCTGGTGTAACTACTGACGATTATGTAGCTGTTTTGAATTTAACAGATTATTTAGTTTCTGCATCAATTTCTGTTGTAGAAGGACCAGAGCGCATTATTGAAAATAATGGTAAGTTATATGTGGCGCATCAAGGAGGATATGGTTATGGAAATACTATTTCTGTAATTAATTCTACTTCAAACACTGTTACAAATACTATTACAGTTGGTGATGTGCCAAATTCATTACAAATAGAAAACGGAAGTTTATATGTAATGAGTGGTGGAAGAGCAGCTTGGACAGGAATTGAAACTATAGGAAAATTGTCAAAAATAAATTTAGAGACAGAAAGTGTTACTTCATCAATAGATTTTGCTGTTGGAAATCATGCTTCTAATTTATATATTGCTGATAATTCTATTTTTTATACGCAAGATTCTGATGTTTTTAAAATGAGTTTAACGGCCTCAAGTTTACCAACAACATCTTTATTCTCAACAGTTGGACAAGGAGTTTATGGAGTATATAGTTTTGCTGTTGAAAATAATAAAATATATGTTGGTGATGCAGCAGATTATAATTCAAACGGAAAAGTTTACATTTATACAAATACAGGAACTTTAGAAAATGAATATACGGTTGGAGTTATTCCAGCTGGGTTTTACTTTAATTAAATCACTAAGAATTTTATAATAAAAAAGGCTTCCAATTGGAAGCCTTTTTTATTTAATCTCTATTTAAATTGGGTGGATTTTCTATATACATCCCTTTTTCAATTCTATCTAAATTTTTAGATTCGGTAACATGTTCGAATACTTTTGTATTAAAATTGCTATTTATTTTTCCATTTGTATTAATATAGCTTAAAGCTAAATTAAGTAAAGGCTCTGTGTCGTTTCCTAAAATTCCTAAATTGCCGTAATTTTCAGTTAAAGTAACGTTAGGTAAAAGCCCATTTGAATATTCACCAACGCCATTTTTGTTTAGAATTTTTAATACAATTGGTTGCATGGCATATTTGTGATTTGGGTTTACATTTTCTTTTCTAAAAGTAGGTGAGTCATATATTGTTATTGAACCAACATTTTTTCCGATGGTAACATCGCCAATTTGAGTAACATCGATGTATGGTTTTAAACTGTTTATAATTAATTCGCTAGCAGAAGCTGTTGATTTTGTTGTTAAAACATAAACTTTGGTTAGACTCAAGCTATTAATCCCGTTACCATTGCTTAAAGTATTAGTAAATTTATTAAGTAATGCATCTGGGTTTACTGAATTGTAATAGCTCATTCTTTTTTCATTCCATTCTTGTTGGGCGAAAATTTGACCGTTAAATTGTCCTGTAATCATACTAGCTAGTTTTGTAGCTACATTTACAGATCCACCAGAATTGTAACGTAAATCCAATACCAAATGTGTTATTCCTTCTCCTTGAAAATAGGCAAAAGCATTATTTAATTCATTTTCATAATTTGAATAAAAACCATTATACATTAGATAACCTACTTTTTTACTTCCAACTTGATGTGTATTCTTAATTAAAACGGGATTTTCAGAATAAGGAGTTTTAGTTAATGTAATTGTATTTCCATTTGGAGTAATATTTCCGTTGTCATAAGCTGCCATATTTAATGTAAAAGTATCTTCAGATAATCCGGTTGGATTTAAATAGCCATCACTGTCAACAGTCAAAGGCACGCCATTTATTGCATAAAAAAGGTCTCCTCGTTGAATGTTTTTTGTAGATGCATCTGAATTGGGAAGAATATAACGTACAAAACCGAATACTTCTGTAGAGCCAGCTGTTTTTCTTTTAAACCCAAAATCTGCACCACTATTTTTAGAAGTACCTTGTAAAGCTGCTTCTAAAACCTCATAATCACTAAAAATAACGCTATACTTATCGATATTACCAGGCTCATATCTTAAATGTTGAAATAAACTTTCAGGTGTATAGTTACTTAAAAAGTTTTGAAAAGCTACATCAGTAGCAAATTTGCCATCATTTAAATCGGGAGAATCTTTTTGCCAATAATAGTATTGATTTAAGCCTGTCCAAACGAATTCATTAGTATTTCTATAATGTAAAACATCATCATAATCATCACTACAATTTTGAAAGACTAACAAAAAGCAAAAAGTTAGTAGTATTGATTTTAAAATTTTCTTCATAAATAGATTTTAATATTTAAGTAATTTAGTAGTATAACTTCAAAGTTCCAATTTTGGTATGTAAATTTATATTATTTTAAGCTATTGTAACAATTTTAATTTACATTCGTCTTAACTTTATAAACAAACTAATAACATGAAACAACAAGAGTTTATAACTCTAATTAAACCTTTTAAGGATAAGCTATATCGTTTGGCTAAAAGGATGTTGATAAGTAATGAAGAAGCAGAAGATGCAACTCAAGAAGTTTTGTTGAAATTATGGAAAGCTGACACGAATACATTTAAGAGCATGGAAGCTATGGCAATGACAATGACAAAAAATTATTGTTTAGATCAATTGAAAGCAAAGAGAAGTAATAACTTGTCAATAACACATAACAATTACAGTGATAATTCATCTTTAGAAAACCAAATAATAAGTAAAGATAATTTGTATAATGTTGAAAAAATAATAAACTCATTACCTGAACAACAACGGTTAATTATTCAGTTAAGAGAAATAGAAGAATATGAATTTGCTGAAATTGCTAAAGTTTTAGATATGAATGAAACAGCCATCAGAGTTTCATTATCAAGAGCTAGAAAAATTATTAAAGAAAAATTTGCTGAAATAAATAATTATGGAAATAAATAAAATAGAAGAGTTAATAGAAAAATATTTAGAAGGAAATACTTCTTTGCAGGATGAAAATGTATTGAAAACATATTTCACAGCACAAAATATACCTTCACATTTAAATCAATATAAAGATGTTTTTGGGTATTATAAAGATTCAAAAAACGAAACAACAAAAGAATTTATTCTTCCAGAAAAACATAAAAGTAAAAAATGGATTGGTATTGCTGCAAGTGTAGTTTTAGTAACTATGATTGCTACTTATTTGTATCAAAATACAACTAAAAAAGAAGACTTAGGTACGTTTGATAGTCCAGAAGAAGCATTTGTAGAAACTCATAAAGCCTTGCAATTAGTAGCAAACAATATCAATTCTGGCATGGAAAATGTATCTTATATAGAAGAATACGAAAAAACAAAAACAATAATTTTCAAATAATTAAATAAAAAAGTCATGAAAAAAATAGTCCTATTATTATTAGTCGTTTTACCATCATTTATATTTGCTCAATCGACATTTGACAAATTTGAAGACAAGGATGAAGTAAATTCAGTAATTGTAAACAAAAAAATGTTTGAATTAATGAGTAAGGTTAAAATCGATGCAAAAGATAAAGAAATGCAACAATACCTTACGCTGTTAAAAAAATTAGATAATTTAAAAGTGTTTACAACAAACAGCACAAAACTGTCTTCTGAAATGAAATCGTCAGTTTCATCTTATTTAAAATCAAATCCTTTAGAAGAATTGATGCGTGTGAATAGTGATGGAAAAAATGTAAAAATTTATATCAAATCAGCCGGAAGTACTTCAATTGTAAAAGAGTTATTATTGTTTATGGAAGGAGATTTGAAAGATACACCAACTGTTATATTATCATTGACAGGTGAGTTTAATTTAGATGAATTATCTTCATTAACGGAAAGAATGAATCTTCCAGGAAAAGACGAATTAAAAAAAGCTTCAAAAAAATAAGATGAGAAATTTAATTTTACTTTTATTTTTATTTTCTGTAGTAACATTAGTCAGTTGTAATAATAAACCAACTTTGCAGAAATACTTTGTCGAAAATACAGAATCAAAAGATTTTGTTGCAATAGATTTAGGTTCAGATATAATTAATACTGAGAAGATGTCCTTAACGGATTCAGATAAAGAAGCCTTAAAATCATTTGAAAAAATGAACGTCTTGGCTTTTAAAAAAGAAGATAGCAATAAGAATAACTATAATGTTGAGGTTCAAAAAGTCAAAACAATTCTAAAAGACACAACTTCATACAACGAATTAATGAAATTTGGTTCAGGAAATGATGGTGCTTCAATTTATTTTGTGGGTGATGATGAACATATTAATGAATTTGTACTCTTTGCTAATAAAAAAGAAAATGGATTTGCTGTTGTTCGAATTTTAGGAAATGACATGAATCCAATGAATATCATGAAAATTGTTGGTTTGATACAAAAATCAAATATAGATTTGGAACAACTGAAACCTTTACAGAATATTATGAAATAAAAAAAAGCTCCAATTAAGGAGCTTTTTTTTTAAATTAATTTTTAAAATACTTCCAAGGAACAACTAACATTCCAAAGCATTCTCCTTTATCTTTTCCAATATGTTTGTGGTGCATTTTATGAGCTCTTCTTACAGCCTTTGCATACTTATTATTAGCGTTTCTAAACAACTTAAACCTTTGGTGGATAAATATATCATGAACAAAGAAATAAGCGATTCCGTAAGCTAAGATGCCTAAACCAATGGCTAATCCTAAATCAAAAGAGCCAATACTCCAAGTGTAAAAACAAGTTATGCTTACAATAGCGTAAAATATAAAGAAGGCATCATTTTTTTCAAACCAAGAATCGTGGTCTTTTTTGTGATGATCTGCATGTAAATTCCATAAAAACCCATGCATAACGTATTTATGAGTAAACCAAGCCATAAATTCCATTAAACTAAAAGTTAAAATAAAAACAACTATTTGTAAAAACATAATCTTTTAAAATTTATATAATATTTAATCTGTATTTAACGTAACAACGCGCTAGTAATTGCGCTTTTTGGTAATCAGAAACTCTAATTCTAGTATTTTTTATTTCTAATGAAGGTGTTTTTTGTAGCTTTTTCAAGAGTTTTTTATA